>CAJUCG010000008.1 GCA_910585065.1 uncultured Lachnospiraceae bacterium
GTGCAAGCTTGCGGCTGGCTCCCTTTACATTCTGCGATTTCATACAATAAAAATAATTGTAATGCTCCCGGTCAAGTTCATTCAGACGCTCAATCATTTTTGTTGTGCCCGGTCCCTTGGTCAGCGTATTGATCATAATCAACACATTTTCCTTGCCGTTACTAGGAAGCTTTTCCACTGAAAAATTCGGCTTTTCGCCAAGAAAGAGAAACTCACAGACGGATTTCGCTGTATCCTCACGGTCATATGGGCAGTAAGTTTTTCGAAAATTTTCGTAAGAGGCAGGCATTTTATCATTGATCTTCTCTATCAGCTCCTCCACCGTGTCCGCCTGCGGGAACTCGATGGTTTCCAGATCAATATACATTCCCCGATCACTCAGATACTCTTCACGGTCATACGTAAAGAGAATGATCTTTTTGCCGGAGACTGCATAGTCGAACATAATGCTGGAATAATCCGTGATCAAAAGGTCGGTGGCATTTAAAAAATCATAGGTCTCATACTCTTCCGGAAATGGTCGGATATGTTCAAAGTCCTCATAGTTTAACCCCTCCTTGACATACGGGTGCAGTTTTACAAAAAGGATCTGCCCCTCATTTAGTGCCCTGTCAATATCATAGAGATAATTTCCGATCTCCTCAATCTGTTTTTTGTTCTCTTTTTTGCTGAGCAGCCCTCTCCAGGTCGGCATATACGCCATCACCTGCAGATCGGAAAGCCCTAACTCATCGCGGATCACATCCCTTCGCTCCCTGCCAAAAAAAGCTGAATTTCGCGGGTAGCCGGAGAGCAGAATCTCACCCTGATAAAGTTCGCGGATCATATAATCATCAAGAAAAACATCCCTGGAAAACTCATTTTGGTAGAGAAGATAATCAGCGATCATAAAATTGCGCTGTACATTGCCCAGGGCGTACTCACGCTGAGGCACGATGCGCCCCATCGCCTTTAGCGGTGTACCGTGCCAGGTGTTTAAATACACCTGTTCTTTCCGCTTGATATAGTAACTTGCGAAGCTGGTATCCGTAATCAGGTATTTTGCCGTCGCAAGCATTTTTAAATACTCGGTGGAATTGTAGGGCAAGAGCGTGACAAAATCAATGCCATACCGCGAAAGCCGATCCTTCCATCCCTCCATCAACTCCCCTTTTATCGTCAGGTAAACTTCTAAAGAGCGGAATTTTTCCTCCCTCATCGCCAAAAGCATATAGAAAATATTTCCCGCCACATCATCCCCGTGCTTCGACTCAAAAAGCACCTGATTTTCGGAGACAGGAAGCTTTAAATAATACTTTGTGTATTCCACATCGCGCGGGAGAGAAAAGAGTTTTAAGAAACTGCTCTTCTCCTTTAAATAGCGCAGTTTGTTTTTGCGCTTGAAAAAACTTCTGCATTTCTTCTTTAGTTTGATGAAAAAATGCTTTGCTTTAAGATTCACCTTCAGGAGAACCAGAGGAGTTTTTTCGCGTATTGAAAGGCGGCGCAGCATCTTGCGCTTGCTTTTGTAGAGCGGCAACATCCGCTTGCTGGCGGCGGACGCAGTATATTTTAAATAGCGGTTCCGCTGCCAGCCGGAAAAATTCTTCTCAAGATAATCCATTATCGCAACCACAAGCCGCCGTTTTAGATCGAGCATCCCCCGATTCTCAAAAGACTGTTTTCTCTCACTGTCAAAAATCAGGTTAAGGCGCAGCAGAAGATGGCGCACACAGATATATTCAATCTCCTCGTAAAACTCCGTAAAATGCCCGTTTGCCTTTAAGCTGTCCACCATCATTGTAAGTGCCGGGATAATATCAAGCGTCTTTTCACTTAACGAATTCAAAAAACTCGTCGTCGAGGCTCTTCGGTAATTGTAGAGACGGTTCTGCAAAACGCCGATGCGCTTCGCATCGCACATCACCGGGTACATGATCGCCAGATCCTCAAAGCGCAGCCCCTGCGGAAAAGGGTGCTTTGCAATCAGTTCCCTGCGGTAGAGCTTGTCCCACGGGAACGGGGAGATATGCACCAGCTCAAATTTATTTTCATACAAATTAAAATCGGTTTCATAATTTACCGTATAAACTTTGCTTCTTGTGCGCACTAATCTTTTGGTCAGCGGTCTCTCCCTCACATCAAAATACCGGCACAGGACAACATCGTCATCCCCCTCCACTGCCTTTTGATATAAGAGTTCACACATATCTGGCTCAATAAAATCGTCACTGTCCACAAAAAGAATATATTCTCCGACAGCCTTTGAGACTCCAAAATTTCTCGCATGACTCACACCCTGATTTTCAATATGATATACGTGCAGAATTTCCCGATATTTTTCTTCATATTCTTGCAAAATTTGCACCGATTTATCTGTACTTCCATCATTTACTACAATGACTTCGATCCCTTCAAGTGTCTGTCCAAGTACGCTCTCAAGACATTCACTCAGATAGCTTTCCACATTATACACCGGTATTACAATACTTATTTTTATATCTGGCACAACCTTCCCTCCTGCTTTTATTGTTTCCACTCCCTGCCACACTGCTAAAATTCCATCAATCTTTTCTTTTATTATGTAACCATAGTTTTGTTCATTATACTCTACTTTTATTTCACAAGCAAGATTTTTCTGAAGAAACGAACAAATTTTCGATTTTTTTGTTTAGTGATTGCGAAATGCCGGGAGGTTGTGCTATACTACTACCGGATAAACTATTGAAAAGTGAGGAATCTTATGGAACAGTATAACGGCAGTCAGATTGTAGTTTTGGAAGGGCTTGAAGCAGTGCGCAAGCGTCCCGGAATGTATATTGGAAGCACTGGCACAAGAGGACTTCACCATCTGATTTGGGAAATTTTAGATAACGGGATCGACGAGCATTTGGCAGGTTATTGCAAGCAGATCGATATTGTGATGAAAAGGGACGGGGGGATTACCATTACTGACCATGGCAGGGGGGTTCCGACCGACATCCACCCGACCAAACACATCCCAACGGCGCGCGTAGTCTACACTATTTTACATGCGGGCGGAAAATTTGGGGGTGCGGTCTACAAAGTATCCGGCGGTCTGCACGGCGTGGGAGCCTCGGTGGTCAACGCTCTCTCCTCCCATATGATTGTTGAGATCAAGCGCGGCGGCAAAATTTACCGGGACGAATATCAAAATGGCGGGCACCCAATCACGGAGTTAGTGGATGGACTGCTGCCCGTTGTCGGAAAATGTAATAAATCTGATACTGGCACATGTGTCACTTTCTACCCGGACGATACAATTTTTGAGACCGTGGAATTCAAGGAGGAGACCATCTGCAAGCGTCTAAAGGAAGTCGCCTACCTAAATAGGGGGCTGAAACTTACCTTTGTCAATGAGCATACCGGCACCACAAAGACTTATGAGGAGGCACAGGGGATCAAAAGTTTTGTTTCCTATCTAAACCGCGAGGCAAATACACTGCACCCGGAACCCATCTATATTGAGGGGACGAGTGGGGAGATCGAAGTTGAGATTGCCTTTCAGTACACCGACAATTTCACCGAGCAGATCAATTCCTACTGCAACCGCATCAATGTGGTGGACGGCGGCACGCTGGTTACTGGTTTTAAGACGGCACTTACGCGCGTGATGAACCAGTATGCGAGGGAACTTGGGTACCTGAAAGAAAAAGATGAGAACTTAGACGGGCGCGATATCCGCAACGGCATTGTTGCCATCCTCTCAATCAAGCATCCCGACCCGCAGTTTGAGGGGCAGACCAAAACAAAACTTGGCAATACCGACGCAAAAACCGCGGTGGAGGATGTATTTTCAACGCAGGTGGCACGCTACCTAGACAAAAATATCGAAGTTCTAAAAGCTATCCTCGACAATTCCATGCGCTCCTACAGTGCCAGAAGGGCTGGGGACAAGGCACGCAGCGCAGTATTAAAACAGTTAAACGACGTGGATACTAAGAGCAAACTTGCTTCCTGCTCCTCGAAAAAGCCGGAGGAATGTGAAGTCTACATTGTCGAGGGCGACTCTGCGGGCGGTACGGTAAAGACCGCGCGCAATCGAAAGACCCAGGCTGTGCTGCCGCTGCGCGGCAAGATTCTAAATGTCGAGAAAGCCACGCTCGACAAGATTTTAGTCAACAACGAGATCAAGACCATGATCGCCTCGTTTGGCTGCGGGATTGGGGATGATTTTGATATTACGAAATTACGCTATGACAAAATTATTATTCTGACTGATGCCGATGTGGACGGCGCGCATATCAGCACACTGCTTTTAACCTTTTTCTACCGCTTTATGCCGGAGTTAATCACCAACGGCAAAGTATACCGGGGAATGCCGCCGCTTTATAAAGTAGAGTATGAGGGGAACGAGAAGGGCAAAAAAAAGAAAAAATCCCAGTATCTTTTTGATGATTTTGAATTGGAAAAATTCCGCAAAAGCGGGAAGAAAATCCTTGCCCTGCAACGCTACAAAGGGCTTGGCGAGATGGATGCAAGCCAGCTTTGGGAGACGACGCTAAACCCGGATACCAGGATCTTAGCGCAGGTCTCGCTCTCAGATACCGTGGAGGCGGACGAGGTCACCTCCCTGCTTATGGGCAGCAACGTGCCGCCAAGGCGCGCATTTATTGTCGAGGAAGCAAAATATGCGAAACTGGATTTCTGATCAGCTAGATATTTTTTAAGAGGATTTAGTAAGAAAGGATTTTATCTATGAAGACAGACAATATTATACAGCTTGATTTTTCGGAAGAGATGAAGACCTCCTACCGCAACTATGCGATGAGTGTAATTATTGACCGCGCGCTGCCAGATGTGAGGGACGGTTTAAAGCCGGTGCAGCGCCGCATCCTCTACTCAATGACCGAACTTGGACTTGACCCGAAAAAACCGCACAGAAAAAGTGCCCGCATCGTCGGCGATACTATGGGTAAATACCACCCGCACGGCGATTCTTCCATCTATGACGCTCTAGTACATATGTCGGAAGAATTTTCGATGCAGATCCCTCTGGTGGATGGGCATGGCAATTTCGGCTCGCTCGACGGCGATCCTCCTGCCGCGATGCGCTACACGGAGGCACGTCTGTCTGCGGGCGCGATGGCACTGCTTGACCATCTTGATCAAAACCTAGTCGAATTTATGCCAAATTTCGATAATAGTGAAAAAGAGCCAAAAGTTCTTCCCGCAATGCTGCCAAATCTCTTAATCAATGGCACAACGGGCATTGCCGTGGGGATGGCAACCAATATGCCCCCGCACAACCCCGCCGAGGTTATCAACGCGGTCACTGCCTATATGGACAAGCCCGATATCACCGTTTCCGAGCTGATGAACTATGTGCCGGGACCGGACTTTCCAACGGGCGGCACGGTGGTAAATGGCAACGACCTTCTAAATATTTACGAGACCGGGGAGGGCAGGATCAAAATTCGCTCCTCCATCGAGATTGAGCCTTCCGATGGAGGGCGCAAAAACATTGTGATCACGCAGATTCCCTTTCCCTCGGCGGGAAACAAAATGAAGCTGGTGGAGAGCCTGGTTTCCCTGATGAAGGACAAGGTCTTTGACGAGATCTACGATGTGCGGGATGAATCCTCCGCTGATGTGCGCATTGTCGTCGAAGTAAAAAAAGATCGGGATATTGAGAATCTCTTAAATGGTCTGTACAAAAAAAGTCCGATGGAGGATACTTACGGAGTTAATATGCTTGCCATCAAGGACAATCAGCCGGTTCTTTTCAATTTAAAGACTTTGATTGAGGAGTTTGTCCTGTTCCAGGAACAGCTCTACACCCGCCAGTATGAGCATCTGCTCGATCGGGCAGTCAAGCGGCAGGAAATTGTAAACGGGCTGATCCGCGCGGTTGACTTAATCGATCTAATCATTGAGATCCTGCGCGGTTCCACCTCCATCTCTCAGGCAAAGACCTGCCTTGTGCAGGGAAAGACCGAGGGGATTCGCTTTAAGAGCAAGACCTCAGAAAAGACCGCTTCCTCCCTCAATTTTACTGAGCGTCAGGCAGAAGCTATCCTCGCGATGCAGCTTTCCAAGCTGATTGGACTCGAACTGTTAAAGCTGCATGAGGAAAATAGCGAACTCTCGAAACAGATCGAGGAGTACAATGATATTCTTGGAAACAAGAAATCGCTCTACCGGGTGATAAAAAGCAATCTGAAAAACTACAAAAAACAGTTTAATCGCGAGAGGCTTACCAAAATCACCCATACAGAAACTGCAAATTATGTGGAGGAAGTCCGCATTGAAGATATTTATGTGCTTATTGATAAATTTGGCTATACAAAGTGCGTTGATACCGCTACCTACTCGCGCACGACGGAGGAAAACTTAAGAGAATATGTGCATATTATCCGGATGAAAAACAATGACAAACTCTGCCTGTTTACCAGTGAGGGAAATATGCACCAGATCAAGGCTTCCGCCATCCCCCGCTGCCGCATCCGCGACAAGGGAACACTTGTACACAATCTCTGCAAACTAGATAAAGAAACCGTACTGACCTATCTTTCTTTTGAAGAACTTTTTGAATCACAGCTTCTCTTTGTCACAAAACATGGATATGTCAAACTGGTATCCGGAATTGAATTTGAAACAAACCGCTCCGCAATCGCTTCAACAAAACTTGAGGAGGGCGATGCGCTTGTCTGCATTGCGCCGCTTTCCGCCGCACAGATTGTAGAAAATACCACCAAAATTATCCTGCTTACCAAAGATGGATTCTCACTAGGCTTCGAGCTTTCTGAGGTGCCGGAATTAAAAAAGAATGGGCGTGGAGTCAAGGGAATCCTTCTTGAAAAGATGGATGTTGTCGTCTGTGCCGCCGCTGTCTTACCGATCACAGAAACTTTTGAATATGATGGAAAATTTTATTCCGCAAAGAAAGTCAAGAACCGTAAGCGCGGCATAAAGGGACAGAGGGCAAATCTAAATCTTTAATTGCGGAGGCAGTCAGGGGAGTTACCTTGCCGCACTGGGTGCCCGTCAGTTTCGGCTGACATATTTTGCGTCCATGTGTACAAAAAAGGAAAGTGGAGTACCACCTTCCTTTTTTGTATTTTTTGCTTTTAATTACATAGCCTACAAGCGTGCAAAAACTGCAGTTTCCTTTTTTAAGTCCTCCGCAATCGCGCGGTTTTCGTCCATGCGCAAGCTGATGCGCTCCACATCCTCCGCCAAATTCTGTGTGCTTTCTGCCGCGCCGGAAACTCCTTTAACACCCCCCTCGATCGCAAGTGTGATCTTGCGGATGGATTCTGCGATCTGCTCCATCTCATTGCGCAGTTTATCCGTCTTCTCAAAAAATTCGTCCGTCGTACTCTCGATATGGGTTGCCGCCTCCTCGTAGCGTTTTCCCCCATCCACAAATTTTCCAAATTCTGTAAGCACCGCCTCATTTACATAGCCGATCATTCCCGATGCACTGTCCGCAAGATTATGCACAGCATTTATCACAATACTGTTAATCTGCTGGATATGGCTCGCTGTCTCGCGGCTTGAGTCCGCAAGCTGACGGATCTCCTCGGCGACCACGGCAAACCCCCTTCCGGCATCACCCGCTCTTGCCGCCTCAATGGAAGCATTTAGAGCTAATAAATTTGTCTGTGAAGAAATATTTAAAATATCGTTGGTTAAGCTGTTGACCTGATCAACACTCTTTGAATCCTCAATCGCCTGGTTCAATACCCCTCCGATCTCCCTGACCCTCCGATCAGCCTCCTCCATGCTATTTTGGGCATCCTGCGCGATCACCCCGGCATCCTGGCGCATCTTCTTCGCATAGTCGTTCATCTCCTCCGATTTGTCCGCAATACGGTTCACATTCTCCTGAATCACAGAAGTATTTTGATTGATGGTGCCCGTCGAGTTTGATACATCCTGCATGGCGGCGGACAACTGCTCTGCAACTGCCGAGAGATCGGAGGCATTGTCCTTGGATGTATTTACACTTGAGAGAACCTCACGCACAACGGACTCCATGCGCTCCGAATTCCCGGAGATCGTTTTTAATATCTGCTGGAGTTTTTCTATAAAAGTGTTAACCCCACCCCCAAGCGCGGCGATCTCATCATTATACCGAAGAGTTAATCGGCGTGTCAAATCACCCTGACTATGCCCAATGCCCGATGTGATTTCCTCCAATTCCCTCTTTGCTGAGGAGATCGGCTTTACGACGCGCACAAAAACGATTGCGATCGCAGCGGTCAGCGCGAGAACACTGACAATGATCGTGCCAATATTTCCGGCGAGCGAAGTCTGATATACCTCTCCAAGTTTTATGCGCGCCTGTGCGGACTGCTCTGTAAGCCTATCCTTCATCTCTTGTAGTATATTTAAAATAGAATTTCCATATTTTTCCAAATCTCCATTGGCAACTGCATAGGCCTCCGTTGTTTTCCGGTCAGCACTCATCGCCGCTAAGTAAAGAATAGTCTGTTTAAACTGAGCGTAAGTAGCCATCAATTCATCCATTGATTGTCCGCTGAAGATCTCAAATTCTGCCAATTTCTCATCAAGATCCGCCTCCCGCTTTTTAATCCCCTCCACCACATTGATCATTGTATCAAAATCCATCGCCAGGACATGGGTCAGTGCCATCTTATGTATACTCTGCACTGACTTTTGAATTTCTGAAAGTTTATCCGTTCCCGCCATATAATGATCCACAATTTTAGATGCATTTGCATTTACATTTTTTATATTACGAATCGCCATAATATTTGAGATCACGGATACAATTCCAAGAATCAACATCGGAACTACGACCATTATCTTTATACTGCTCTGTCTTTTTGTCATCCCTCTTCCTCCTCATTTTAAGTTTCCCGCTGTTTCCGGCATCAATAAAGCGAGGTGATCCCCTTTACCATCTCATCCAAAATATCCTGGAGATTGCGGTTTTCCGGATTCTTAGCTGCCATAAGTTCTCCGAATTTCTGCGTAGGTTCCCAGTAACTCCCGCCGATGGACTGAAGGCTTGAAAACTCTGACTGAGAAAGAATCGCTTTGATGGCGGGCGAAGCGGCAATCTCATTACTTGAGGAAGCCAAGATATTGGATGGTCCCTGCCCTCTGCGCACAAAACGCAGCGTCTGGCTCTCCTCGTTTGTTATAAAATCTGCCAGTTTCTGCGCCCATTCTGCCTGTTTTGAGTAGGCGTTAACCCCCACCATTTTGTAGCCGGCAAAAGAAGCCATCTGTACCTGGCTTCCCCCGCAAGTATAGGTTGGAAGCTTTGCTGCGCCATAATGTTCTTTCCAGACCTCGGAGATCACAACGGAGTCCCAGACACCGGAAACCCCCGCGATCGCTGTGCCGTCCTTGACTCTGTCCACAAACTGTCCGGAAGGATCTAATGCCCCGCTGCCCGCGATTGCAAGCATCCCCTTTGCAACATCCATACCGGTAATCTTTGTATCCGTTGCATTCCAATCGCATCGGTTGGATACTCCATCCTCACTTAAGCCGACACTAAGCCCCGTCCCACCGAAAAAACTATACAAATACCAGCCGGAACTCCAATCCATCACAAATTTTTTACCATTTGCTTTGGCGACGCGCAAAAGATCATCCATAGATTCTATGTTCTTCTCATTTAAATAAGCCTTGTTGTAATACAGAAAATATCCATTATCCGCTGTCATTGGATACGCATACAAAACACCGTTTACTGAAGCGGCTTCACAAGCCGCTTCGACATTATTCTTTCGCACCGTGTCCGCATCTTTTACCGGAGCTAACATTCCCGCCGCCACCATAACACGGAGCTGATCATCCGCAAATGCAAACACATCCGATCCATACCCGTCAATAAGTTTTCCAAACAATGCATCCTTACAGTTCGCCTCACTCTGATATTCCACGGCGATATTAAAGGTCTGTGAATTGTACTGTGCCTTAAATCCTGCGATCAGTTCCTCTAATAATTCGGCATCTTCCTCCGTTCCCCATAGGGTAAGTGAAATGGTTTCACTTCGCTTCCCCTCCTCCTGCGGCGGTAACTGCCCTTGTGGCGGCGCGCTATCACCACAGCCATAAAAACTGATGGCTGTGATCAGTCCCCCCAGCAAAATAGCATAAAATTTTGTCCTCTTCATGCTTATCCCTCCTATAACCTATTATTGGGGCTGCCCCGCTTTTATGTAAAAAAAGGAGGCAATGGATTCACTGTTTCCAGTATACCATACCTCCTACCCTTTCTCAATATTTTTTCCCATCAGGTTCACAGCTCCGATTATCTAGCTGAAATTTTCCAATATTTAATGCAGTGGATTGCTATTCTGCCCCATAATCATATTTTCCCACTTTTTTCCATATAATCTACCAACCATTCTTCTGCTTCAAAAAACTTTTTGAGGCAAGGATTCTTTAAATAAAAAGGGGGATTCTATGGAAATCTATGTTGTGAAACCGGGGGATACCGCCGCTTCCATCGCCGCTGACACCGGCGTACCGCTCTCCTCCATTCTTTTTAACAACCAGCTCACTTACCCGTACCGCCTAGCTGTGGGGGAAGCTCTGTTAATCTCCTACGACGGGGACGAAAACCGGCAAGTTATCACTACCAACGGCTATGCCTACCCGCATATCAATCAAGATACTCTGCGTCAATCACTGCCATATATGAGCGCGCTCTCCATTTTTTCCTACGGCTTTACCACGGAGGGCGGACTGATCCCGCCCCGACTTGACGATACTTTTCTTATCAACCTTGCCAAAAGCTACAATTCACGCCCAGTCCTTACCCTTACCCCGATCGACGCTTCTGGGACATTCAATAATAATCTGATCACTGCCCTTGTACACAATCCGGAAGCGATTGCCCGCCTGATTGAAGAACTCGGTGTTCAAATTACCTCCCGCGGCTTTGAGGGGATCGATATTGATTTTGAATATATCCTGCCGACTGACCGCGTTGCTTTTGCTGAGTTTGTAGCTGCTGTGCGCCGCTCCATCAACGCGCTTGGCTTTCCGGTTTCCGTCGCGCTCGCGCCGAAAACTTCCGATAATCAAAAAGGGCTTTTGTATGAGGGGAAAGATTATGCACTGCTTGGGGAGGCGGCAAATTCTGTGTTGCTTATGACCTATGAGTGGGGCTATACTTACAGTGTACCAATGGCTGTAGCTCCGGTCAATAAAGTCCGTGAGGTCGTTGAATATGCCCTGACCCGCATCCCGGCAGAAAAAATTGACCTTGGCGTGCCAAACTATGGCTACGACTGGCCGCTTCCCTATGTTTCCGGCACGACTCGTGCCACCTCGATCGGCAACTTGACCGCCAGGGAACGCGCCGTTTCTAACGGTGCTGCCATCCAATTTGACGAGACGGCAAAGAGTCCCTGGTACACCTATCAAAAAGACGGCATCTCCCATGAAGTGTGGTTCGAGGATGTGCGCAGCTACCAGGCAAAATTCGCGCTAGTAACGGAGTACGGGCTGCGGGGCATTGGCTTCTGGCAGTTAATGCGCCCAAATTTGCCGGGATTTCTTTTAATGTCCGGAACATTCTGGATTCAATAACCCCCTGTCCCGCTAATTTCTCTCGCACTGCGCGCGCAATTTTAACAATATCTTTTTCTCAAGCCTTGATACCTGTACCTGACTGATTCCAAGCTCTGCTGCGACCTCGTTTTGTGTGCGCTCCTCAAAATAGCGCATTCTTAACAGTCGCTGCTCGGAATCCGGCAAACTCTTTAGCAATTCAGAAAGCAGCATATGGTCAAGCAATTTCTCTTTTTCCGCATCGCCCCTCTCCCCCGTACCGGAAAGTCTGCCTGTGCTGCCGCCCGCCCCCTGAACAATCTGATCCACCATATAGATTTCGCTGCCGTCCCCCTGGTAGACCGTGCGATAGATAGAGTCCACCTCCGCCCCCGCCTCCATCGCCATAACAATATCCTCACGCTTTAGTTCCGTCGCTGCGGCGATCTCGTCCAAAGTCGCCTCCCTGCCAAGCCTTCGCTCCAAAACTTCACACGCCTGACGAATCTTCCAGGCATTCTCCTTCATTGTGCGAGAAACTTTTACCAGCCCATCATCCCGCAAAAAACGCCGTATCTCTCCGGTGATCATCGGCACCGCATAGGTGGAAAACTGCACGTCAAAATTCAGATCAAATTTATCGATCGCCTTCATCAGTCCGATGCTGCCAATCTGAAAAAGATCGTCCGCCTCATAACCGCGTCCCAGAAACCTACGCACAATGCTCCAGACCAGCCCGATATTTTCCGTAATCATCTGTTCTCTTGCCGCCTTATCCCCCTGCTTACACCGCGTCAGCAACAAACTCTGATCCACCGCCATCTGCCACCCCTCTGCTGATTTTCTTCTTCATTCTCACAAGTGTGCCGCAATTTTTTTGTGAACACACAAAGAGTTCATCCATAAATGCCTCCATAAAAGCAAACCCCATGCCGGAACGCTCCATATCCGGTCTGGTCGTGTACATCGGCTCCATGGAAGCCATTATATCCATTATCCCAGCTCCCCAATCCTCCACTTCAATACAGACCTCCTCGTCTTGAATGGCAAGACGCATACAGATCACCCCATTTTCCTCCCCGTACCCGTGAATAATCGCGTTAGTCACTGCCTCCGAAACCGCCGTCTTAATATCCGACAATTCCTCCAATGTAGGGTTTAATTGTGCGACATACGCGGCGGCAACCATGCGCGCAAAACTCTCATTTTTTGACTGAGCAGAAAACTCTATACATACACCATCTTGCATTTTTTTATTACAAAAACCGCGTTTTCCTTCCCGCTCCATCCCCGCCTTGATTTTCTGGCTGCACTCTTCCTGCGGGAGTGCCTCCCGCTTTCCTGCAATACTGATCACGCCCTGAATCTGTTCCATTGTTATTACCCTCCTTTTTCTCCCTTCCTCCCGCCGCACCGCGCCGGGCTGCTCTTAATCTCTAATTTCCCCGCTCCCTCTTTTCCCGCCCAACGCCTTAACTGCTTCCTCCCTGCTCTCAAAGCGCGGCATAATCCGGTAGAGTCCGGACAAAGTAAGAATCCGGTCAATCTCCACACTGATCCCACAGCAGGCAATATTTCCTCCCTGAAAGATCACCCGCTTGTATCGCCCCATCACCACGCCAATCCCAGAACTATCCATAAAACGAATCTTGGAAAAATCAAAGAGAAGATGCAGCGCACCACTCTTCTCAATCCAATAATCCGCCTCCTCGCGCACACGCACTGCGCAGCAGTGATCTAACTCCTCAACGGGCGTAATCACCAGCACATTGCCGCACCGCTCATACTCCGCACCCACCTCATATTGCTGTCGCTCCATAGCAAACACTCTCCTTTCTGCTGATTTTATGTCCGTCTGTGTCGAGCGAAAAGAAAAGAGGCCAGCTTTTCGCTGTCCTCTTTTCCCTAGTACCTTATTTTTTATTCTTCCATCCCCATCTCTCCAAGCCTTGTCCTCGCATAGCGGGCAAGGGAGGAAGAAGGGAACTGTGCAAGCAGCTTTCGGTAATATTCTTCCGCCTGCTCGTTCGCATCCATTAACTGGTAAGATTTTCCAAGATAGTAATAACAGGAATCATTGATAAATCCGTAATCACAGGCCGCCTTAAGATATGCCGCCGCCTCCGCATACGCCCCATTATCATGTGCTTCGCGTCCAAGTGTGTAAGCCGGAGATGCTGCGCGCGCAAAGATCTCGCTCTTCATCTTCTCAGTTAGTGCCTTGGCATCCTCATTTTCCATCCGGGCAGTATCAAGCTCCGCAAGCCTGCCAGCAAGATCCAAGATCTCGGCAGAATTTTCATTTTCCCCCTCGATTGCGATATAATCCTGCAATACTAAAAACAAATCATCATACATTTGTCTATCATACTCTGGCATAACAATCTCGGAAAGTTGTTTCTGCACTTCCTCGTACTTTGTCTTCCACAACTGTGCCTCCTTTTCCAACGAAGTGAGAGTCGCTTCCTTGATCCGCAGTTCACTGCTGTAATCAAGCTGCTCCTTTTCAAACTCAGCGCGGATATTTTTCCTTGCGGTTGGCACAATCAGAATAAACGTTACCAAAATGCCCATCAGCGTCCCAACGACCAGCATAACCCACGCCATAATATTTGGCTTGTCCTCGCTGTAATTACCAGCAGCAGAAAGGCGCACGCCCCCTTTCACCTCACCGATCGCCAGTTCATTCTCACTTGCGGACTCTGACTCTTTTTGTCCCTGTGCAGCCGGAGTAATCTCCTTTAGATAGCGCAGCGTCGTCGTGTTCGCCACATCAATTTGTGCCGCGTAATTCAACTGTTTTCTCGCGCGTTCTTTCTGCCCGGTGTGAATATACAAAAGTGCCAGAAGCTGCCTTGCCCGCACAAAGTTCGGATGCAGGCTTATCACCTTCTTTAGCTGTAAAATCGCCATATCATCTCCACCCTGGTTCGCAGCGTCCAATGCAATATTGTATTTCTTGATCGCCTGATTCACCGCGTCAAATTTCGCCGGACTGCTCTGAATTTGCTCTATATAATAATCTGCGCGGTTATTCTCCGGCTGAAAATGTTTGCTGACCACCCATTCTCCTAGTGCCGCCACCGTCTCTCCCAACTCAAAATATACCAACCCTAACAGATTTCGCGCCATGGTATTGCGCTTGTTTATCTCAAGACTCTTCTTTAACATCTGGATGGCCCCGCTTAAATCCCGCACATTTGCACGGGCAAGCCCCCGATTGTAATATAAATTGGAAGACTGCATTATCTTTTTGTATACTGTCAGCTCTGCCCCGCAGGAATCACAATATGTAATCGCCCCCCGGATCTTATTGCCGCAACGTGGACATATCATGTTCTTTCCTCATCTCTCCTTTAATCCGCCCTCTGGTTCTTTTTGTCCCTTAAAATCCTGTCTAAAATATCAGAAAGATCGGTCAGGTCATTATTATAGATCGCCTCCTCCGCCTCGTCCACTTCCAAACTCGGCTGATATGTCGCCAGTTCCTTTTCAAAATTTATCATATCTGCCATTCCTTTCCTGTTTATTTGATCCATTGCCAATACATTCTATAACTATAACGATTTTTGAGAAAAAAATCAATACTCTGCGCAAAAATCGGTCGGGCAAATCTCGTATTTCCCGACCGATTTCCTGAAAAACTGCATTTCTGCCTCTCTAAAACTGCTATTTAAAAACAAAATTAGTTTTAATTGGAATAGAGACGAATCTCATTATCCTTCTTTTTGAGCGTCACGCCGTTTAACGTTTCCTTAAACTGATACTGCACACCATTCATGCGCACGCGTGTCCCAGGATAAGCGCATTGGCGCACAACAATCTTTGCGTCCTGCGCAAGTTCAATCTTCTCAAGCAGCTTCTGACGTTTTTGCAGATTTTCGTTTATCTGGCTGTCAAGCGAAATCTTAAAGCGTGTCACCTGCATTCTTCTCTCCTGTGAGGCGCGCGGCTCCAATTTTGGATCCTTTGGAACCTGTAAGAGAGAGAGTACTCTCGTCGTCTTTTCAAGCTGCTCTGCAAGTGATTTGTACTCAGTTTCCAATTTTTGTAAACTCTTTTCAAGCTCATCACTCTTGCCCGCAATCAGCTCGGACTGTACCTCCGCGACATTGCCCACCGTCGTGACTTCAAGTGTGCGCCCCGCATAGACCGTACCGCCAAGAATCACACCATGCCGCCCCGCCACAATAACATCCTCCCCCGCCTCCACAATACAGCTGAGTACGGAGTTTGCATTGACATTCTTTCCCGCCATAATCTTTGTCTGCTCAAAAAACTTTCCAGAGACCGAGCCTTTACAGGAAACAAGCCCTTTGCCCCCGCCCTGCATCCCGCAGGTAAGCACGATATCCTTTCCGGCGTAAAGCTCGCACCCCTCGACAGCACCCTGCACCGTGAGCGTTCCACCCGCGCGGATCTTTCTTCCACTTGTCACATTGCCGTGTACCAAAACATCCCCGTCGAACTCAATATCGCCGGTCAGTACATCAACATCCTCCTTGATTTCAAGGAAATTTTTTATATTGATCCGACCATTTTCCATCTCAATCCGGCCGCTTATCGTCGCCATATAGGTGCGCTTGTCTTCCGAGGTACAAAATCCTTTGCCTTTGATCTCCGGCAGTTCCCTGCCATCCCTTGCGGGCAGTTCCCGCCCCGCTAAATCCCATCCGGGCTTTCCCGGTGCTGCCGGCGTATAGCGCGCAATGATCGCCCCTTCCTTAACTGTCGGGATCGTCGTCATCGTCCGATAATCCACTGATCCGTCCGGCAAAACCTTCGGCTTTCTATTCGTCTCCGCATCAAAGAGGAACTCATAGTGCCCCTCCTGCCCCTCCTTGGCGGACTGGCCAAATGCAACAGCTATCTTTGCGAAATAAATTTTATCGGTAAGCATCTTTTTGATTCTCTCTTCACGGACACCCTTTCGAATCCCGTTCTTCGCAAGCAATTGCAGAACCGTGTCCATATCGTAGTTCGTATGTTCTGGCGGCGGGCACAAGTACAGTTCTGCCGACATCCAGTCTTCACTAATCAATACTTTAGAGCCCTTTTCCAACCATTCCAACATTTCTAAATTACCCATAGACATCCCCCGCCTTTCCCTTATAGCAAAGCATATTGTTAGTTTTATTCTACTACAATTTCATCTAAATTTCCACTGTTTATTTAATATTTTTTTATTTTTAAGAATCTTTGCTAAAAGATATTTTTTTTGCAGAGAATTTAACAATTTTTCAGAAAAAATATCTAAATTGCGGTCTCTGTAAAATGGGACAGCCGCTCCTGCACCTGTGCAAGCATATCGCTGTACTTTTTCCGCTTTTCCTTCTCCTCGGCAAGCTTTTTCTCCGGAGCCTTACTTACAAAATTTGGATTTGAAAGCATCTTATCCGCGCGCGCAATCTCCTCTTCCAAACGCAGTTTTTCCTTATTTAGCCGCTCCACTTCCCTCGCGATATCCACCAGATCGGAAAATGGCATATAGATCGTTGCCTGAGGAATCACTGCCGAGACCGCGTCCGCATCAATTCCTGTTTTGTCCTCCCTAATTTTTACCTCACTCGCGTAGGCAAGCGGCGCGAAGAATACCCTGCCCGCCGCAAAAATATCGCGCACCTTCTCACTCTCCGAAACAATATAGACCGTTGCTTTGCGCGCGGGCGGCACATTCATTTCCGTGCGCACATTGCGGATGGCTTTGATCGCTTCTTTCATTCGCTCCACAGCTTCTTCCTCCCCGGCAAAATATCTTTCCTGCCGATATTTTGGCCATTCGGAAATCATAATGGACTCGTTCTGCGAGAGAACGCCCTCTGCCTCCTTTAATGTGCAAAAAATCTCCTCCGTCACAAACGGCATATATGGGTGCAAAAGCTTTAGTGCTATCGTCAATACTTCCCGCAGCGTCCAGATTGCCGCTGTTTTTGTCGCGCCATCCTCCCCGTACAGACGCGGCTTTACCATCTCGATATACCAGTCGCAGAACTCCTCCCAGATAAAATCGTAGATCTTATCTGCCGCAATCCCCATCTCAAATCGTTCCAAATTATCGGTTACATCGCGCACCAGCGCGTTCGCCTTAGAGAGAATCCAGCGATCCTCCTGTTTGAGTGTCCCCTCTTCCACCTCTAAAACGCGCGGGTTAAGCCCCTGCTCTTCCATCTGTGCCATATTCATCATAATAAAGCGCGATGCATTCCAGACTTTGTTTGCAAAATTGCGGCTCGCCTCCACTCTCTCCCAGTAAAAGCGCATATCATTGCCCGGCGCATTTCCAGTAATTAACGTAAAGCGCAGAGCATCCGCGCCGTACTTGTCAATCACTTCGAGCGGATCAATCCCATTGCCAAGCGATTTGCTCATCTTCCGCCCCTGCGAATCGCGCACAAGCCCGTGGAAGAGTACAGTTCGAAACGGCTTTTTGCCCATATGCTCATAGCCCGAAAAAATCATGCGGATCACCCAAAAGAAAATAATATCATACCCGGTTACAAGAACGCTTGTCGGATAAAAATATTCCAGATCTTTTGTTTTCTCTGGCCAGCCAAGAGTTGAAAACGGCCACAGTGCTGAGGAAAACCAGGTGTCAAGTGTATCCTCATCCTGCCTGATATGCGCGCCGCATTTCGGGCAGATCTTAGGCGCATCCGCCGCCTTTGCCACAATAACCTCTCCGCAGTCGTCACAGTAGTAGGCAGGAATTTGATGTCCCCACCAGAGCTGTCTGGAAATGCACCAATCCTTGATATTATCCGTCCAGTTATAGTAAATCTTTTCCATTCTCTCCGGAATCAATTCCACTTCTTTATTTTTTATCGCCTCCACCGCAGGCTTTATCAGCTCATCCATCTTTACAAACCACTGCGGCTTAATCAGCGGCTCCACCGTTGTCCCGCAGCGATCGTGTGTGCCGACATTGTGGCTGTAATCCTCAATACGCACCAAAAGCCCCATCGCGTCAAGTTCCTCCACGATCTGTTTCCGTGCCTTATAGCGATCCATCCCTGCAAATTTTCCGCCGTTTGCGTTGATCGTCGCATCATCATTCATTATATTGATCTCCGGCAAATGATGACGTTTGCCGACTTCAAAATCGTTCGGGTCATGTCCGGGCGTGATCTTTACTACGCCCGTTCCAAAATCTTTCTCCACATAGGAATCTGCAATAATCGGAATTTCACGGTCAACAAATGGAACCTTCACCGTTTTTCCCACCAGATGCGCATAGCGTTCATCCTCCGGGTGAACCGCAACCGCCGTATCCCCAAGCATGGTTTCCGGGCGGGTCGTCGCAAATTCAAGAAATTCTTCTGTTCCAACCACCGAATATTTTATATGCCAGAAATTTCCTTTCTGCTCCTCGTACTCCACCTCCGCATCCGAGATGGAAGTCCTACATACCGGACACCAGTTGATAATGCGGGAACCCTTGTAGATAAGCCCCCTGTCATGCATTTTGCAGAATACTTCCTCAACAGCCCTTGAACAGCCCTCATCCATCGTAAAACGTTCCCTGTCCCAATCACAGGAAGAACCCATCTTTTTAAGCTGTTCGACAATGCGTCCGCCGTACTCCTCTCTCCACTCCCAGGCGCGCTTTAAAAATCCCCCGCGCCCAAGATCCTTTTTGTCAATGCCTTCCTTTTTGAGCTGTTCAATAATCTTGACCTCGGTCGCGATGCTTGCATGGTCGGTTCCCGGCTGCCAGAGCGTATTGTAGCCCTGCATCCGCTTAAAACGGACTAAGATATCCTGCATCGTATTGTCAAGCGCGTGTCCCATATGCAGCTGTCCCGTAATATTTGGCGGTGGGATCACAATCGTAAACGGCTCCCTTGTCTCATCCGGCTCCGCGTGAAAATATTTTTTCTTCTCCCACTTTTTGTACAAACGCTCTTCGATATCCTTTGGATCATAATTCTTTGCAAGTTCTTTCTGCATATCAGTCCCTGTCCTTTCTCTGATTTTTTAAGATAATCTGCTCTCTTTGTGCGGGTCTTTGGTGAACTTGTGCAATCGGGCAGGGGCAGTTTCCCCTCCTTATATGCAAAGCACATAATCCCGCCGCGCGTGGCACATGAACAATGATCTTTCATGTGTGTTTACACATTGTTTACACACATTCACGCCCCTGGCATAAAAAAATCCCCCGTCACATAAGGACGAAGGATCGTGGTACCACCTTAATTCACAGCAAAATGCTGCCTCTTACACGCTTCGCGGATCACCCGGAAAGCATTCGTCTGTAACGGGACTCCCCGTAGCACCCTACCCTTTTGTTCAGATGCTCTGTTTGAAAGCTACCTTCCACCGTTTTTTCTGAGACCGCCTTTCAGCCTAGTGCCGTCCTCTCTGCCAGTGTCCGCGGTGTACTCCTCTCTCGCGCTACATTTTTCATCTCTGAATATGGTATTATATTAAGCAATCTTTTGTAAATTGTCAAGAGGAAATTTTATTGATCCCATGCTCTCCCGCAATCTCCTCGACTAGATCCGCATACGCGCTATTTCCTTTCGCAATCTGGGAGAGTTCCTCCTCACACAGCGCGAGCTGACTATTATTAAACTCCAACCGCTCCCTGATCTTTTGCCTGCGGATATTTAAATGATGGCGAACTTCCACCATCTCCTTTTCGTCAAGCAGTGCCTCCGCCTGATAAAGCCAGATTTCCACATCTCTTACCTCCGCATTAGAAAGCTCATCCATTAGCGTCCGATTGTAATGTTCAAGCAATTCCGTACTTTTGCGGTAGCGTCTTTCTTCATCTTTTGTTCGCACATACTTTTCCCAGATCGCCGCAAATTCCCGGTAACTTTGCACCCTGTATTTCTCATAATTATAATCTAATGTATTCGCACAGTTGACCAGCTTTATTTTTACTTTATTTGTCAGCTGAATCACGCGGTTAAGCTTGTAATCCGACTCCCTAAGCGTCCTTTTTATCTGTCCCGCCACCACAGCAATATAGGCGGTAATCCCCGCCGCAAGTGCCAGCACTAAGAGCATTGGCAAAAGCATATCCGTCTTTGTAATTAGATTGATCACTAACAGCGTCACAAACAAAAGTACCACCAAAAAGCCGCCGAACACCGCCAAATTTTTCAAAAAAATCTTTTTGTCCTGCGCGGACTCCCTCTCGTACTCGATCACTCCGCGCTCTCCTTCTAGCTGGCGCAGATCGGAATAGATCATCTCGCGGTACTGCTCCTGCTCGTAGATATTTTTTAACTCGCTTGGGATCTCTTTTTCATAGCGTTCCATCACGCGGTATTGCTCCAGCGGGACGCGCTCAGCACTATTTTGGTATTTGACGCGCTCCTTTGTCAGATTTAGAATATTGCGCGCTGCATCGTTTGTCGCCTGTCGATCCTTTGCTGCCATGCGATCTATCTTCTGCATATCCGTCAAATAGGAGGTCACAGCTTCATATTCTTTCTGCGAAACGGCAATCTGTCTTTTTAATTCTTCCACCTGCTCACAAACCACACCTATAATCTGCGCCGTTTCCTCCCGGCTTAATCCCTTTTTGCTGCGCTTTAACTGGCGCAGTGCCTCCCTCGCATCAAGGGTCTGTTCACTTTCCTTTTTCTTTTTCTTAAACCATCCCATCATATGCTCCTATTTATAGTTTAGTTCCACAGAATTTTACTGCGCCACCTTGCGATATTTTTCTTTCAGACGCTCTAAGAGCGCGTCCGCACACTGGTAATATTCCGCAACTTTCCCGTCCTCATGCAGCTTCTTTAATTTTTCAAGTTCCTGGTATTCCCCGCTCTGTTCCGCCGCGTTGCGCGCGATATAGACCTCCTGTGCCACCTGCATTGTCACCTCGCTGCGCGGCGCAAGTGCCTTTAGCTCCTGCTCCAACCTCTCCTTGTTTCCGGAAAGAGTCAAAGCAATAAAATACTGTTTCAATGTTTCATCCGCACTGTTGTGGTCGTAAGCATCACGAAAATATTCCACGGCCTGGCTGATATTGCCGGAACGCATCTTCGCAACCCCAATATTATGTAGCAGATCTCCATAAACTGTATCGGATAATTCCGACAAATTTTCAGAGAGCAGAATCTCCTGATAAAGTTTCTTTGCCTCGTGTTCCCTGCCCCCCTGCCAGAGCCTGTCCGCCTTCCATTTCTCGCGCTCAAGAGGACTCTTCTCATAAAATGCGTCGTATTCCTGCAAAAACGTACTGATCTCCTGCGCATCATAGTAGTCCGCACTGCAAAAACACGCCACCATCACATCCTTTGCCCCCGCGCGCGCATCGATCAAATGTCTCAGATATTCCGCCCTGGAGGCAAGTCCTAGCTCCTCCCCGACAAAGCGCACAAATTCATCAGTATAAAGTTCCTCCTGAACCTCAAACGCATTCCGGTACAGGACATGGCAAAGTTCCTCAATGCTTGAAACACGATCGCCCGTCGCTTGAAAAACAAAGGGATTTTTTGCTTCCTCCCCCACACAAAGTATAATTTTTCCCATGTCCGCTCCGCCTTTCATTATTTTATCAATATCTATCTTCTACAGTAACTGCTCCCAGATCCGGTGCGTTGTCCTCTCCCTGCCAAAACCGATATCCCTAAGCTGAATTACCGGAGTATCGCGATCGATATAAAAAAGAGAGAGTTCCAGGCGCAACGTCTTATTTTCCCGCTGCATTAAATGGTCGAGGATCATCACCTCGTGCAGCGGCTCCCTGCGCATCACATGATCGACTAAAAACTCCACCTCATTCGTATCGTCCAAAATAAAGCGCAGATGCCGCTTTACCCTGCGGTAATCGCTCCCCGCCTCCGAGAGAACAAAATATTGTTCTTTTGCATCGTGATAAGCCTTCAACATAATATCCTCGCGCGTCATATTCTCTCCCAGGAAAAGATATTCCTGTGCGCTACGCTGCATAAATGCAGCGTAACAAGCTCCCCTCGCAAACAAATTTTGACCATAAAAAACTCTCCATCCATCGCAGAGTTTTTTCATCGCCTCCATCGCCCAGCCATCGGCAAACCCAGTGCCAGTCACAAAAACCGAGTTGATGGACTGGCTGCTTAACTGCACAAGTGCCATATTGTAAAACCAGTAGGACTTGCGCTCTGCCTCCTCGGTATCAATCCCGCTCCCATAGTATTCCTCAGTAAAATCCTTTCGCTCCGATAAGACGGACTGCTTCTGCCGCTTTCTCGCAAAATAGACGCGATCATAATAAAAATGTATATCATCGCATACAAAAAGTGCCGCGTCATTCATCCAGAGATCCGGCTTCATATTTACAATATAGCGCATAAAACATTCAGTGTGCGATAAAAACAAAAGCTGTTCTTTTGACATTCCTAAATGCACTAAGATCTTCTCTAACAGACTTTCCGCTCTGGCTGCCCCCTCCGCCAAAGTCAACGCCAGCACAGAGATCCTGTTTCCGCCAGACTGCCGCATTAACATAAGCAGATACCTTAGATATTCCTCCATCAAAAATTCCGCATGGTACACTTGACCAGAAAGCGTTGTGTCCGTATGGCTGAGCAAGTTTTTTAACAGGGAAGAAGCCTCCTCCGCCTCTCCTCGTGCGATGGCGTGCATAGCCTCATTCCCGTAAAGCCACGCCCCATTTTTCCCCCGTCCAAGGATGATGGGCATCGCCAACTCCTGATTATCCTTTCCAAAACATACCGGCTCCGGCTCCCTTGTCCTTATATTGTAGCGACTGAGCAGTGCCGTGTCCCAGCTCAAATCCAGCCCATAACAAAATGTATCCAAAAATACAATCTCCTCTCCCGCAAAATGTCCCAAAACCTAAATTATGTGGAATAAATGCTCCGCCTCGTACTCCGTCCGGATATAGTTTTCAAGAAGCTTTACCACCGTTGCATCATCCTTCATCGCATACGCGGCAAGAATCAGATTCAAAATATCATACCGGTTCTTTCCGTCGTGTGCCACCTCGTCTGCAGACATTGCCTCCACGCTCTGTGTAATTAGTGTCTGCCCGTCGAATTCCTCCGTAATATAGTACTGCATACTCTCCTCGTGAAACAGGACAAACCCCGCCGTAAAAATTCCATGACAAATATTTTTCATCTCGCATTCAGAAAACTGCCCTGTATCCCCAATTCGGTAATGCAGCCGGACACGGTGTGAGGGATCTGCGTGATATTCCACAAAAGTTTTGTCGTACAATTCCTCCGGAAGCTTTGCAAAATCTTGGAATTTCTTGAAAAATGGAAGCAGAATCCCCCTCTTTAATACCCAGGAAAGTTCATGCTCTAGAAAATCTTTCTGCCGCTGCGTAAAGGTCTCCTCCTGCGCATAGTGTTTTAACAGTGCGAGCGTACAAATCTCATTGTTCTCAAGCGAAACTTCACGCTCCATTAACTCAAATAATTCCTCCGAGATCACACGGTCATTTAGCAGAAAACGGTACGCATAAAAATTTAAAAAGGCACGGATCAATTTTCGGTTTGTACCATAGCGGTAATAACTTAAAAATACCCCCTGCGCATTGCCAACCTGACTTTGCGCAAATAGCATCTGTCCAAGGAGGCTCTCCTCCAAGTATTCCGTGTCAAGCTCCTGTGCCCTCGCGCTCTTCCAGATCGCGTACATCGCCTCCGTCGCGCCGTGGTAAAACCTGCACAGATAAGCCAAAAGTTCTCTCTCACAACGCCCGCACTCAAAAATATAATATGTAAGACAGAGCAAAAATCTGTCCGCCTTTTCCTCCTCCATTGCCTCAAGATAGCGCAGTGCCAGTTTACTTAAACGCTTTACTTCAATCTCCTCCATACCAAAAATTTTTAATGCCTGCACTGCACTCTCATCAAATCCCCGCTGAATAAAAAAATGAATCACTCTTACGCGCTCTTTCTTGGAAAAAATTTCCAAATCCACCCGTTTCAAATAATACTCAAACAGATTGCCCTCGTAATTCTCGTAGTAGTATTCCATCAAAAAATGAATGCAGTCCTGACGATATTCCTGCGTCACATTTTCATTTTCCGCTAAAAGTCTGCTCAACTCCTGCGGCTGACTGCCATATTTTAGATATTTCCGCTCTTCCTCTTTTAAATACAGCAAAAGCAAAAGATCCGCAGCTCCATTTTCATAGCACTCCCAAAGATGTTTCCCCAGACTGGTAAGAGGGGTGATCTCCGCCTTCCGATCGCCCTCTTTTTCCCCCTTTAAATTTGCCGCTGGATAAAGTCTGCCCTGTTCATCTTCCAGAAAAACCTCCGCGTCCGAAGTTGCAATGGAAATCTGAGCTTCCCCGTGTACGATCGGCACACAAATTGCTTCTTTCTGTCCCGGATGATAGACCAGCACACGCATAAATTCGCTGGAAACCCGATGTACAAATGCCACTTTCGGCAGTGCCAAAAGTGATTCTCCCTCCATCTGTTTGCGGTAGATCTCATTGTAGATCACCGCCAGCGCAGGCCTTATAGCTCCACATTTTATCTGCTCTGCCGCGAATGCCTCCATACTGCGCCGATATCTCGGATAAATCTGTGAATGCTCCTTGCGATTCTGAATCAGATTGGCATAGAGCTGCGCCTTTTTTCGGTTTTCCAGTTTGCAGCCATGCGAAAAGTACTGGAAAATACTAGAGGGAATAGGACTTAACTCCCGCTCACCGCGGCATTTCATATAATATTCCTCAAGCCCCGCCAATTTCAATTGATGTTCCACCGCGCGCTCAATCCATGGGTAATCGCGCTCTTCTCCCCTCCCGCTGCGGATAAAAAGGGTGCAGATCACCGAGAGCAGCTCATCATCTTTTTTATTTTTACAAGCTTTTCTAAGCACCTGGTACAACAGTGGAAAAATCTCTTTTTCCCTCGCAGCTAAATACGTCATTCTGCGTATTAACTCCCCGTTTGCACAGCCGCTAGAAAGCATGGTCTTTAAGATATGCAGCTCAAATTCTCCAAGTTCGCGCAAAAGCAAAAGATCCTCGTGTAAAAGGTGAGCCGCCTCCGCAAGCAGCAGTGCAGAAAATCCATATTCAGTACAAAATTCTCTGATTGCTTCAAAGCGCGCACTTCTGTCTTGATACTTGATATCAAGTGAAAGCAAAAGAAAAAATAGTGCTGCATCCTTCTGATGTTTCCTGCAAAGATCGCGGATCTTACCCGCTGCATCCTCCTTTGAGAGCAGTTCCTTATCCGGTGAGCCTGCCTTTTGCATTGCCAAAAGATAATACCAAAAACCCAAAAGACGATCTTCGTCTAAAAATTCCTCCGCCTTTAAAAAAGAGATTGCCTCCCTCGCCGCGCCATCCTTTCCCGTAAGCTGCCAAAAATAAATCTGCGTAAGCTTTGCCGCGCGCTCCGCCTGCGGGATACTAGAAAGTAAGATAAGCTGCTCCTTTAGCTGTTCTGTATGCCTTAAATTTCCGCCCAGACAGTGTAGGGGAAGATAGATGCGCAAAAGCGAACACAGAGCCTTTTTCGCGCTCTGCCGCTGTCGGTGCTGCTCCCCTCTCTTATGCTCCACCACACAAATCAGACGTACATTTCTTTCTTGTTTCCCCGTCAAAATGCGAATCAGCGCGCTATGTTTTCCCGGCGCAGCCTTCGCTGCCGCTACAACAAATTCAATGGAAAGCGTTCCGTTCACAAAATCACTCTCACAAAAATGATCTTTCTCAAACTCTATTAGCGGGGAATCACAAGAGATCTCTCCCTCCACATACCCCCAACCATTTTTATGCAAAATAAGACTATCCTTAAAATCATAATCACCCGCCTGATAAAGCAGTTCAGTTTTCTCAAAATACAGATCGATGGCAGGTTTTTTGCCCGTCGCGACCAGAAATTCCTCCATCGCCTGTCCCTTTTTGCCCGTAGCTGCCAGTACCTTATACAAAACTTTGTAGCGGGTATCATGATAAAAGATCGCGTCCGCAAATTCCTCCGAAAAGAATAGTGCTTCCGCCGCCGCCCAATCTGCCTTTGCCAGACTTGTAAACTGAAAGAGATCCCTGATACTCTCCTCTGCTGCCTTAAGAACTGGGGGGTTTATCTGCACCTCATAAGGTAATATTTCCTCGCCCGCATCCGTCACAAACACAATCTTCCCTGAAAAATGCTCCCCCGCTTTTAGATGTTTCGCACAAAAAACAAAGGGGATATTCGCTTCCTCCCCGACAAATTGTTCCCTCTCTAAAGTTAACAAAAGATTGTCCGTAAACACTACGCCCTTCATTCTGCGATCTGCGCGGTTTGTAAGGCGTATATTGCCCCTGTATATCTCCTGCGCCTGTATTTTTATCTCAAGCTTCTCCGGCTCAATACACAGCCCCGGCATCTGATATTCAAATTTTTCCTTCGCTAACTGCTCGATCTTCTCCTTCAACCGTCACACTCCCCGACTTTTCAGGCTCCCGGTGCGCCGCCCCCCGCACTGCATTTCCTGTAATTTTCCACTCTCAAGTATAACGTAATTTCCACACAAAATCAAGTTGTTTCACGCAGGAATTTTCCAGCGAAACCTAAAGAAATTTGTAAAAAAATTCCAGAAAAAACCCACTTTACATTATTCCATTTTTATGCTATGATAAAATTATATTATTAGGTAAATATGCCATTTTATGAGAAAACAGGAGGCAGCCATGATTCAGGCGTATAATCATTTTTTAACAGAATATTCGTCGAATTTTTCGGCGCGCACACGTTCTGTACATAAGCCGAACGAGTTGAAAGCGGTATATGGGCGCATTCAGAGTATGAACCGCCATTCCGCTTACTATAAAATTGACCTTTCCAGAGAAAAGCAGCTTTTCACGCTCTCCCTAAAGGATGCGTCCCTTGCACTTGCAGATACTTTAACGGAGCTTGGAAAGGCTTTTGAGCGCCCGACGATTATCAATTCTGCACACTCCTCCAACCCGGAAGTCGTATCCGCCACATTCCTTGACGGGGAGCATACATCCTACTTTGAGCCATTTTCCGTCCGCGTCAAGGCACTCGCGAAACCGCAGATCAATACAGGGCGAAAGATTCCTTCCGACGCGGAGGGTCCAGCTCCTGCGCCGTACCGTTTCCGCATTCAGGTGGGCGCGGACAGCTATGAATTCTCTTACAATGTCAGCACAGTCTCCACCAACCGCGATCTGATGCACAAGCTTGCAAATTTTATCAACCGCTCCGATATCCATATTCTTGCGAAGGTGGAGGAGGATGCGGATCACACCTCGCGCCTTGTCCTCTCCTCGGAGGATACCGGTCTTCTGCCAGGTGCGTCCGAGGCGTTCTCCATTGAGGACTCTGCCGGGGAGGGCACTTCGCCCGTGGGTCTAGTCAGTTATTTTGGTCTTGACGAAGTCTCGCAGAAGCCGGCAAATGCAAAATTTTTAGTGGACGGCAAGGAAAAGAGCAGTATGCGAAATACTTTTGTATTAGATCGCAGCAATATTTCTCTGTCTTTAAAAAAGGCGGCAAAAAAAGAGAACGTTACCATCAGTCCGGAGACAGCCGGAGAACAGGCTATTGGTGAACTTGCCGACTTCTTAAAAAGCTACAATGCACTGCTTACGCTTACGCGCACAGGACTGACTGGAAATCGCCGCTCCGCGCGCCTGCAAAATGATCTGACCCATATCCTCTCGACCGATCTTGATGAGCTTGGTCGCTGCGGAATAAAACGAAATGAGGATTTCACACTCTACATTGATTCCGAGACAATGAAAAAACCGGAGACGATGCAGCATTTAAAGACGCTTTTTGAGGAGCCGGACGGTCTGTTTGCAAGGCTCTCTCACAAGATGTCCGATATTTCTCTAAACCCGATGGACTACGTGGATAAAGTAGTTGTCACCTACCCAAACACGAAGAGAGCAGGGTTTACAAACCCTTATCTGACCTCAATCTACAGCGGTATGATGTTCAATTCCTACTGTTAGTGATTGCCTGTTTTTGAAAGGTGGTAATTTATGAAAAAAAATTCTCTCAAAAATCTCTTTTTGATGGCAGCAGTTTTTCTGCTGCCATCGCTTGTTTGCGCTGGTGCACAAAACACGAAAGCCGATCTCATCCTCCTTTTTGCGCCGGATGCCGATGAAAGTGCGCAGACCAAAGTGCTGCAAACCCTCCCTGAAGGTTCCATCCTCTGGCATGAGAATGGCGCAGCACTTATCCGCCTAAATGAATCGAGTGCCCCAGACTACCTCTCCCGTCTACAAAGCGATCCCGCGATCGCTGCCGCAGATTATGACGCGCCCGTCGAAGCTTTTGCCATCTCTAAAGATGCATATTCCGATGCCCAGTGGGGACTTGATAATACTGGCTCTTACAGCTATATTGCCGATATGAATACCTCAACCGTTTTAAGCACTCAGGATATTGATATGAATGTCCCTGAAGCCTGGGCCATCTACTCCGACCGCATCTCCTCCGACCGCGAAGTCGTTGTCGCTGTGATCGATACTGGGGTAGATATCAACCACCCCGATCTTTCTTCCAATATCTGGGTAAATCCGGGAGAAATTCCCGGTGACGGCATTGACAATGACAACAATGGATTTATCGACGATATCACGGGCTGGGATTTCTACAATGGGGACAATACTGTCTGCCACTATGATGCGGACGGCGTACATACCTTGGCATCCGACAATGACGATCACGGAACCCATGTCGCGGGCATTCTCGCCGCAGTAAAAGACAATGGCATCGGCATTGCCGGTGTTGCCTCCTGCGCCAATATTAAAATTATGCCGCTGAAAATTCACGGCGGTGCGAAGGGTTCCGGAACCATTGCAAATGCCGTGCGTGCCATCCGCTACGCAACCGCAATGAAGGCGGATATCTGCAATATCAGCTGGGGCACAGAAAAGGCGAACACTGCGCTTGAGGAGGCGATTCGTCAGTCCGATATGCTCTTTTTCTGCGCCGCAGGAAATTCTGGCACAAACAACAACAGTGCGCCAGTCTACCCAGCAAACTACGAACTTGACAACTTGATCTCAGTCACGTTTCTTGACGCGAGCGGAAATTTGTCAAAAAAATCCAACTACGGGACTTCCACCGTCGATTTCGCCGCGCCGGGCATTCATATTTACAGCACCTGTGTCGGCGGATACGTCTCGCTCTCTGGCTCCTCCATGGCGGCACCGCACGCGGCGGGCGTTGCCGCGCTGCTCTACTCATTCGCGGACAATCTCTACCCCGCAAATATTAAAGAGATTATCACGGAGACCCTAAAGCCCATCGCCTCCTTAAACGGGAAAGTAAAACACGCCGGAATTCCGGATGCAAGCGCGGCACTCCTTGCAGTTCACTCGCTCAAATATGACTACACTGCACCCGTACTCTCCTTCGAGACAGGTTTTGCCGAAAACCGCCTGACTCTCACCGTTTTTGCCTCGGATCTTGGCGGATCGGGCATCCGCACCATCTGCTATGCCTACGGCATAAGGGAGTTAAGCTCCTTTCGGCGCGGCACTACGGACACCTACGTTTCCTCAGGGGATACCATCTCGCTCGCCAAGGCAGGGGATTACACGTTCTATGTCAGCGACTATGCGGGCAATGAGCGCGCGATTATCTATCATCTTGCCGACGATGTAACCGCGCCAAAAATTGCTTCCTCCTACGATATCTCCTACGACCAAAAGAATTTTGCGATCACCGTTGACATCACTGATGCACAGAGTGGAATCAAAACAGTAAAATATGCGATCGGAAAGCAGGATGCCGACTATTTCCGCTCCGGACTTCGCGGCACAACACTTACGCTTAAGGACGGAACCTGCAGTTTCTCTGTCGGCGAGATGGGTGTTTATACCATCTACGCGGCGGACTACCGGGGAAATAAAACCGTGCAGACGATAAACGTCCGCACGGTTTCCGCTGATTCCTTAACATTAAATGCATCGAAAAAGACCCTTACGGTTGGGGAAACTTTTGTTTTAATTCCGACATTAACCCCCTTTGACACAACGGAGAAGGTCAAATACAGCACTTCAAAAGCCACGGTCTGCAAGGTGAATGCCTCCGGGAAACTGACCGCGCTCGCGCCAGGCAGGGCAACCATCACGGTAAAAAGTTCCAGCGGGATAAAGAAGAAATGTGTGGTAACAGTAAAAGCAGCAAAATAATCTGATTACTCCGTCAGCTTTTCCATCTCATCCAGATACCCCTCAAATACTTTTAGTGCCTGCTCTATCGGCTCTGCCGTACTCATATCCACCCCGGCAATTTTTAAGAGAGAAATTGGGTCTGTAGAGCAGCCGCCACTTAAAAATTTAATATAATCTTTGACCGCACTCTCCCCTTCAGCCAAAATCTTTGCTGAGAGTGCGGTTGCTGCCGAATAGCCTGTGGCATACTGATATACATAGAAGTTGTAGTAAAAATGCGGAATGCGCGACCATTCCAAATCGATCTGCGGGTCAAGTACCATATTCTCCCCAAAATATAAAGCGACAAGATCATGGTAAGTCTTGCTTAATACTTCCGCGGTAAGTGCTTCGCCGCGCTCGGCCATCTCATTGATTATCATCTCAAACTCTGCAAACATCGCCTGACGGTAAAGTGTACCCTTAAACTCTTCTAATGCGTGGTTAATCAGATATGCACGCTCCTTCTTATCCGTTGTCCGCTCTAAAAGATAGTGCATCAAAAGTGCCTCGTTGCAGGTGGATGCGACCTCTGCCACAAAGATCCGGTAATTGGTATATACCACTGGCTGCTTGTGATTTGAGTACCAGGAATGCAGTGCATGTCCCATCTCATGCGCAAGCGTAAATACACTGTCTAAAGTTCCCGAATAGTTCAAAAGCACATAGGGGTGTATCATCGCTCCGGACGAATACGCACCGCTGCGCTTACCCTCATTTTCATACACATCAATCCAGCGGTTTTCAAACCCCTCCTTTAACAGGGCGCGGTATTCCTCCCCCATCGGAGAAAGCGCGTCATAGACAAGCTTTTTCGCCTCATCAAATGAAAATTTCATCTCCACCCCGCTTACAATCGGAGCGTAGACATCATACATATGCAGCTCTTCAACACCCAAAAGTTTCTTTCTAAGAGCGACATAGCGATACATCTTATCCATGTTTGCGTGTACAGTCGAGATCAGATTTTTATACACTTCAATGGGAATCTCATTGTGAAACAGTGCGTGTTCCATATTGGAATGATAATGAAACTGCTGTGCATAAAACATCTGCTTTTTTACCTGTCCGTAAAGCAGGCTGGCTGAAGTATTCTTAAACTGATCATAGACTGAGTACATTGCTTCAAACGCTGATTTTCTGACCTCCCGGTTTTTACTTTCCATCAACTTTGCATAATTTCCGTGTGTGATGCGAATTTCACCGCCCTCGCCATCTTGTATCACAGGGAATTTCATATCCGCATCATTCAGCACCGAAAACGTTTCTGAAGCCAGATCGAGTGCTTCCCCCGCCGCAGCAATCAGTGCCTCCTCCCTCTCGGAAAGTGTGTGCGGCCGCATCCGAAGAATCCGATCGATATGGCGTTTATACTCCCTTAACTCCGGTTTCTGCTCATAGAATGCAAGATAAGTTTCCTCCGGAATTACCACCATCTCCGGCTCAGAAAAGGCATATGCAGTATTGAACTTTGTATAAAACGATAATATTCTCGAACGCATCGCCTGATATTTTGGCTCCGCTGTATCCTCGTCATGCTTCCTCGCCGCATAGCTAAAAAGGGAATCAAATAGTATGGACTGCTCGTCCGATTCCTTCAGAAAAGAATACAAAACTTCCGCTGAGTCCGCAAGATGACCGCGATACTTTTCTGCCGCCCCGATCATTTCCTGTACTTTGTTGAAATCCTCCTCCCACAACTCATCGCTCGCATACAAATCCTCCGTTGCCCAAGTCGTCTCCTTTGCAACCTCACTGCGCTTTTTTAATTCCTCTGCCATTTCTCTTGACCTCCAAATATGATTTTTTCGCGCCTAGCGCACTTTTACAAACTCACCAAACTCATCCAGATAGTATATATGTTCTGCATCCTCTGTAAAATAAAGATTGCCCGCCAACGCCCCTTGATAAAATACATTTAAGCAGTAAGCCTCCTCCCCCGCCACAACTGTCTTCCAATTGTCAAGCACAAGGCTGCACTCATCAAGTGCTGCGGGAAGCCCAAGCGAGGCATAAGGAATTTCCCCTAGAAGCTCCGCCGCCAAATCTGCGGTGATCTCCCCGTCTTCCCTCTCCCCATTCGACTCCTGTCCGCTATGATCTGGCAAATCATCAAACTTTCGAACTGCGCCGTCCTCATAAAAATATACCTTCCCCTCCTCTTTCTCTACCAGTACATCGTAATCTTGTATCTTTCCCCCATAAGTCACATCATAGCGAAAATATTCCACGCCCCCCTTTGAAAAATTAGAATCGGACAGGGTAAAGCGATATCCCGCCTCCCAGAAAATTTCCGCAAGAATATCGTTTGCCTCCTCCGCACTAAGAGAATCCCCCTTGCTTGGCGTAGGAGTTTGGCTCACCGAATCCGGGTTTGTTACCTCTACTGTAACTGTCGGGCTTGGCGTGATGGTTTCCGGGTCAGAAGTTGGCTTTAGTGTCGGAGTCGCATCCGGTATTTCCTCCGCCTTTGTCGGCACAGATATTGTGGCTGTTGGCTCCGGCGTGACAGATACATCCTCCATCGGTGTTGCTGATGGCTCCGGCGTGATCGTTCCCGGAAAGATTCCGGGGGTTACCGCCCCACTCGGCTTTGCCTGTCCCGTTGGCGCAGGATCTGCAGAATCATCCTTATCTTTTTTAAAATACAAAACTGCCAAAACAATAATTGTAAGCAGCAAAAGAATAAGAAAGAGATTCATCCATCGATCAGAATCTTTCTTTTTTCTCTTTCTTTTATTGTTAAAATTGCCGCTCTGCCGTCCATTCCTGTTTCCCCCGACTCCGCCACCGCGCTGACCTCTGGAATTTCCGGCACTCGGACTCTCCCGGTTTCTCCGGTTCGCCATCTGCTCCCAAGTCGGCTCGCCCTGCCTTTGCGTATCGTTCTCTAATGACATAAATATTCCCCACCTTTCTTTTGCTGCTTCTGCATTTTCTCTTTCATTCGCCAGAAAATACCTATCAGGAAAGAAGCGTTGGCAGCAGTTTTAAAAATTCTTGGTATGTCCCGCTCTCTATGGTATAGGTACTCTCCACGCCCTCAATCGGCGCGGCAAGTTCTTTGCTTGAAACAAACAAACATGAATCCATCCCAAATAGATTTGCCCCGTAAATATCACTGCTCCGATCATTGCCGATCATTAGTGACTCTTTGGGCTGTACATTAAACTGCCTAGTTAACTCCCCAAAAAAGATTGGGTCGGGCTTGCGGCAGCCGTAATCCGAGGAAAGCAAAATCCCGTCAAACAACGCGGTGAGTCCAACCAATTCCAGATCCCGCACCGTGTACTCCCGCTGCGCATTCGAGAGCAGATAGATCCCTCGCCCCGCCTTTCGCAGCCGTTCAAAAACATCGTGTATCCCCGGATAGAGGGAAAGTCTTACTGTGGAGATCTCCCGGTAATACCTCGCCGCCTCACACGCATAATTTCTCCGCAGAG
>CAJUCG010000009.1 GCA_910585065.1 uncultured Lachnospiraceae bacterium
ATAAGAATCTGATCTTCATCCCACTGTTTAAATGGGCGGCTTAACTTTTGCTCTCTCTTACTATAATTAACGAGATATGCGAATTCGTTAAGTCTTCCAAGATTATTTCTAATGCAGTAGGGCAATATTAGGTCTTGCAAAAAATGAATATATTCATGTACAAAAGTCGGCTGATTTCTCTCAATTATTTCAACACCATCCATTGAGTTTATGCACATATAAAAATATGATGGCATATACGATCCTTTCTCGATATTAATTAACATTTACATCCCTCCTTATGATAATTTGTAAATCATGTTCATATAAAAGTAGTTGGGGAAAAAATTATATAATATTATTTACACTATTGTGGAAACGCAATAAAAAAAGGGAAAGCATCTCCATTTCTATACTAAAACAAATATGCCTTCACTTTTTATCATATCTATTTACAGGCAGTCACGCCAACCCTAACCATTTCTCTATTGCTTCCACCGGGCAATCAACCACCTATGCAATCTTTTTCACTTCCATCTGTTGAAGAGCCTTACACATATCGACCACCCCCTTTGTTTTTCTTATAGTTTATCCCTGCGTTGGCTTAATTTTTTTTTACGCTTCTCCTCTTTCAAAATCCCCCTCAATTCCCGCACCATAGGAAGAATAATTTTCATCTCTTTGTCGGAGCAATCCTCAATCTCCTTAAAAAGTATTGTCCTATCCTCGAATTCCTCCGGTATTTCCGGATAAAAAACCTGGTAAATGGGAATTTTCAATTCTCTTACCAAACCATATAAAATCTGAAACTTTGGATTGGCAATGTTGGACTCTATATCCATAATTGTTCTCTTGCCAACACCGACTTTCTTTCCCAACGTACTCTGAGAGAAATTCTTTTTCAATCTTTTTTCCTTTACCCAACTTCCGACAAAAGCCAACGCCATTACCATTCCCTTTGTCTTTTTACATCCATGTTTTACTTTTTTAACATAGATGGTATCGGAATCCTTTTCCGCATTCATATAATTTCCCCTTTTCTCTATTTCTTTCTCCCATTATGCTTGCGCAAAGTCTGTTTCATATTTACCACCATTGGCAGAATCATACTAATTTCATCCTCGGAACAACCTCTTAGTTCCTGTATCAACATACTTTTATCACCGAAATTTTCCGGAACATCCGGATAAAAAATCTGTTCAAGCGGAATATCTAATTCTCGGAACAATCGATACATTACATCAAATTTCGGATTTCCAATATCTGTTTCTATATCAATGATCGTTCTTTTACAAACCTCGATTTGTTTTGCCAACTTTTCTTGGGACATATGTCGGCTTTCTCTTCTCTCACGAACAAGCTTCCCTAATGTAATGGTTGATGATGTCATCTTCTTCCCCTTCTTTTTGAAAAGAACCAAAAGCAGCGAATATTTCCCCACCTTTGGTCCTTTCCTTTACAAATCGCTTTCCTGTGTCGCTGATAAAATAGAATTTTATCGTTTACTATCCTACCTTTATTCGACAAAAATGTCTATGCTGTTTGCGGAATATAATCTTATATTCCGCAAACAGCATAGACATAAAGAGAAATCTCCCTTAAAATGCAAACTATCAAAAATATTTGTCGCTTAGGCGACAAGAAAGAGGTGTTCATCATGAAAAAACTCAAAAAGATGATGCTGGCAGTGCTTGTACTTTTTTATGTAGGTATCACGATCACAATCACTCTTCCAGATATCCCTGGTTCTGGGGTGGAAACGTACGGAGCAAAGGGGGATTCAAAGGGCGAAAATCCGTTTGGACCATTTGATGAGGGTGGCGGAGAAGAACATTAATATCTTCCCCAAATAAGTCATAATAACTTTCCTTTACCACTTCTGCTACCACTGTTTGTTTCATCAAAAGGCACCATTGGTACGAATGTAGGAAATGCTCTTTTTGCAATACTTTATTATCAGACTTACTTTTACTATATACATAAGCTAAGTTGGCAAGTATTTTACCTGTTATTTTTCCCTTGCCGCAAAAGATATCCAATTTAATTCCACAAATATCCATATCTTTTGCTAACTTTAACTTTCCTACTACTTCAAGCATTTCACCATAACTTAAATATAACAGAAGCATAGAATTAGTATGATACTGTTCTTCAACGCGGCTTTGCCGAAATGCTTGAAGTATATCTCTTCTCAACTTTAAACCATCTTCTATTCTTCCCGCTTTCCTCATTAAGCCCGCCATTTGATTCAAAATAACAAATTCTTCTCTTGAGGGTACCCGCAATTTCTCTTTCTGATAATCTGGCATTGTATATCGCAACGCTTCTTCCATTTTTTGTAATGCCTCTTCAGGGTCAATTTGTTTTTTTACCTTTTTCTCTCCAACACGACAGGCTTCAATGTATTGCCGATTTACTGGAACACTTAAATCTAACATCTTTTCAAGCTCCATAAGCATCTTCTCTGCCTTATCCCACTCCTGATTAAAAATTGTCTGGTTCCTCCAATGACACAATTCATACAAGTCATAGTCCTCCGATTGTACCCTACTGATATAATAACTCTTATTGACTCCTAATTCTTTTGCAATCTCGACCACACGCCGTTTTGAAGGACTCTGTTTTCCATTTTCAATTCGAGACAGGCTCCCCTGTGTACAACTCTGTAATGCCCCCTGTGAAATTCCCTGATTTTTTCTCATGTCCCGCAGCATTTCATAATCTAAAGAAACTTCATCCTGGTGGTAAAAATAATGCAATTTCGACAGATCATCCATCCCTAATACCCAGTCCGCATACCTCGCTAACACTGCCTCCAGGCTTTCCAACTGATTGCGCAAAGCCTCTTCCTCCTTCTCTTTCCCCCCTCCTCTCTCCTCCCGCAGCTTCCCCAACCCCTCAATTCTTAACCCAAGCAACTCCCGAAGCAGCGGCAGCGCGCCATTTTTGGTCAAGCACTCCACACCTGCACGGCTATATTCCTCAACCTCCGCCCAGCATCCGCGCCGTTTACTGTGTTCTGCCAACAGCCACAAACACTGCGGAAGAAGCTTCACCTTTTCTTCCTCATAATACCGCTTTTCCAGATAATCGATCGTCTCCGTAAGAATCCACACCGCCCTCACCTCATTTTCCGGCATCATAAAATAGGCAATCAAAATCAGGAGATGCAGTTCCTGACTGCACAAACAATAATTTAAAATCGGCATCCTCTCCCACTCTGGAAACGTAATCTCTAACGCTTGTTTTAACCTTTTTAAACAATTATATGCATTATTATCCCTGCAATACTCATTCACCGCCTCGTACTTGCCTAAAAACTGTTGGTGCAGGGGCTGTTCCACCTGTTTATGTCTGCGGTATTTCTCAAGCAGGCTGCAATTCTTCTCGTAGTTCTTCTCATAAAAATGACGCTGTAAAGTCTCCCTCATATCAAAAAGGATATACTCCTCCACGGACATAATCGCTTCCAACGTATCCGTACATCTGCCAAGACGCTGCATCAGTGCATCCGCCAACATCTTTTCCGGAACCCTCTCGCCAGCTTCAATCTTTGTCAATTCTCCCTGCTGGCAGATTCCCCGAAGCAACTCTTCCTGCAAAAGACCTTTCTTTTTTCTCTCCTGACATATAATTTTCCCAAGATTTGTTGCACGTTCATCCTGCATTTTTTCGTCCCTCCTGATCTTATTACCTACCAGAATTTATTCTTACGTTCCCCCATCCTCCGAATAAACATAATTTGTACTTAGTTTTTTCCATTTCTATCCAAATACAATTATACTGTTTCACTTATTTTCAGTCAATATTCTCACACAAAAAAAGCGTCCCTTCGCGGTCAGAATCCACCGCATAAGGGACGTTGCTATCATAGTTCTTTTTGTTTAGGTTTAAAAATTTTTTCTAGAAAAATTTGTTATGAACCGCATTGACTGCCTTCTCTGTCTGCTGTACATCAATCAACACTGTCACCCGAATCTCCGAAGTCGAAATCATCTTGATATTGACCCCCGCATCGTAGAGTGCCTCAAACATTTTCGCCGCAACCCCCGGATTTGACATCATACCCGCGCCAACAATGGAAACCTTTGCAACATTCTCCTCCACATCAATCTTTGAGTACTTTAAAGAAGTATTGCGATGGCGTTCCACTGTGGCAACTGCCTCCTGCAAATCATCCTTCGCCACGGTAAAACTAATATCCTTCGTCCCGTCACGACCAACCGACTGCAAAATAATATCCACATTGATATTGTGATTTGCGAGGTGATTGAAAAGTTTGAATGCCACACCCGGCTGATCCTCCAATCCAATCACGGCGATGCGCGCCGTATTCTCGTCCTTTGCTACTCCGCTGATAAGCATCCCTTCCATATTTACTGCCTCCTTGACTATTGTTCCTTCTGCGAAATTTAAACTCGAACGCACAACAAGCTGTACGCCATACCTTTTTGCCATTTCCACCGAGCGGTTATGCAGCACGCCCGAACCAAGTGATGAGAGATCAAGCATCTCATCGTAAGTGATTTCCGAGAGTTTCCTCGCTCCTGGCACAATGCGCGGATCAGCGGTGTAAACCCCCTCCACGTCCGTATAAATTTCACATGCGTCCGCGTGAAGTGCCGCTGCCAGTGCCACAGCCGTCGTATCCGATCCGCCCCGCCCAAGTGTCGTGTAGTTCTCTCTCTTATCAATCCCCTGAAATCCAGTGATCAAAACAATCCTGCGGCACTCCAACTCATATTTGATGCGATCTGTGTCAATGCCAGTCAACCTTGCATTGCCATAAGTTGAAGTAGTGTGCATCTTTACTTGAAATGCATTCAGTGATACCGCTGGCACACCCAGTGTATCCATTGCCATCGCCATCAGTGCAACGGACTGCTGCTCACCAATGGTATAAAGCATATCCATCTCACGCTTGGGCGGGTTCGGGTTGATATCCCTCGCCTGCTGTACAAGCACATCCGTAAATTTTCCCATTGCCGAAAGGACAACGATCACATCGTGTCCCTTCTTGTAATCTTCAATACAACGCTTTGCCACATTGAAGATTCTCTCTTTATCAGCGACCGATGTGCCGCCGAACTTTTTTACAATTAACATAGTGCCCTCCTAAAATCACGTATTTTCTGCATCTATCGTCCAATTTACCCGCTGGTAAACTGTTTGCTGTTTATAATATCATATTCCGGCAAATTTTTATTGTGATTCTCGCTCCCTTACACGGATTCGGTTCTTATTCTGCCAAGTACCACTATCTTTTCTGCTGCCGCCGCAAACGCTCCCTCCGCCATCGGTTTTGTAAGAAACGCATACTCACCCGCAGCATCATCCGCCGCAAGTTCTCGTTCAATATCAAAAATTTCTTGCGCTTTTTGCTTCTCACCCTCTGGCACACGCACAAAAAAGGTACTTTCAAGCGTATTCATATCCGCAAGCTCCAATTTTCTGCTGTTCCATATGGTCATTACATTCGTTCCACTGTGTTTGACCGCGTCCACCACATCCGAAACTACCGCGCTGGCTGTCGGAAGCTTCCCCGCACCCTTGCCATAAAACATAATATCCCCAAGGAAATTTCCGCGCACTAGGATGGCATTAAACACATCGTCCACCGTGTAGAGCGGATGCTCCTTCCCGATCATGCGCGGCGCAACCATCGCATACACCTTTCCGTCCACTTTCTTGCTCGTCCCAAGAAGCTTAATATTCGCCCCTGCCGCCCTCGCATAAGCGATATCGGTCTTGGAGATCTTTGTAATACCTTCGGTATAAATATCTTCGTAATCCACCTGCATCCCGTAGGCAAGCGAAGTCAAGATCGCAATCTTTCTGCCCGCGTCAAACCCATCCACATCCGCCGAAGGATCGCGCTCCGCATAGCCCCTTTTCTGCGCGTCCTTTAACACTTCGTCAAAATCGGCATCCTCGTCACGCATTTTGGTCAGCATATAATTTGTTGTGCCGTTTAAAATACCGCTCACCTCGCGAATCTCATCCGCCGTCAGGCTCTGATTTAACGGGCGGATAATCGGAATACCGCCGCCGACACTCGCTTCAAACAGGAAATTTTTCTTCTTCTGCTTAGCAATTTCAAGCAATTCCGCACCGTGCTTTGCAACCAGTTCCTTGTTCGAAGTACATACGCTCTTTCCCGTTAAGAGTGCTTCCTTTACATAGCTGTACGCTGGTTCCACGCCGCCCATCACTTCAACGACCACACCAACTTCCGGATCTTCAACAATCCGCTTAAAATCATGAACTAGCACATTCTCCACCGGATCGCCTGGAAAATCCCTAAGATCTAACACATACTTTACTTCAATTTCCTCCCCGGCACGTCGGCTAATTCCCTCCTGATTGCTTCTCATAATCTCAAATACTCCCGAACCCACAATGCCATATCCTAAAATTGCTACCTTCATCTTATCCCTCCATCCCATGAATTGATTTCCATATTTTTACATTTCCTTTTCTATCACTGCGGCGATTAAAAGTTTACCCATTATTGATTTTAGACAACCGGAGTAATATTATTCGCGACCTAATATCTTTACATAATGTACGCCCTGTGTTCTCTCCACCAATTCAATTAAATTTGCAACTTCCACCGTCTGCGGCAGGATCTCAACACCCAAGGTCAGCGATGCAATACCGCCAATGGGAATGGACTGGTGAATCGTCAGGATATTCGCGTGCGCTTTCGCAATCTCATTTAGCAAGTTCGAGAGAAGCCCCGGCACATCGTCCATCTGCATCATCAAGTTGATGGTTTTTCCCCGGTTATTCTCATGAAACGGGAAAATATCATCTTTATATTTATAGAAAGAACTCCTGCTGATCTCCACCGCATCCGTCGCTTCCTGAATCGTAAGCACACGCTCCGAATCTAAGAGGCGTTTTGCCTCCACTACCTTTAACAGAACCTCCGGCAGTGCCTTTTTCTTTACAATATAGTATTTATCATCATCCATGCCTGATTCCCTCCCCGCCGCCACTCTCCCCCTATTTTATTCTGCGCAGCATATCTCTGCCGGAATGTATGTTCACTCCACATGAACAAGTGTCCGTTCTGGAGAGATATCATATCATACTTCCCCGTTGATTGCAATACCTTTTTTCTAATTTGTCACTTATAAAACAAAAATAGAGCCATAACAGCTCCATTTTTATATATTACCCATATCTATAGCTTAATAAAACTTCTCTCCCCCCTATTGACCATCAATCATATATAAAATATTTAAAAGTTCTATCGCATACAATTTAAGTCGGTTTTCTTTTAAGATAAGACATAGATTACTATCTTCAGATATATTATTTTCAATAGTATATAGTGCATGAATAAAGGAAAGGTATTTGTTTGTGTGTTCAGTAAAATCATGTTCAAATTTTTCTTCAATTTTATTCGCTGTTTCATCAATAAGTTCTTCCAACTCGTCACTATTCTTTTCATCTATCGAATAGGAAATTAATGTTTCTTCAAAATCAGTGCTATATTCAATGCAAAAGGATTGTGGCGAAGGAGAATATTCACTGTCATCTGTTTCCACCATAGTTTCCGCAATATTTTCTGCAAAAGACACATTGCCTAATAATTTATACTCCTGAGATAATAAGGTAAATGCTGCTAATTTGCATTTTTCCATTAACACATCTGCGGATATCGCGGTATACATACTGCCTAAGATCAGCCCATTGTTTCCATATAATTCACGATTTTGTTCAACCTCTTCCTGATAATACTCCTGCCAAAGCCTTATTGCATTCTGCAATTGATCATCATCATCTTCATTTAGTAATCCCCCCAGTTTTGAACCGGTAAAATCAATCTGTTGATTCCATGCTGCACATTTCTTTAAAGCGGACTGCCAAATTTCTAAAGGAACGGCTTCCCCATCAATTACATAATTCTGATCAATTGGGTTACAGGCAAGTTGTTGATAAAAATCACTATTTTCGGAAATAAAGTATGTATTTTCGTTCGAACTATCCGGACTATTGGATGTATTATTATATGCATTATATACCATATCCATTTGCTCATTCAGTACATGAACACCATCCGGGTAGCTCACCGTTGACATTTCCAATAACCCATAATTTTCTGCTATGCCATTAAATTTCTCACTTTCCACTTCTGTATCATTTACATAAAACTTGCTTTTATCACTCTCAAATTGTGTAATGCTTTGTGTCACATCTTTGCAGACAGCCTTCCCACTTTCCATTGTATAATAGAAAATTTGATTGGAAATTTGAGTTTCCGTTGTCGATTCATTTTCTGTAACAAAAACATTTCCTTTTTCCTTATAGGTAAATCCTCCATATTGTCCAAAAAAGTTGCTCCCCTCCGCCACAACCTGGATTGCTTCCTCATTTTCAATGGTGAACAAATAACCTCCATCTGCTTGGGACTCCCCAAAGAAAACAACCATTTCTTTAGTGCTGTCATCATCTAAATCAATAAATGAAACGGTAAAATCCGTTTTACCCGCCGATATATAATCTCGAAGTACGTTTACATAAAGTTCAATAACCGTATCTTGATTGTAACCTTCTATCATTGTAGTTTCTTGTTCTATCTGCGCGTTCTGTAAAATCCCCTCCAAGTCTTCTGGTTCATTACCACAAGCAGTCAATGACATAACCATTAAGATACCTGTCAGACCAACAATATTCTTCCTCATATTTCACCTCTCTGAAATTAGACGGTAGTGTCAAATCAACTACCTTATTTTTCTCAACTCTTTTTGTGTTGCATCCACAGAGCAACCGGATATCATTTTTCCTTTCCCTGCATTCTTATCGAAGGATACCACACGAAAAGAAAAAATAAAATACCCGCTGCATAAATGACATATTTTTTGCGCAAACGACACAGCTTAATCACCGAACAACATTCTCCATTTAAAAAATTCTCTCTTAAATTCCCCGCTGTGAATCCTGCCGATTGCGATCTTTAAGCCATTGCAAAGCGTAATTTCACGGCTGTTTACCCTCTCAATATATTTTAAATTCACGATATATGACCTCTGCACATAAAAAAATCCAAATGGGGATAAGTCCTGCGCAGTTTCTGATATCTTCCCCTCACAAAAGTATTCACTGCCATCAAGCATAAGATATCTTAGTTTCCTTCCGTTGGTCTCCACAAGCAAAAGCTCGCTTAAATTTATCCGGATCTGAATTCCGGCAGTATTCTTACAGGAAATAATTCTCTCCTGAATTTTTGTTTTAAAAAAAGACTCCATTGCCTCGTCAATCTCCTCCAAATATCTTTTGTCAATGTAGCGAAAGGCGTTCACCTTATATCCCTGTCTGGCCATCTCCGTATGTGAGGTTAAAAAGCATATCTTGCACTGGCTGCCTGAATCTACCAATTGTTCCGCTATCTTAAACCCATCTTCACCATCTGCAAGTTCAATATCCAGAAACAATAAATCCGCCTCCGTATCTTCCATAAAATCCTTTCCGCTGCCATATGCCTTAATCTGAACGGAAATATTTTTCCCCGTACAATAATTTTTAATCGTGGTCTTTATCTTGTCCCTCCACACTGCTTCATCTTCCACAATACCTATTTTCATCTTTCTCCTTTCCGATCCCCTCCCTTGGAATCGCAATGCTGATTTTAAACATGGTTTCTCCATTTTCTACGACCGACTCTATATAATACTCGCCATAATATTTCTGGACTATCGCAGCAATATTTTTCAACCCAAAGCCATGATTTATCGTATCCGTCTTTGATGTGATAAGAAATCCTTTTGAGGTATTTATTTTTTTCTCCATACTATTGCTGACAACAATAAAAAATTCCTTTTTATGCTCTATCAATTCCACCCGAATTTTTGGAGTCGCTGTTTCTCTGGCGGCTTCCACCGCATTTTGCAATATATTTCCCATCAGCGTTGTAATATCAAACATCTGAAGACTTGTTTTTTCTGTCAGTTTTCCCGATACGGTAAACTCGATCTTCTCTCTTTCTGCCAAATATAAATAATAATTCAGAATAAGATCAAACAGACTGTCCCCCGTATGAATTCTTAAATCAAATTCATTTTGTATATTCCAAATGGTATCAATATACTCCTTAACTTCCTCCGTCTTTTTTTGATTGGCCAACTCTCTGAGAATGCCAATATGATTTACCAAATCATGCTTAAACCGCCGCACAGCTACCGACTGTTGCAATTGATAATCATACTGCTGCTTTTGCATATACAGAAAAGATTGCAGTTGCCCATTCTGCCTGTCCGACAGTATACTTTTAATTGCAAGACCAAGGATAAGAAAAATGGAATACATTGCCCCCACTATACTGATAAAAAACAATATATAGGCATCGAAACCATACATTTCATGATTTTTGTCAAAGGAAGCGAAAACAAAATTATAGAACATCTGAAATATACTTTCCTGTATTAGCAATGCCAATTTATACTTCAATTTTATATCGCACAGATAGACATTATTCTTCTTAAAAAGCCTCCAATACACCAAAAAATACACCAAAAAAGAAATTAGATAAGCAGTCTCCATCCACCATCTTATCTTCGTGCCATCAATCCCTCCGCCAATTAAAACAATCTGTATCAGCATGACGCTGAACGTATCAACAATTCCCGTAAAATACATAATTGCAGCACTCAGCACAAGCAGATGCCCCAACCCCTCATCAAAAAATAAACATATGGAAAGCACACTCCAAAGGAGATAAACGATCGGGGAGTTTGTATCGAAAAATACATTGTAGGCACCGGCGGACAGCATAACTAAAATGGACGCAGCAGGAAAAAGCCTGTTCTTTCTTGGACTTAATCTGAAGCCATAAAAAATGATAAAAAGATAGATTAAATAATTTGATATATTATCCAAAAGATAAACCATGATTACCCCCCTAAAGTCAAATCGTTTACTATAATATAAAAATTTATTATCTGTATCCGTATTTCCTTATTTTACAAAATACGGAAAATAGAATTTTCCCAACTTGTATTATACGCGGCTTCGGGGAAAAAATCAAATAGGCGAAAGGCACTACTCCATTTCTGAAGATTTCTTTCATTTCTGCTTTTTTATTTGAATTTTCACCCTTTTTATGTTAGAATATCTAAGGAGAAGATGATTAATAAAATCAACAGCAGCTTGATTGGTAAACAATGATTTGATTATTTTCTGAAATCCAAACCAACGGGGGAAACTTTTCAGTTTACCGCACCATTGGTCGACAAAGTAAAAAACTGCATAAAAAGCATTGTTTTAGTAAATCGTGAATGGCTGGAAGAACATATGCAATCTTTCTCCGCGGAATGTGCGGATGCAATAGGAAATAATCTTAAATATGCATTGATTTTTACTTAATCATTGTTATTTCTATGGTCTTTTTAAAAGGGGGGAATTTTATGGAAAATAAAGAAGAATTACAGGAAAAGGAGCAGAACAAATCACAGAAAATATGGGATATCTGCTGTCTTGGCGCGCTCTTTGTTATCCTGATTATCTGCTGCTATCTGCTGTTGGCTTAAATTAGGGAAGAGTTTTTTCTCCCTATGCACACGCCGGATACCTGTCAGCTTCGGCTGGCATATACAAAAATAAGAGCAGAAAATATAAGGTCAGATGGAGCGTCTGACCCTATAAAAAAATATTGTTTTGGTAATTTCCATAAGACCAATTTTGCAGTATGATATCTGCAATCAAAAACAAGGCGTGAAAATTAAAAAATATTATGCGCGCCTGAAATGGAGGTTTTTATGGAAAACACAAAAAAACAAAACTGGATGTGGATATGTCTTGGTCTAATTGTCGCTCTGGCGGGCATTATTACCACGATAATTGGCTATCAGCAAAACAAGGACGGCGAGATCACCTCGGAAGATAAAATCCTTTTTGCCGGATATTTTCTTGTGATTATTGGCATCCTGTTGCTTACCAATGCCCTTATCCGCTGCTTTGCCAAGAAAAAATTACAAAATTACAGCGCGTCCGACCGCGCGAAACGCCTCGCTTACGCGGCACTATTTGCGGCACTCGCCTATATCGGATTTCAATACTTCCGCTTCGACTTAACTATTGGCAGCGAAAAAACCGCATTCCACCTTGGAAATACCTTTGTTGTACTCGCCGCGCTCTTTCTTGGCGGTACTTGGGGCGGTATAGCGGGTGCGATTGGACTGACACTCGCCGATTTTACCTCAGGCTATGTCACCAGCGCGCCAAAGACCTTTTTCTTAAAACTTTGCATCGGATTGATTGTCGGGCTTGTCGCGCACACCATCTGTCATATCAGCCGTGCGCAGAGCGCGAAAAAAATTCTGCGAACTGCCCTTATCGCATCCATATGCGGGCTGGTCTTCAATATCATCGCAGATCCGCTTGTAGGATATTTTTACAAAAAATACCTTTTCGGACTGCCGCAGGATATCGCAAAGACACTTGCAAAACTAAGCTCACTCACCACCGCGGTAAACGCTGTTTTCTCTGTGATAGCCGCTGTAGTTTTCTACCACGCGCTTCGCCCGGCACTAGAAAAGTCAGGACTCTTCTTCCGGCTTGAACCGGCGCAGGAAGATGCAGCACAAGTAGCAGAGTTAAAAAAATTAAGGGAAATAATAAAATGAAATATCAGAAAAAACTTGCAGTTATCAATGATTTATCCGGGTATGGGCGATGTTCTTTGACCGTCGCCCTTCCTGTCGTCTCTGCGATGGGTGCGCAGTGCTGTCCGGTACCGACCTCCATCCTCTCAAACCACACCGGCTATCCGACATACTTTTTTGACGACTACACCGGGAAACTTCCCTCCTACATCGATAAATGGAAAGAATTGGAAATTTCCTTTGACGGCATTTTAACCGGGTTTTTAGGTTCGGCGGCGCAGATCGCGATTGTGGAGGATTTTATCCGCCATTTTGCCAAAAAAGAAATAGGAAATTCTTCGCGCTGTAAGGTGATTATCGACCCAATTATGGGCGATCATGGCAGGATATATTCCACGCTTACGCCAAAACTCTGTGACCGCATGAAATCCCTTGTCGCCCACGCGGATATTCTGACTCCAAACCTTACAGAAGCCTGTATCTTAACCGATACGCCTTACCGCCCACATTTTTCTGCAAAGGAACTCGCGCTGCTTTTTGACCAGCTTCACGCGCTCTGTCCGGGCTGTATAGTTCTTACCGGCATGGACGCAGGCGCGTATCTTGCCAATATTGTTTTCGACCCGATATCAGGAGGAACGGTCACACTGCGCAAAAAACGCATTGCGGCAGAACGCTGCGGCACCGGGGATCTCTTTTCCGCCATTGTGGCAGCGGGCATCTTGCAGGATATGCCCCTGATCGCCGCAGTGCAAAAAGCTGCCGATTTTATCTGCCTTTGTTTAAAAGAAACCGCCGAATACAATATCTCCAGACTTGACGGCGTTGTGTTTGAACCATTTTTAAAATATTTAGCCCCATAAATATAAGACTTAATCTTCCTTCTCCTTCTTCTTCTCCCTCTGCATTTTCTCCAGATATATGTTCATCGTGTCAGCCTCCTTCTTTCCGCTGCGATATTTGAGATAGGAGGCAAAGATATAGATTCCCATAGAAGTCACACACATAAACAGCACCCCAAAAAATGTCGGCTCGTACCAACCGTAAAAATACCCACAGATCAGCGCGGTTGCCGTAACTATAATATAATGCAGTACATACCGCACCCAACATTCTTTTGGCAGCCGGTCATCATTTGGCATAATAAGCTCCGACTCCACCCCGCACAAAATGCCAAGCAGCAAAATTTGCGGCAGTGTCAGATAGGGAATTTTTGCGTCCCTTATGCTCTCCCCCAAAGTAAATTGAGTAACGCCATACCAAATAATACAGGCAATTAAAGTGCCAGTTGTAACCGAGGTGGTAACATTAGCTATCCTTTTCAGTCTTTCTTTCCGCATACAGCCCCAACCTCCTTTTCACTTCCGGGACATACTGCCTTGAGATTACTACCCGCTCTTTATTTTTTAACACCGCTTCAATGCGTCCGCCCAAAACGGGCACAAAGCGTTCCACCTTGTCCAAACTTAAAATCATGGACTTGGAAACCCTGATAAAATCCGTCCCCGAAAACCGCTCTTCCAGCTCATAAAGTCTGCACTTTAATTCCGCCACATCCCTTAAACCATAAGCAAACACACGATTCTCCACGGACTCAAAATAATAGATGCCTTTTAATTCAAGTTTACTTATACTGCCATCCGCATAATAACCTGTAAGCGGCTCTTTTTCTTCCACCAGATGCCTCAATGACGCAAGCAGCCGCGCATCCGGTTCTTTTGCGCGGAGGATAATCTCCTCCTCCTCGTTCGGCTCTATTCTTTCAACCCTGATTTTCATATTTATCGATTCTTTTTTCTCGCATTGATCCAGATATACGCCGCAATCAATACAAATACTACTGCAACCAGATAAAGGTACATTGCAGATAAGGGAACTTCATTTTCAAAAAAATACAATTTACAATCCACCGACTTCATTATTCCTTCCACCACCTCATCAGGAAATCCATCCGCGCGCATCTGCTCAAATACCCCCCGCATCGCATGGTTGCGCAGCAGGGAAGTCCCATAAGTACCCGGCAGGAAAGATAACACCTTCTGCAGCCCCGTGCCGAAATTAGAGATTGGCATATAGGCTCCGCAAATAAATCCGTAACCTGCACTTACAATTGTTCCAACAGCAGAAATCTGTCCCTGTGTGGACAAAAATACATTGATAATTGAGGAGAGTGCTGTTCCAAAAAGTACCACCAATATAATATCCAACAAAATCCACAAAATATCCGCCGCGCTCATATACCAGCCAACAGAATGTACATACAAAAGTCCTGCACCAAATGCCGCAATACAAACCATCAGCGTGGAAAATACTGTGGCAATATAATAGCTTATCGCCAATATAGAACGCTTTACTGGTGCTATCATAAGATCATTTCTTGCACCGCTTACTTTATCCTGCACCATAAGCAAATTTGAGCAGAATGCAACAGTAACACAGCACACCGCCAAAATGGAAGAAACCAGCTCCCCGCCAACCGTCGCTGCAATCAGATTATCCGGAACCTGTACCCCCTGCGGCATCGCGCTGTTAAAGCTGTCCGTATAAGCCTTCCCAAGAAAGGTCACATACAGCACAAGCAAGATCATTGGCGTAACTAACGAGGTAAAAAACATTCCCTTATCTTTAAAAAATAATTTAACATTTCGAAAAATCATCGCTTTCAATTTCATTTTAATTTTCCCCCTGTATCTGTTTTTTCCCTGTTGCTGCCAAAAATACATCATCCATCTTTCCCTTTACTATCTCATAATCAGAAAAAACTTCTGGATGTGCCAAGATCAATTTGGTTGCTGCTGCCGTATCCGGCACTAAAACTCGGTAAATCCCTTCCTCTGGTTCCTGTTTCACGCTTGGTTTCCCCACTGATCCCCCCTTATTTTTTGTTACTCCCAATTTTTCATATGCGACTCCAAGTGCGGCAACCTCCTTTTCCCTCACATGGTACAGCGTAATAAAATCTCCAGTATAAGTATTTTTTAGATCTAACGGCGTTCCCTCTGCCGCAATCTTTCCCGCATCCAAAATCACAACATAGTCCGCGTCCGCCGCCTCCTCCATATAATGAGTGGTAAGAAAGACAGTCATATTTTCATTTTTTCGCAGAGAATTTACTACCTCCCACACAGTCTGTCTTGTCTGCGGATCAAGTCCCGTCGTCGGCTCGTCAAGAATTAAAATCTTTGGCTTATGCAAGATTGCCCGTGCAATATCCACTCTGCGCCGCTGCCCCCCGGAAAGTTTTCCGACCGCCCTTTTTGACAGTTCTTTTAATCCTAAAAGCGCGTCTAATTCCGCAAACCGTTCTGCAAATTTTTGCCCATAAATCCCGTAGAGTGCGGCGCGGATTTTCAGATTATCAAAGACACTCAACTGCTTATCCAACACCGAATTTTGAAAAACCACCCCCAAGTTTTCCCGGATGGCATCCATCTCATTTTCTACATTCTTCCCGTCAATTACTATTTCTCCCGCATCTTTTTCAAGCTGACCGCAAAGCATATTGATTGTCGTACTCTTGCCCGCACCATTGACCCCAAGAAACGCAAAGAGTTCTCCCTGCTTAACACGAAAACTTAAATTATTCACCGCATGAACTTCACCAAAGTTCTTGTGCAAATTGCGGATCTCAATAATATTCCCCATACCTATCCCCCTTATCTGCTATATCTGCATATTGAAAAGCATTACCGCTTTCTCTTTGTTTCTGCTTTTTGGCAATTATATTCCTGCATTTGCATTCCGTCAATGGAATTTGCAGTAAGTTGCGAAATTGGGCAGGTAAGATGCAAATACAAAAAAAATTTATGCATATTCTGTGCAAAAAAAAGGTACATGGTAAAATAAAAATCAATCCCATGTACCTTTTTTCTTATTATTTTAATTTACTGATAAGAGATTTACAATTTTTTTCATATACTCCAGCAATCAGGCACTGAAAAATGCCACTGCGATCGCGCCGGGTCCCACATGCGTACCGATCGCGCCGCCCACTGTAGTAATCTGCAACTCTCCGATCCCATCCTTCCAGAGTGCCTCGTTATCCCGGATATACTTTTGCAGCAGGGCATCGCTCAGTCCCGTATAGCCGAGGAAATGCGGCATGGAGAAATCGATCCCGCCCGCTTTTTTGATCTCCTCGCAGAGAAGATTATTGCCCTGTTTTGAGCCGCGCGCTTTGCCAAGAACAACCACTTCCCCATCCTCAACCGCAATGACCGGCTTGATGGAGAGGAGTCCACCCGCAAACGCCGCCGCCTTTGAGATCCTTCCGCCTCTTTTTAAATATTCAAGTGTGTCAAGAAGTGCGACAAGACGAATGCGCTTCTTTGCCCTCTCAAGCTCCTTAACAATCTCACCCGCCGCCTTTTCCTGCGCGCGCAGACGAATAGCATAATCGATCAGTGCGTGTTCCCCCACAGTGACATTCTCGCTGTCCACAACAAAAACTTTTCCCTTATAGGACTGTGCTGCTGTCACTGCACTCTGCCAGGTGCCGGAAAGCTTTGCTGACATTGTAACCACCACCACCTCATCGCCGTTTTCCACCGCCCTTTTATATGCCTCCTCAAAGACAAAGGGCGTTGCCTGGCTGGTGTGCGGCAGCTCGTCACCCTCAACTAATTTCTCATAAAATTCTCTGTGCGACAGATTGATGCCATCTAAAAATTCCTCTTCTCCAAATGTAACCGTCAGCGGAATAAATTCAAAATTCTCCACATTTTCCGCAATCATATCCGATGCGGAATCAGTAATAATCCTAATTCCCATATCTCTACCATATCCTTTCCGCGCTTTACCTTTAAAAGCAATAAGAAATCTCCCAGCTTTATAAATGGTGGGAGTATGTTACCATCCCAATCCTATAGTTTTACCCACCGTTTTGGTATTTCTTGCAAAAAATATGGTAAAATTAATTTGGTTCTCTTTTTGCAGACGGCTTTTGCAGGGCAGTATCCGCAGAATTTTCGCGGACATCCCGGTTCATTTTAGTATGCCTTGCCCCAGTATACCAGCGTTTTCGCCGGCTTTCCACAGCATACACAAGTTTCTGCTATGCGTTCTTGTGAAAATGGCATACAGCGCGAAGTAGCTCCCGTTTTTTCCTTGATCTCATCCTCACAGGCACGATCGCCACACCACATCGCCTTGACAAATCCCGGTTTGTTTGCCACAATATCACGAAATTCTTCTGTCGTATGCGCCTCGTAAGTGTGTGCATCGCGGTGGGCAAGCGCGCGGGCAAGCATTTCTTTTTGCATCGCGTCAAGAATTTCCCCCGCCCGCTTTTCGATCTCATCCAGGGATACAACAATCTTCTCCCTCGTATCGCGGCGCACAATCACCGCCTGATTTGCGGCGATATCCTTCGGTCCTATCTCCACGCGGATCGGAATTCCACGCATCTCCTGTTCTGAAAATTTCCATCCCGGTGTTTTGTCCGTATCATCAATTTTAACGCGGAATTTTGCAAGTCTCTCTTTTATCTCGGCAGCTTTTTGAAGCACTCCTTCTTTTTTCTGTTGGATGGGAATAATTACAATCTGCGTCGGTGCAATCTTTGGCGGCAGCACCAGACCGCTATTATCGCCATGCACCATAATCACCGCACCGATCAGGCGGGTGGTCAATCCCCAAGAAGTCTGATGCACGTATTTTAATGTATTGTCCTTATCCGTATATTGAATGTCAAAGGCTCTCGCAAAACCATCGCCAAAATTATGGCTTGTGCCGGATTGCAATGCTTTGCCGTCATGCATCAGTGCCTCGATCGTATATGTTGCCTCCGCGCCTGCAAATTTTTCTTTGTCCGTTTTTCTCCCCTTGACCATCGGAATGGCAAGTACCTGCTCACAGAAATCTGCGTAGATATTTAACATCTGTTCAGTGCGCTCCTCAGCTTCCTCGGCAGTCGCGTGCGCAGTATGCCCTTCCTGCCAAAGAAATTCCATTGTTCTAAGAAACGGTCTTGTCGTTTTCTCCCAGCGCACAACAGAACACCACTGATTATATACCTTTGGCAGATCACGGTAGGATTCAATGATGCGTGAATAGAAATCACAAAATAGAGTTTCTGAGGTCGGGCGCACACAGAGACGCTCTGAGAGTTCCTCGCCCCCGCCCTGAGTCACCCACGCGACTTCCGGCGCGAAACCCTCGACATGGTCTTTTTCTTTCTGCAAAAGGCTCTCCGGAATAAACATCGGCATATAGACATTTTCTACGCCAACTTCCTTAAAGCGCGCATCGAGTTCCTTTTGGATCAATTCCCAAATTGCGTATCCTGCCGGGCGAAAGATCGTGCAGCCCCGCACTCCAGAATAATCAACCAGTTCCGCTTTTTTGACCACGTCCGTATACCACTGCGCAAAATCCTCCTCCATCGGCGTGATCGCTTCCACTAATTTCTTTTCGTCTGCCATAATAGTCCTCCTATTTTTAGTCCCACATCCGTCCTTCGCAGTGCCCTTACCGTGGAAGGAAATTTCCCCGCTCTGCTGTGTAATTTCCTTCCGGCACTGCTCCAGACTTCTGCTGTTTTTTAGTTCCGCATCCGTCCTTCGCAGTGCCCTTACCGTGGAAGGAAATTTCCCCGCTCTGCTGTGTAATTTCCTTCCGGCACTGCTCCAGACTTCTGCTGTTTTTTAGTTCCGCATCCGTCCTTCGCAGTGCCGGACTTCTGCTGTTTTTTTAATTCCGCACAAAAAAAGATCCCTTATATTGCTATAAGGGACCGAAAATTCGGCGGTGCCACCCTAATTAACTATGATTCGTCTGATCTGCCATCGCAGGCAAGGACTATCCACAGTTCTCTTAATCTCCGTTAACGCCGGACTGCGCCCCATTTTCACAGGGAGGCTCCAAGGCAGGTTCCGCGCTCGCTGCAGAGAAGCTCTCACCAAATACTTCCTCTCTTTGCTGCCCGCTTTCTCGTACTAATCCTTTTCTGCGCCAATGATTTTTTTAGCCACAATGAAGTTTTTTAAGCTTCACAGAAAATAAAAGGTCTATAACTTTCTGATAGTTATAAATTATAAAGCAGTGCGTGAACTTTGTCAAGAGATTATTTTTTGATTCAGATTTTAAGCATCATCTGCCTATTCCTCTTCTTCCCACACGACTTTTTTGCAATCTTTCTCCTGCTCCATAATTCCCCGAATCAACAATAGACCGATCGGTCCTAAAAATACTCCCGCGACTCCGAATAGCTTTACTCCGGCATAGATGGCAAGCATCATCGTTACCGGGCGAATGCCAAGCCTGCCGCCAAGAAGCTTCGGCTCCAGAAATTCGCGCAGCACCTGACAGATCAAAAACATTAAAAATAAGATAATCGCTTGTGTGTACGCGCCGGAAAACAGGCGCAAAAACGCCCAGGGCACCAAAATTAATCCGCTTCCAAGGATTGGAAACGCATCAAAGATTGCAATGGCAATGCCAAGCAATAAGGCATACGGATTTTTCAATAGGAAAAATCCTGCACAGAGTATCGCTGAGATCAGTGCCAGAAGCAGAAACTGAGTTTTCAGATAGGCCATTCCGCCGCCCTTTAAACTGTTAAGCAATCCGCCGAGATATCTTGATTCACTGAGTCTGCAATAATCTTCCCGATATTTTTCCATATCCTTTAAAACCATAAGCGTTGAGACGATCACAATCAGTATTGTTCCGAGAATTGCCGCTGTACCCGCTGCAAATTTTAATGTTTTAGCGGTGAGTGCGGGCAAAATATCCGTCTGAATATGCTCCATCAACACCTCCATCGCGGAGGACAATACCCCCATCACCGTGCCCTGTTCCAGTCTAAAAAGCCGGTCGCAGCCAAAACAAAGTCCACCCACCTGCTCCGTAAGATACCGCTCATAGGCTTCAAAATTCTGAAAAAATGCGACAAGTTGTCTCATTAACATCTGCCCAATAGACGCTACTACCACCACAAGCAGACAGAGAAAGCTAAGAAGAACAAGGGCTCCTGCCAAAAAAATCGGAAGGCGCAGTCTGCGGTGCAAAAACCGGACAACGGGATATAATAAGATTGCAAATAAGCCCGCAATGACAAAGGGCAAAACAAGCGGCAGCAAAAAGCGAAACGCCAGATAAACCACCCCTGCTGCCAACAAAAAACATAAACCTGCTTTTATCTTTTCATCCTTTAAAAAGCCCATACTCATCCCCCTATTTACCATCCATTTATTGTTCTAATTATCTGATTTAGTATGAACTTTTTTTTTGCACTTATACGCGGACAAAATTTCCTTCCTGTTTTATTTTTCAGGGAAATTGTAGAAACCGTCAAAAAAACAACACTTCATATTCCTTAAAAAATTCATAATAGATCTGCATATTTTCCAGTTCCCATCAAAAACAAATTTGCTGTGAATTTAACAACTAAAATTCCCTAAATTTTGCCCAAAATTTCTTGCATTCTTTTCCCTTTCCATTTATAATGAAGCCAAGGCATAAGCGGATGGACAGAGCATACGCTGCCAGGAAAGGAGCAAACAAATTTATGGATACAAAAAAATTTAGCGATCCGCTCTCTCTGCGGGAGATTAAGGTAACCGACAATTTTTGGAAGAAAGAGATGGAACTTGTGCGCACCGAGGTTATCCCATACCAGTGGGACGCGCTCAACGACAACGTCCCAGGAGCCACACCAAGTTTTTGTATGAAAAATTACAAGCTTGCGGCGGATTTAAACGCGCGCAAAAAATCAGATCCATCCTACGAACAGCCTGTATGGACAACCTCAAATTTTGAACTTGTCCCGGAGAATATGGATCACCTTGAAGAGCGTTTTTATGGATTTTTATTCCAGGATACCGATTTTACAAAATGGGTGGAGGCGGTAGCCTACTCCCTGACCCAGCATCCGGATGCCGCCTTAGAAAAGCTTGCGGACGACGCAATCGATGTGGTTTGCGCCGCACAGCTTGACAACGGATATCTGGATACATTTTATATTATTAACGATCAGAGCAAGATTTTTTCAAATCTGCGCGATAATCATGAACTGTACTGCTTCGGTCATCTGACTGAGGGTGCAGTGGCCTACTACGAGGCAACGGGCAAGGATAAGCTCTTAAAAACTGCCTGCCGCTATGCAGACTATATTGATTCCCGGTTCGGTTTTGATGAGGGCAAATGCAAGGGCTATCCGGGACATGAGATCGCAGAGATGGCATTGGTTCGTCTCTACCACGCAACCGGCGAGGAGCGTTACCTAAATTTAAGCCGTTTCTTTATTGATGAGCGCGGCAGAAAACCCTATTATTTTGACAGTGAAGTCGATCACAAATTTACGCCAAAGCCGGGGGATACCTCCCTGCGCTATTTTTATCAGCAGGCACATTTGCCAGTGCGTGAACAGAACGAGGCGACAGGACACGCCGTGCGCGCAGTCTATCTGTACTCCGGCATGGCGGATATCGCCCGTCTGACCGAGGACGAAGGACTGCTCGCCGCCTGCAATACGCTCTGGGATAATATTGTCAACAAAAAAATGTATATTACCGGCGGCATTGGCTCGACCAACCACGGGGAGGCGTTCACCTACGCTTACGACCTTCCAAACGATATGGCCTATGCAGAAACTTGTGCCTCGATCGGCATGGTATTTTTCGCGCGCCGGATGCTCCAGATAAAGCCCGACGCGCGCTATGCCAATATTATGGAGCGCGAACTCTTCAACGGTGTGTTAAGTGGTATGGCACTTGACGGGAAAAGCTTTTTCTATGTCAACCCGCTTGAGGTACTGCCAAAAGCCTGCCGCGAGGATGCACGCAAATTCCATGTAAAGCCGATCCGCCAAAAATGGTTTGGCTGTGCGTGCTGCCCGCCAAATATTGCAAGACTTGTTAGTTCCATTGCCTCCTATGCCTGCACGGAAAATAAAGATACCCTTTTTGTACATTTATATATGGGATGTGAACTGAAGAAAAAGATCGGCGAAAATGAAGTTTCCGTTCAGATTACCTCCGGCTTCCCGTATCATGGAAATGCTGCGATCGAGATAAATTCTGATGCGCCGGTTCAGATGACACTCGCACTGCGCCTGCCGGACTGGACAGAGGAATGCATAGTAAACGGTATAACTGCAAAAAGCGGTGAAATAACGGATGCTATTCTCTCAGAGATTACCTCTTCCACCGGCGTTTCCTCTGCAAGTGTCTCGGACGGTTATCTGTACTTATCCGGCATCTGGTCGGGCAATAAGAAAATCAGTCTCAATTTCCCGATGACCGTCCGCATTATAAACGCAAATCCATCCGTCCGCGAGGATATCGGAAAAGTTGCTGTAACCTACGGACCAATGGTATATTGTCTGGAGGAAGCGGATAATGGAAATAATTTACATCTCCTGCGGCTTAACTGCGAGAACCCGGATTTTAAGATTACACCGGATGCCGTCCTTGGCGCACCGTCGATCACCGCAAAGGGGTATCGCGAAGAAAGCGAAAGAGAGGGGGAAAACCTCTACCATGTTTATCAGGCACCAAAGCTTACCGAATGCGAACTTACCTTCCTGCCATATTATATGTGGAATAACCGGGGTGAAGGCGAAATGAGCGTCTGGGTAAGAAAAATGTAGTGTTAGGACATTTAAAAATAGGATAATCTAAAAAGTAAAATATATAAAATAAAATATGCCCCTTCTAAACAGTTTTTAGGTTCATCTGTTTAGAAAGGGACATATCCTATTTCTTAACTATTTAAAATTTTTATACAGTGAAGAAAGGCTGACCTTACAGGTTTTCTCCGGGAAATCAAAGATCAGATAATTGCTGACCACATTGACATCAAGCAGATCCTTTCCCTGATCCGGTGCTGCAAAACGGACAAAAGAAACAAAACCATCCTGTGTCATATAGACATTTCCGGAATAATCCGAGATAAAGAATACTCCCTTTTCTGTATCCTGTGCAAGATAGGTAATCTGACAATCATAAGGTCCATATTCATCCCCCGCACAAACTGGTGCTACCTGTACAGTAACATTTCCATCTTTCGTAACAGTAAAAGCGTTTCTATATCCATCTAAAGTAGTTATATACTGGATCTTTCCCTTTTTTTCCGTGATATACATTCTGGACATCTCAACGTCCAGATAACCAAGCCGACTGGACACAGCGGAAAACCCAAGTTCGCTTCCTGCATAGTCATATGCACAAAATGAAACTAATCCCAGATCATCTCCCTCACCCGTAAAGCTTGGATCAGGGATCACATTTCTTAATACTACCCCTTGATTTCCACTAGAACAAGTCCCGCTCCACGCCTGATTTGCAAACAAGTCAATCGGTTTGCTCCATGTTTTCAGATCCTTTGTCAGCAGCATTTTAGAATCTAACAGGGTATCACCGATATAACTGGTATACATTAGATTCATCCCAGAATCGGATGCATTTACCTGTATCCCTACCCCTATATCCATACCCTCCGATTCTTCATATGAAAGAGGAAATTTTGCTGTGGCATTTTTCTTTTTCATTTTCGCTAATGTACTTCCTGAATAATATATAAATTTATAGTTAGCTACCTCTTTCGGATCTTGCGACCAATACTCCTGTCTTACATACCAAATATATTGTGTTCCAATTTTTTTCAAATATGGTAAATAATTTCCTGAATTTTCAATTGTCGGCATATCCCTTCGAACAAAACTCTTCATATTCTTGCTGGCAAGAACAAACCAATAAGTGTTCTCCTCCGCATCCTGATAATAGCCAGTCAGGGTAAGCAGATCGCCGAAAAACTGAAAATCATATATCCGAAATGACATATCTTCAGAAAATCCCATTTTTTTCCGAATAATTTTATCCATATTCACTTTTTTAAAATTTTTCCCGTTATCCTCCGTGTAATACAGCCACAAAATTTCTTTGACATCTGTTTTTAACTGCGCAGTTATCTTTTCATTTCTCGCCGTCTTATCCACACTCTGGATCTTGCCGCTATTTGCCTTTTCCGTGTACTTTACTGTAATTTCCTTTACCTCGGCATCCTTGACATTGACTCCCTGCGCAAAATCATTCTCAATCTCCCAGCGGTAAATGCCATTTTCATCCTTACCGTCCGCCATTGCCTGCTCCGCTGTCATATTTCCAATGGCAAGCACTGCTGCCAAAAATCCAGCAACTAACTTGTGTTTCAATCTCATCTTACCCTCCGTCCCGCGACTGTATTTTTAGAGTAAACAATCTTTTTTTACTGCATTATTGCCGGCAGATGCGCGGTTTCCTGCCAAAATAAGCCAAAGTTTGTTTCCTCACTTATTATACCTCTGTCCGCCTGTTTTGGGTATATAAATTTTAAAATTTGTTCTTTTGCTCTATAATGCACAAAGAAATAGTGCAAAATTATTCTATAATACAATCATAGCTGTTTTTTACTCTGCAAAAACCTTTATATTTTTAACTATATCTTCCTTTACATCCTTGCCATAACAAATGGCATTTTTGCTTCCACCGCCGCAGCAACAATCTCCTGCCCGGATACCACCTCGAAATCTTCCTCCGTTTTTTTCACAGTTACAATGCCTTCCGGATATAGCTTCTCCTGTTCGAAATCGATTTCGCCCATAGTTTCCCCAAGGCGTTTTGGCGAGAGCAAAAGTTTAACCTCCGGTGTTTTCCCCTCCGCAAGCTCCTTTTCATATGCCTTCTCCTGTGCAATCAAAAGTTTTGCGAGTACCTCCGGTGCGCAGTATGTACTGTCCAATACCAGATTGTAATTATTAAAATCAAAATAATTCAGCCCGTAAAGCTCTTTATATCTAATATTTTCCGTATCCGCCCGAAGACTTAACTGTCTCTTTGCCTCCTCCACAGAAGTATAACTTTCCACATTGCCGCGATTGTCCGCATACACGCGCTTTGCCGCCACGGAAAGATTTACGGACAAAAACACCTTAAATGATTTTTCCACAAAATTCCAGGCAAGCCTTGAGTCAAATACAATTGGCTTGTCCGGATTCTCCCTGGAAATCTTTGCTGTTGTATCATCAATCAGATGATCATATTTATGATCGGAACACATCAACTGGTTCATCTCCAGGACACTGATCCCCATCTCCTGCGCGATCGCGCGCTGCACCTTGCCTGTCGAATAAATTTCCCTGCCATATTCATTCTCCAAAATCCGGCAAATTGTTGATTTCCCGCTCCCCAAATTTCCTGTCAATGTAATGTGCATACCTTACCTCCATTCTCGCGGCTTTTTAATTTCCCGCATTATTCAAAACTATCTAATATCTTTTGAAGGCTCCTCCAAAGAATCAGCAAGAACCAGACTAACTTTTCCAATACTAGAACCCAAAGCTTTGGCAATTACTTCTACGTCAAAACCTAAGGAATGCATATTCCTAGCGTTTTTCTTAAATTCTTCCTCTATACCCTGTTCTCTCCCTTACTCTATCCCTTCCAAGTAGAGTGTTCTGTTGTCACTCATTAACTGAATATTATGCATAAAAAACCCCTTTCTCGCTTTCGCGTCATCCTTAACTAACACCATCTTCTGCTCAATTTCAGAAACGAAACGATTACCGGACAACTCTGGTTAATAATTGATTTTTTGGTCTTAGCGGATTTTTTAATCTTGGCGGGCTTTTTATCCTGCTTTTGCTCTTTTGCTGTATCAAAAACATCCTTCTTTCTCAACCAAGCACCTCCCTCCTCAAATCTTTATCATATTATAGTCTTCACATTCTCATTTTATTAAACTATCATACAGGAGAAAGTCCTGCCCCATTTTGTCCATCGGCAAAACTTTAAAGATAAACTACACCCTGTAATTACTATAGCACACTTTTCCTATAATTTCAATAAGCGTTCTCACCACTGTGCGATCCTTTTAAGCATTCCTTCCACATCCAAGATCCCGTAGGCAAAGCCCTTGCACACCAGCTCAGCCGGCAAAAATTCATCATACTTTTCGAACAGCGGTTCCTCCTTTGGATAGAGAAGCTCCATTGGGTCGATCGGCTTTTTTGCGGCTTCCTTTACCACCCGGAAAAATTCTTCCTTCCCCGCCTTCATCTTAAACTGGATAAAATACGGGCGCGAGGAATCCATGCTGGAAAGCTTTAATTCCTGCGCACAGCGAAGCTTTAAAAACCGCTCTAATGCAAGAAAAGCATAGGTCCCAAGCCAAGGAAACAAACACCACATTTCCCCTCCAAGACAGACTAATGGCTCACTTAGCATTCCAGAATAGAGCGCGGTATTCCTCGCCTCAGAAAGTCTTTCCCCTGCGTGCTGCATCAGGTACGGATAATTTTTTTGCTCTGCCAAAACCTCACGCATCCGTTCCATCACCTTAGTGTGAACATCGCCCGGACATTGCCCGAAATACGCCGGAATCTTGCCCTTAACCTGCGTACAATACACGAGATGCCTTTTGTGATCCACCTCATCAACCACCCAGACATGACCCGCAATCGCGATTTTTTCCCCCGCAGGCGGCGGCTTCACAATGGTTCCAAGCTCCTCGGAAACGGAGCGCACAGTATATTCCTCATCCTCCTGAAATACAGCATAAAATCTAAAATTATTTGTGATTCGCTCCCCCGCGATCCCAACAATCAAACCGCCATTTTCCGTCTGTTCAATATGGTTTATCTGAATTAAGTGGCGCAGCATCAATTTATAATCCTCCTGCGAGATGCGATAAAAATAGCTTAACACAAGCACGCGCGAGGCAAGTGCTGCCGGAGTCATTTCTCCGCAGGAAGCAAGGGTACTCATTGTCTGATGGTAGAGCAGACTATACGGAAGTCTATCAAGTTTTGGCGGCTCTACAAAACGCTCTTCTATATATAATTGAATAAGTGCAATCCCCTGTAACAATGACCAGGGAAGGATTGCAGGAAGCATAGCCCGCGCCCCCGGTATTTCCTCACGCATAACAAACCACATTTCCGGCAAAAGATCCCGCCGCCCGGTGCGCCCCATACGCTGCAAAAAGGAGGAAACAGTAAATGGCGCATCAATCTGAAATGCACGCTCTAACCTTCCAATATCAATGCCGAGTTCCAAAGTTGCCGTAGTTACTGTAGTTTGAAATTGTTCCTCATCCTTCATCAGAGATTCCGCTGTTTCCCGGTAGGATGCGGAAAGATTTCCATGATGGATCAAAAAACGGTCAGGTTCATTCGCTGCCTCGCAATACTGGCGCAATGTCGTTGTGACCATCTCGCACTCCTCGCGCGAATTTACAAAAACAAGGCATTTCTTTCCTTTTGTATGTTCAAAAATATAGCCGATGCTAGGATCAGCATCCTTTGGCGCGAGATCGGAGGCTTCCTCGGCAGCGGGGAGAGAAATATCGGCGGGCGGCGCATCTTCTTGCCGATCTGCGACATTCTCCCCCGGCACATTTCCTTCCCCGATATAAAAATGTTCCATTGACAGCCGCCATTTCACTCCCTTTTCATCAATGCGCGGAATTACAGTTCCCCTGCCTGTGCCGGAAGCCAAAAAAGCCCCCGTACCTTGCAGATCGCCGATGGTTGCCGACAATCCAATGCGCCTTGGATTTACCCCCGCCATGTGCGAGAGCCGCTCCATCAAGCAGAGAGTCTGCCCGCCGCGATCGCCGCGCATCAGAGAGTGTACTTCGTCGATCACAATAAAGCGCAGATCGCCGAAAAGTCTTGTGATATCCGCGTGCTTATGCAGAAGCATTGCCTCCAAAGACTCCGGCGTGATCTGCAAAATCCCCGACGGATGCTTTAGAAGCTTATTTTTATGTGACTGCGCCACATCGCCGTGCCAGTGCCAAACAGGGATCTGCGCCTCCTCACACAGATCATTTAAGCGCGCAAACTGATCGTTGATCAACGCCTTTAATGGTCCGATATAGATTGCTCCCACCGAGCGCGGCATATCCTCCGAAAAAAGGGTTAAAATTGGAAAAAATGCCGCCTCCGTCTTGCCGGATGCCGTCGATGCTGACAACAGTACATTTTCATCCGTATTAAAAATTGCATCCCCCGCTGCCACCTGGATCGCGCGCAGGTTTTCCCAGCAATTTTTATAAATAAAATCCTGGATAAATGGCGCATAACGCTCAAATACCCCCATATATACCTCCTATTCAAAGTTCCGCATCCGTCCTTCTCTCTCGCACGGGAGAACTTATTTTCGCTTCGCTCCTATAAATTCTCCCGCGCTCCGGACTTCTGCTGATTTTTAGTTCCGTGATTGCCCCTCCGGGTACTGTACAAGCATTCGCTGTCTTTTAGAGTTCAAATTCTGCAAATTCCTCCGCCCTTCCCATCTCCACATTCTCCGGCTCCGCCTTCGCATATGAAAATTTCTCCGATCCCAAAAGAGCTTCCACGGTCATTTCCGGATTTTGATAGATTAGATTAAGCAGTTCAATAAAATCGCGGATCACTTCGCGCGGCGTAATATTTTTATCCGCCCCAATTCTGCTAAATTCTATCTTGATAAATGTAATTAGATCTTCCTGTGCAAGCCGCTGCTCATACTCGAACAGTCCCGCATGAATGTCCGCCAGTTTCTCAATCAGCACAAGCATTTCCTCATTGCTTAGGGGCGTAAGCTTAATTACCGGCGCAAGCATATCCTTGACCTCCTCCCTTCCAAAACGCCCCTGCGCAAGTCTTGAGCGCAGTGCCTCATAGCTGTACACTCCCCTGCGTGTATCCTCAATGCACTGCGGCGTACCACCCATAATAATCCCAAGATATCTTGCCTTTCCCTGCAAAGTATCATTGTACATGGTTAAGATCTTTTCGTAATTATACTGGCGTGTAATCCCATTTGGTATTTTGTAAATATTTACCAATTCATCAATTAAAATCAGCATCCCCGCATAGCCTGCCTGTTTTAAAAAGAACGCAAACAATTTAATATACTCGTACCAATCGTCATCCGAAATAATTATATTTACGCCAAGATCTGTCTTTACCTCAGATTTTCCGGTGTATTCCCCGCGAAACCATTTTACTACATTAGCCTTTGTCTCCTCGTCACCCTCAAAATAAGCGCGGTAATACATCGTCAAAAGTTTTGCAAAGTCAAAACCATGCACCATTTCCTGCAAACTAGAAACCACCTCATAAATCTTTTTTTCCACTGCTACATGAAATTCTTCCGCGTCTGGGTCAAGATTTTCCTGTGCCACTACCGCGCTCTGCACTCCGCCAATAAAACGCTCTAAGATCAGCGTGAGCGCGCCGCCCTCCGGTCGCGTCTTGGTGGACATATTGCGAATCAGTTCCCTGTACGTTGCAAGTCCCTGTCCCTTCGTCCCCTGAAGTCTGCGCTCCGGTGAAAGATCCGCATCTACTACCACAAAATTGCGTTCCATCACATGATTGCGGATGGTCTGCAATAAAAAACTTTTGCCGCTGCCATATTTTCCAACAATAAAGCGGAATGACGCGCCGCCCTGTGCAATCATATCCACATCGTGCAATAGCGCGGCAATCTCCATTTCCCTGCCGACCGTGATATAGGGCAGACCAACGCGCGGCACAACACCGCCCTTTAAAGAATTAATGATCACCTGTGCAATCCGTTTTGGTATTTTCATTTTTCTCCCTTCTATGCTCAATCCCCAGCATTAAGTGTTAATCTTTCCCGTCCCATTTTTCTTTTTAAAACGCCTGCTCCTCTTTTAAAATTGCAGCGACTTCCTCTTTATAATCCACAAGTATCTGCGGCGCGTCCCCATCAAAAACAATTGCAGTATCCGCAAAATAATCAAAAAGTTTCTCGTTAATTGCATCGACGACAACCGACAGCATCAGGCGGTGTTCACAAAGAAAATCCCGATAGGGTTCGCCGTAGAGCAGACCGCGCAATAAAATACATTCCGCCCTATCAAAAAGAGTATTTTCTTTATCCTTCTCTGCATCTTTGCCGGAGGCAAAAATTGGTTCTGACTGTTCCTCTTTTTGGTTAGATGGAAACAGTTCCATTTGTACATCCTCTGTATTTATCTCATTATTTTTAACATCCTGATATTCAAACTCCGCATCCTCCTCCGATCCCTCAACAATCAGCCGCGCCTTGGTTAACTCCGCCGCGCGCCGTATTCCAGAGAGCTTTGCCACATCTATTTCTATTGCTGGCACGATGTTCTTTTTCTTTTCCTCAAGCACCTTTGTAATCTCTTTTTCAATAATATTTATCACCAGTTTTGTTACATTCTCCGGCTTTAATAAGGCAGAATATTCATATCTCTCGCGCATCCGCGCATCAATTGCTTTTAAAATCTGTCCCAGTTCTTTATTTTTTGTGCGGTTTCCGAAATATTTTTCACAGCTCCAATGCCCATCTAAACATTGGTAGCGATGCAGTGGGCTAAATACATATTCATATTCTGCATACTGCTTATAATCATAAAACACAGCGGATGCAAAGAGCTGGTATGCGCAGGCAGTCAATTTGCCAAAATACTTTTCAGAAAATGTTTTCTTCCCATGTTTCTCATAATAAACGGTCAGCGCGCGAAATACGCCGCAAGTCACCTTTCGCACATCCTCAGAATACTCCTTATAAAATTTTGAACCCTCCATATTGTATTTTGAGAGTGCGCAGATCGCCGCAAAATAGGATTCCTCCCCATTTTCCTCCGGATGCAGAAAAACAAGCATAGCATCATCGAATGCCGTATCCTGCAAATCTGACAATAATTTCCGATCAAGATTATAGTACACAACATAATCACAAAGCCAATTCTTTATATACCGATCGATCAATGTGTCATATTTCTGATAGTCTTCCCAGAATGTCTTCAACAACAAAAATCCCTCTTTGGGCGTTTTTGCACCGATCTGATGTAAGAGTTCGTAGATATACACAAATACAAAAGAGAGCGGCGCGGGCATAATATTTCCCTGCCGTACCTGCGCGCGCCATGTAAAATAACCGCGAAGCTGCGCAATGTTCATCGCCTGATACGTCGGAAAATACCAGGTGAACTCCCCCTGATACATCTGATCATCCACATAGTCTTCCATTATCTGCGCCTGGTGAAAAAATAATTCCTCCTTGGTCATGCGATATCCCTGCGGGCTGCGCGCTAATGCCTTGCACTCGCGAATACGCTCTGGAACCGTACCATCCAATATCTCTTCCACGCGGTACTGTGGGGTTATTTTCCGTAAAGGATCTGCAGTTAGGTATGGTGCAGTTGTCTTTGTTGAACCATCCGCAGCTCTGTGCAATGCCGTTTTCTTATCCCTGGACATTTTTTCTGCATCTTCACGCGGGGGAAGTTTTTCCTCCTGATAGATCCTTTCCTTCCCGGCAGACTCTTTTTTCTGTGCCGCCTCCCCCCACATCTGCAAGGTCATCTGTTTAATCTGTTCTGTTGTCTCCCGTATTTTTTCCGTTGTGCGGCGGATATCCTTCAAAGAAGAAATTGAAGGATCATGCAGAATCCCATTCTCCTCCTGCAGATATTCACCGCTTAAATGGCTTTTCTGCAAAGACGAAGGAGAATTTTTTCCGGAAAAAATTTTCTTCATCAGGCGATCTACATTCTCATTAAAAGGATTTCGCTTTGCGGACATTTCCTGTCTCCTTCTAGCATAATTCTATATTTACAATATTTTTTATACCTGTAATGCAATAATACATCGAACATACTTTCTGTATATCTTATCACATTTTCTCATGATTTGCAACGGATATCCCTCCTCTTTTTCTTTATGAAAATCAATTCCGGTGAGTCCTTCATTTCCTACTTGACATATAGATAATTTATTGCTATAATCAGAAGCGTAACAAGTTGCTAATAAGGAGATTCTTATGAATTTAGATGATTTGATCGCAAAATTTTCAAGTTCTACAGAAAACCAAAGGAAGGCTATTTTTAGTACGTTATTTATTGCGGGAAATAAACTGCAAACACTTTTTGATAACCGTATTCCAAAGGTATCGTTAAAACAATTTATGTTACTATCCATAGTCAGACAATCAAAAGAACATCTGACATTTACCCAGCTAGGAAATTTGTTAGGCTGTTCAAGGCAAAATATCAAAAAATTAGCCGATGCTTTGAAGAAAAAGGGATTTATCACAATTCAGCAAAGCCCATATGATACCAGAGCTATGTGTATCCACCCCACCGAGAAAGTAAATGATTTTTATGTAAATGACTTTTCAGAATATCAGCAGGATTTGAAATATCTTTTCGAAGTTTATACGGACAAAGAGATTGAAACCCTTTTCCTCCTCTTATCAAAGCTATATGCGGGTATAGAAAACTTAGAAAAGAAAGGTGTTAATAAAAAAAGATAATTGAAAATATAGTTCAAAATATTGCAGTAAGTAGTAAATATATCTTAAAAATTATAGAAAGTGTAATAGAAAATTAAAAGGATTAGGGGGATTTAGAGAGATGAAAATAATAGTAATTTATAATTCACAAACAGGATTTACAAAGCGTTATGCCAAGTGGATAGCAAAGGCAGCCGGGGCAGACTGCCTCGAATTATCCGCCGCAAAAAAGAAAGATTTGAGTATGTATGAAACAATTATTTTTGGAAGTTGGGCTTGTGCGGGCAGTATAAGTAAAATTAGCTGGTTTAAGGGAAATATAGATAAATGGGCTGGTAAGAAATTAATTGCATTTTGTGTTGGGGCAAATCCGATAGATAACCCGAAAGTTGAAGTAGCCCTTAACCAGATTTTCAACGAATCAGAGCAGAAAAAAGTAAAAACATTTTATTGCCCAGGGGGATTCAATTACGAAAAAATGTCCGCTGTTTCAAAATTTATGATGAAAATGTTTATAAAAACACTTAAAGCAAAAAAGGATAAAACGAAGGAAGAACAGACAATGATAAAAATGATTTCCTCGTCCTATGATATTTCAGACAAAAAATATATTGAGCCAATTTTGCAGTATCTGAAAGAATAACATAAGAAAAAGAATTTTCGCAATTAAGGACGAAAAGATATTTGAAGAGATAAATTTCTCTTTAATCATTTAAAATCAGCGAATTAACAAGCAAATACTTTGTTAATTCGCTGATTTAGGCAGTGGACAATCCCTATTATTCACCAAAAATGCTCCGAAATGCTCTTATACAATTCTGTCCTTTTGATCGGTCCAAAACAGCATAAAATACGGAATCAAAATATTTCCCCATCCCCTCTTCCAAAAT
>CAJUCG010000010.1 GCA_910585065.1 uncultured Lachnospiraceae bacterium
ATAATTATATTTTTAATTTTGTCAACAATATATTTATATTTTTTTAAAATTATATCAATATATTTTCTTTTTCCAAAAAAGCGGTTGACTTCATAGGGAAAACATAATATAATATAAAAGCGATCTGAAATAAACTATTGATTAGTATGCGCAAAAGCGCAAAAGGGGATAAAAATGAAAAACTTCCAAAATTATACACCGGAAAAATATTCCAACCCCGGCTACGAAAAAATAGAAGGGGGAATTTACCGGACAAAATGTCCATATAATGAGGATATGATTTTTGTGACTTCCCTCTCCTTTGAGATGGAGCCAGAATGCTATGGTGAGGAAGATGCCTCCCCAAGAAACCTTACACAGGTTCCTATCGAGGGGATTTTAGATAAATTTTCTGTATTTGTTACAGATTTTTATGAACCACTCAATCAGACAAGCGAAACTATCTGCTATCAGGAATTTGGTTCTTGCGATTTGACCAACCTTCAACAGTTAAGAGCATTAATTGGCAAGAGGTTTTATGCGGTACCGTACATAGATGAGGAAGACGGCGAAGAATATTATAATATGAAGTTGGAGTAATTTTTATGATTTTACAGAACTCAAAAAACAGCATATGCCCGTATAGCACCCGGAGGGAGTTTTTGAGAACGAAGTGAACAAAAATCCCTCCTAGATGATGGGTGCTAGAAGGGCATATGCTGAACTAAAAATAGGAGGACTTAAAAATGGGCTTATTTTCCAAGAAACCACAGGAACTTATCTACGACACAGCGGAGTGTGCCAAAAAGAAAACCCGTATGCGGGAAATGTTTAACGAGGCGGTAAACGAGGGGGACAACTACACGATTCTCCATGCCACTGAAACCTCCTCAAAATTTGAGCGCGGCTTTGTGTTTGACACCAATACCACCACCTTTTATCATTATATTGTGGGCTACCGCACAAACGATAATCAAATTGTGATGGTGCAGATTGACCGTGACTTAACACAGCACAGTGATGGCATTTTCCTTGAGATGAATGAAATTGTGAGGGTATCCTACAACCCGAAATATACACAAGCTTGTCTGGAATACCGCAAGGGGTACGATTCCTTCGGCGAAATTTTAGATATTGGCGATACGGGCAGCAAGACAGTCTACGGGATTCCAAACACTGTTCAGCCGCAAGAGAGAGAAGCATTTCTTGACTTTCTTGAATCCATGCGCAGCCGCTTAGAACAATCAGGACATAAACAGGAAAAATGGAAAAGGTAAATTTAGGAAGGGAAGAACGAACCTATGAAACGAAAAGTGAGCGAATCCTTAAATTCACTCGGTGTTGCCCGCAAACTCTCTCCCCTGGAACTTAAATTTATGAAACTGATCTGGGCGCACCCGGAAGGGATCAGCAGCCGCGAAATATACGCCGAGCCTGAATTTTGTCAGGGACAGGGCACAAAGGGTACAATTCTCTTTAAAATCAATAAAAAAGGTTATGTAAAAACTGTTCAGCAGGGGCGGCACCACATATATTATCCACTTTTTACGCAGCGGGAATATGAGCAGGCAATCGCAGGACAACAGCTTGAAAAAAGCCTTGGAAATCATTCTTTCTTTGATTTGGTCGCTGCCTTCTGCGGAAAAAACCACCTGACTAAAAAACAGGAAGAACACATCAGTCAATTGTTGGAGGAGATAAGGCATGATAGCGAAACTGAGTGATTTTTTTATTTTACTGTTCTCGGCTTCTGTTTTCGGCGGAATCTTTTTCCTGTTTGCAGAAATTCTGTATCGCACAAAAATAATAAGCGCAGGGGAGAGTTATCACCTCCTGCGCTCTGTATTAGTTTTTCATCTTATCTCACCAATATTTGCAGCAGCATTTTTTGTCCGGAGTGCAAAGCCAACTATACTTCCTGCGTCCGGTGCAGATTTTGACCATTTTACTTTTACAGAGCTGCCTATTTCCTATCAATTTTATGATTTTTACCGCGAACTGCGCCCCCTTCCCTATCTTTTCGCGATATGGTTCATTGTTTTCCTCGCTGTTTTTCTGAAACGCATTGTAAAAAATCGCCACTTGCTTACCCAGCTACAGACAATCTCCTCCGCCAATACAAACCGCGATCTGGAATTATTAAAAAATCAGCTTATGAAAGAATATCAGATTCGCAAACCGATTCAAATTCAATACTGCGCACTTCTTAGCACTCCGATGATTTCCAATATTTCCCACATTGTTATTTTCTTTCCGCAGACAAAATTATCGGAACAATACACCGAATTTATTTTGCGCCATGAATTGATCCACTGTCGAAGAAATGATATTTTTTATAAATATCTGCTTCTTTTTGTCAAAAGTTTTTATTGGTTTAACCCGCTGCTTTTTTTGTTTGCCCATCTCTTTCATGAGCGTTGCGAAATTTCCTGTGACGAATCACTACTTAACAGATACAGCCGCAGGGAGCAGTTTGAATATGCAAAATGTATTGCAGGTTTTGCCGGATATACGAAACCGGATCTTATGGCTGGCTTTTACTGCGCCCACACCACAGAGCGCAGAATCGCCGCCATTGCCGCAATGCATTCCGGCAGCAGAAGCCATAGAAAGAAGACCAAAGTATTCACCGGTGTGACATTCCTTCTCCTATTTATAATTCTGATCCTGATGACTGCAAACTGCAAGGTTCTCCGCATCGAGTTTGGCAAATGGATGGAAAGGCTTCATACTTATAATGCTTTAACTGCAAATTATTATTCCCCATAAAGTTCCCCTAGCGAAATCAATCGAAAATTTACCCCATCCTGCTTTTTTTAAAGTGCGGCAGAAAACCCGCTCTCGCCCGACAAACATAAGTACACTTCATTTAGGTTATCATAATATACTATTATTTGTTTGTCAAGCGATTATCTGTTTAATCCCCCCACCAATCAATATCCAAGCCGCTCAAGCATCGCCTGTGCCTTCTCATGCCCCTGCGCTGCCGCCGCCTGCAAATATGGAATCGCCTTGTCCACATTCTGTTTTACGCCCCGACCCATGGCATAATATCCTCCAGTATTGTACTGCGCCGCCGCATTGCCCTGATCTGCTGCCTTTTTAAACCAGCCAAATGCCTTCTTAAGATCCTGCTCCACGCCAATGCCATTTGTATAGCAGACACCGAGCTTATTCTGCGCTAAGGCAAATCCCCCCTCTGCTGCCCTTTCATACCACTCAAGAGCCTTTTCCTCATCCTCTTCCACGCCAATGCCTTTTTGATAGCACTCGCCAAGTTCAAACTGTGCATCTAAATTTCCCTGCTCTGCCGCCTTTTCGTACCATTCGACTGCCTCCTCCTCATCCTGTGCGAGATTCTTGCCAAAGCGATAACAATGCCCCATATAATACTGTGCCGCTGCTTTTCCGCCCCTGGCTGCCTTCTCGCACCATTCCATCGCTTTTACTTCATCCTTCTCAACACCCATACCATTCTCATAGCAGCAAGCAAGATAATACTGCGCGTCCTCATCCCCCTGATCAGCTGACTTCTCATACCAGTATGCTGCACTTTTCAAGTCCTTTTCTACGCCGACACCCTCCCAGTAAGCGTTAGCCGCCAAACACTGTGCAAAAATATGTCCCTGCTTTGCAGATTTTAAGTACCATGTAAATGCAGTCTCCTGATTCTGCTCTACCCCGCTTCCATCCGCATAGCAGCAGGCAAGAGCATACTGTGCGTGAGAATTTCCCTGCTCAGCAGATTTTTTATACCAGTAAACTGCCTGCTCTAAATCCTTTCCCACCCCGTAAGCATCTCTGTAACAATTGCCAAGAAAATACTGCGCTTCATCATATCCCTGTTCCGCCGCACTGCGGTACAAAGAAACTGCCCTTTCGCAGTCCTCACTAACTCCCTCCGCTTTTTCATAGCAAAGTCCAAGCCAGCACTGTGCCGCCGCATTCCCCTGATCCGCTGCTTTCTTATACCAGTAGACTGCCTTTTTAAAATCGATCTTCACAAGATTTCCCGCATGATAATTATGCCCTGCAGAATACTGCGCTGATACACAACCTCCCTCGGCGGCTTTCAGACACCATTCCATTGCCTTCCCCTCGTCAAGTTCCACACCCTTGCCATATTCATAGAGATCAGAAAGACTATACTGCGCATCCACATCCCCCTGTACGGCAGATTTTTGAAGCCAGTAAGCCGCCTGTACATAATCCTGCGGTACACCCTCGCCAAACTTGTAACAGCAGCCAAGATTGTTCTGTGCATCCGCCGAACCCATTTCCGCCGCGCTGCGGTACAGAGAAGCCGCCTTGTCAGTATCTTTCTCCACACCCTCACCCATTGCGTACATCGCCCCAAGGTTTGTCATCGCATTCATACTGCCGTGATCTGCTGCCTTTTTGTACCAGTATACCGCCTCCTCGTTATCCTGCTCCACGCCGATCCCCTTGCGGTAGCATTGCCCTAAATTATACTGTGCATTAATTTCCCCGTCCTCGGCAGCCTGTTCATACCAGAAAAATGCTTGTTCCTCATCCTTTTTCACACCAAGCCCGAGCTCATAGCAGACACCAAGATTATTCTGCGCCCCACTATGCTCCTGATCTGCCGCTTTCTGATACCAATAAACTGCTTTCTCATAATCCACTTCCTCCACACCCATTTTAAACCGGTAGCAGTTCGCGATATTCTGCTGTGCGTCCGCGTCGCCTCCCTTTGCACCTTCCTCGTACCAGTACAGTGCCTTCTCCCAGTCCTGAGAAACACCCTCGCCATTTTCATAGCAGTAGCCAAGGCTTCGCTGTGCCGCCGCATTGCCCTGCGCTGCTGCCTTTTTAAACCACTCCACAGCGACGGCAAAATCCTTTTTTACTCCCACGCCGCGCTTATAGCACTGACCAAGTTCATACTGCGCGGGCGCGTAACCGGACTCTGCGGAAGTGCGGCATTGGTTAATATCAAATTTTTCCGTCCAGTATTCCTTGTCATAAGATACAATATTTGTATTACTCATAATTTCCCCCTCATACAAAATTTAATTATAAATATGGTTCTAAGTGAAATATTATCTGTTCGCCATTTTGTTCACTTACAAGACTAAATAAATTTTCTTTTGTGGCAAAAAAATTCTTCGGATTCCTCCCAACAATCAAATATTGATTCTCTCCATCTAACGAGATATATTTTCTAGCCACATCATCCAATAATATATCTGCATTATCTATTACAATCAATTTTCCTTTTACTTCACTGATCACTCCCTTAATATCCTTTCGATAATCCAGATAATTCAGGCATAAAATATTGGAATTTATTGCCGTACATTCACGTATAAAGGAAAATACCATTGTTTTCCCACTGGCAGAATCCCCAGTTAAAATCGTGATATTATTCGTAAATATAAAATCCACAACATATGAAGTATGCACGACAAAAAGAGATTGCATCACAACAGGTTTACTCTTCACTTTCCCACCATCCCTTTAATTCTTCATAATCCTCTATCACTTTCTCCCCTATGGCACAAATTGTTTTTACCACCTTTATATTAAATGGTATCATAGCATAATCACTGTATACAGAACCATAATTTAATTCAAACAGCACTTCCAAAGCATTTTCTCCGCATTCTTTAAGACAAAATATTTTGTCAGGAAAATACATTACATTTAATACTGTTTTACAGCCAGTGGACAAACAATCAATATCTAATGATGTAGAATTGAACTTGGACTTTATCTTAAATTTTCCAATCTGTTTTGTTCCCTCAATTTTTTCTATTATCCGTTCTGCATTTTCATCAAGCTTTACTGCTGTGTTTTGATTAAAAAATAAATCATTTAGTTCTATATAATCCTTACCCCGTGGGATATCTGCTTTATTTTTATATACTGTCAGCATAATTCCATACCTCCAATCCGATTTTCGCAAATTTTTCTTTCAGAGAAGTACCATTATATATCCTTCGCATTTTATCCCCTATAGTTAATCGCCTTTCATCCAATCCGCATATATCATCTTCATGTCGTGCAATCCATTCACAACATGACAAAATCCAACAATCGCCAATTTTGCCCTTTGACACTTCAAAACCTGTATTTCTTGTCAGATCAAACAATAATTTCTGGATATAATTCACACATTAATGTTTTCCAAAATAAAAAACTTGCCTTATCTTTACGATCTTCGATCCATAAATATGTCTTCATATATTCCTCATTTCTGTTTTTTACGGACAACAAGTTAATATTTACTTTGCCTTCACGAATATTATAATTATACCATACTCTCCCCTTGCATACAATCGCTGTTTCCTCTAAAATTAAAAATTATTTCCTCTTGACTCTGACACGGTGTTATACTTTATCATACAAACCAGAAAGGAGTTCGCACTATGGAATATCTCACTATCACCCAGGTTTCAAAAACATACGAGGTCACGCCCCGCCAGCTGCGGCACTATGAAAAGCTTGGACTTATTCAAGTGGCGCATAAGGAGAATTATGCTTACCGGCTGTACGATGAAAAGGCACTGCACCACTTACAGCAGATCATTATTTTAAGAAAACTGCGCATTCCCCTAAAGCAGATTGCCATTATCTTAAAAGATGAAACGGGGGTTAAATCTCTCCAGCTATTGCAGGAAAATCTGGCGCAGCTTGAGGGGGAGATCACCTCTCTCGACACGATACGAAACATTTTAAAGCAGTTTATTGACCGTCTTGATGAAAGCATAAAACATAGGACGCATTTTGATCTGCTTAGTGATTCGGAACTTACAAAAATTTCCAGCTCACTCACCTTTCCAAAAACAGCCCTAAAGGAGAATGCAACAATGAATGATTTAAACAAAGCGGAGGAAACATTAAACAGATCCCTGAATGTAAGAATTCTGCTGCTGCCGCCCTGTACCGTCGCCTCCTACCAGTACATCGGGGAGCAGCCAGAAGAAAATGTCGGAAACACAGTAAGCCGATTTGTTCAGGAGAGCAAGCTGTACGAGATCAAACCGGATGCCAGAATGTTTGGCTTTAACCATCCGAATCCCGGCATACTTGAGGGCAATATTTACGGTTATGAGGATTGGGTTACGATCCCGGAAGATATGGAACTTCCCAAACCGATGGTAAAAAAGAAATTTGAAGGCGGACTGTACGCTGTTTTAACCATCCAGTTCCCGGAATTCCAGTACTGGGAAAGCCTTACCCGGTGGGTTGAGGAAAACCCCGACTATGAAGCAAATTACAGCGAACTTGGCTTAGAGATTATGGGCGGCTGTCTGGAGGAACATTTAAACTGGGTATACTGTGCGCATATGGGCTGGCCGGAGGATAATTGTTCCGGACAGATTGACCTGATGCTTCCAATCCGACGCAGATCAAAATAATTTGCGCCCATAATAAACGGAAAACCAGCCAAAAGGGGGGATATGATGCAACGGGCAGAAAATGCAATCCGGCTTACCAAAGTAAGCGAGAACAATCTGAAAAATATTGATGTAGAGATCCCATACAACAAACATACCGTGATTGCCGGAGTATCCGGTTCAGGAAAATCAACGCTGGCCTACGATGTAATCTATGCCGCCGCCCAACAAAAACTACTTCACTGTATGTCGGACGGCGAAAAAATATTTCACACAAAAATAAAATCGCCGAAGGTTGAATCGATAGAAGGATTATCCACAGTAATCAGCTTAAAACAAATAAAACCAAACCATAATCCCCGATCCACCGTTGGCACCTTTACAAATATCGCCTCCGGTATCCGAAGCCTGATGGCTCTTTATGGTCAGTGTCTATGCCCCTGCTGTGATAAAATATTTTCTCCAAGCAGCCTTTCTAGCCTTATCCGGGATATGGAAGGACTTCCGGATAAAACAACTGCCGAAGTAGGCTTTCCCTATTTTTTTACCAGACGAAACGACAGAGAACAGCAGATCGAATCCTTGCGCAAGCAAGGATTCCGATTTGTCTATGTGGGAGGAGAACGTCTTTCTCTTAGAGATTTTATCAACATTAACGAGGCAGATGAATTTATCTTCGTTGTGGAAAACCGATTTCAAACCAGTGCCACACTTACCAAAAGCGATATAAACTGTCTGAAAAATGCCGCCTCCCACGGCGATCGCTATTTTTTTATTCATCTTAGCGGAACAGATACCATAAAAATACAGGAATTTTATAAAAAACATGGATGTGAGAAGCATCATTTCTTTGCGTCCACCTTCGAACCCTCCGATTTTTCCTACAATCATATTTCCTGCGCCTGTGCGGAATGTATGGGAAGCGGGACAAAAAAGATTACACATCCGTTAAAGGTTATAAAAAATTCCAAAAAAACCTTGCAGCAGGGCGTATTTTACCCGGATATCTATTCGATGAATCATCCGTACTCCTATATGAGTTTATATAGCCTGGCGTGCCACTATGATTTTCCGTTTGACATTCCTTACGAAGAATTATCCAAAAAGGCAAAAAATCTGATTTTGTATGGCACCGGAGAAGATACCTTTTTGCTGAAACGCCCGATAGGATATGATAAGCCGCTGCCAAACTATCTGGCCAAGGAGGGACAGCCCATCCGCTTTCAGGGCATTCTGACACGGCTTGAAGAATTATATGAACATATGTTAAATGATCCCGCACCACAGACACCCGCACAGGAAAATTTCTTCAAAACATATATGCACGAAATCCCATGTCCAGCCTGCAACGGTACACGCCTAAAAAAAATCCGGAATTACACTTTACTCGCCGGAAAAAACTATGCACAGCTTGGGAAAATGGAATTTTCACAACTTCATTCTTTTTTGGATTTGCTTCCTCAAAAAAATGAATCTTTAGGAATTATTTCCATATTAAAAGAAGAACTGACTTTAATGGAAGAAATCGGACTTGGCTATCTCTCCTTTGACCGGCGCATCGATTCCCTCTCCGGCGGCGAATACCAGAGGCTTCGGATTGCCAGTCAGGTCGGCTCCGGTTTAGTTGGTCTTACTTATATTATTGACGAGCCGACGGACGGATTACATGGGGCGAACACAAAAAAAATTCTCGCGGTGATTGATCAGCTTCTGCAAAAGGGCAGTACGGTAATTACCATAGAACATAATCTGGATATTCTGCGGGCAGCGGATTATATTATCGAACTCGGTCCCGGTGCAGGAAAAAATGGCGGAAAAGTAATTGCGACAGGAACCCCTAAACAACTTGCCAAAAATCCCAATTCACTAATCGGAAAATATCTTTTCCCTAGACCGGGAAAAAATAAAATTTCCAATATACCGCCAGCAAATGATTCTGCTAAAATACCGGAAAAAGAACTTTGTGGCAACAACCCTAACAATAGTTTCATAAAAATTTTTGATGTGGAGGCAAATAATCTTAAAAATATTGATATAAGGATTCCCCTTGGAAAAATCACCTGTTTTACTGGAGTATCCGGCTCCGGAAAAAGCAGCGCGGTATTTGAAGTACTGTACAAAGCTCTCTGTGCCGAAAAACAAAAGCACATTGTTCCGGGAAAATACAGGGAAATACAGGGTTCTGAACAAATCAAAGACATAATCTGTATTGACCAGGCACCACCCATCGGAAAAAGCACCTCCACACCCGCGACTTACCTTGACCTATTTGATTCCATCCGCACTCTTTTCTCCGAATGTATCAAGAGCGACACAAAAGATAAAAAATCATATTTTTCCTTTCACTCCAAGGGGGGCTGTCCCGAATGCAGAGGAAAGGGATATCTTGAAAAATACATTCCGTATTTTGGCGAAACAAAAATAATCTGTCCCGCCTGTAATGGTCAGCAGTATATTGAGGAAGTTCTCGATATAAAATATCGCGGCAAAAATATTAAACAGGTATTAGATATGCCATTTGCAGAAGCACTTGAATTTTTTGATGGAAATAAAAATATTCTTGAAAAACTTAAACTCTCCTGCGATCTCGGACTTGGCTATATGGAGCTTGGACAGCCTATGAACACACTTTCCGGAGGGGAAATACAGCGGATAAAACTGGCACGGGAAATGACGCGCTGCCGAAGTAAAAAAGATTTGCTTTATATTTTAGATGAGCCAACCATAGGACTGCATAAACTTGATGTTGCCAAAATCCTGTCAGTTATGCAGCGCGTTGTAAAAGACAAAAATACCATTGTGTTAGTGGAACATCATCCGGAGATGATTTTAAATTCCGATTATATTATTGATTTAGGACCGGGCGGAGGATGGCATGGCGGCGAGATCATATTTGAAGGAACACCATCCCAAATGCTTGCAGAAGGAAAAACAAAAACAGCCAATTATCTAAGAGAATATTTAAGGACAACAGAAATCTTTTCGGGGATGCGCACTCGCACGAAGCTGTAGATGCTGCAGAGCGGTCGTACTCGGCGCAGTTGGCGATAATTAATCGCCAATTATATACTTAAAAAGATAGAGATTCTTACTGACATTTGACAGAAAGAGGAAAAAAATGGAAAATTCGCAAATCAGGGAACAATATAATCATATTATCGAAAAGATAAAAATTTCGCTTTACGCTGAAAAACAATGCATCGCCGCCTATCTTCTAGGCAGCGCAAGTCATGATCTGCTCTGGGAATGGTCGGATCTGCAAATTGCCGTGATCCTAGAGGATGGATATAAAGGAAAGCCGTATTATTCCCTGTATGATGAAGATCTTTTTGTCGCACTAAATCTATATTCTCTCACTGCATTTAAAGAATTTATCGGCGCATTTCGCGCCGATGATTATATGTGGAAAGCATTTGCCAAAAGCACAAAATTATTTTCAAAAGATTCTATGTTGGATGAGTGGATGGAAGATGCCTTCTATGTCGGCGAAGTAGATCGCCAAAAGGAAATGCTGCTTGGATTTTCCGGTGCCGTCTATTACCTGAACAAAGCGGAAAAAAACTTTTATATTAAGGAGAACTTTGAAAATACTCTTTATTTTATCCCACAGATCGCAGAAAATATCGCGTGGGTTGAAATCTTCAAGCATCGGGAAATTCCAGAAAGAGAGCTGATCCCACAGGGCAGACGATTAACCCCCGATATTTTTAAAAAGATTTACGATCCTCTGTTCTCTCTGAATCTAAGCGAGAATAAGGATTCCTTAAAGGAAAACCTTAAAAATATTCTGGAACAGACAGTATCCTACCTGAAAGAAAACACATCTTTTGTATATCAGCCCGTTCTCGCATATTTGGAAAAATATGGTAATCTCGAAGGGTTTCGCTATGAAACTCGCCCGCATGGGTTTGGAATCAATTACGAATGGCTTGTCCGCTGCGGCATTGTCCGCCGCTATGGGATACCGGAAAAAATTCCATTTTTAAAACAGGCGGAAACTCTGGGATACTACCTGCATTCCAGTACCTTGTCAATCAGCCCGTAGGCAAGTGCCTCCTGTGCCGTCATATAATGATCGCGCTCCGTATCCTTTGCAATCTGTTCCTCGGTTTTCCCGGTATTTTCTGCAAGGATACGGTTTAAGCGCGACTTATTCTTCTGGATATGGTCGGAAACAATCTTGATTTCTGTCGCCTGCCCCTGCACACCGTTTCCACTGATAGCGGGCTGGTGAATTAAAATCTCCGCGTTCGGCAGGGCAATGCGTTTGCCCTTTGTGCCGCCCGCAAGCAAAAACGCACCAAAACTTGCCGCCAGACCAATACAGATTGTGGACACATCACATTTCACAAACTGCATGGTGTCGTAGATGGCAAGCCCCGCCGTGATCGATCCGCCGGGACTGTTGATATAGAGCTGAATATCCTTTTTAGGATCTTGTGCCTCAAGAAAGAGAAGCTGTGCTACAACAAGCTGTGCCGAAGCATCGCTCACTTCCTCCCCAAGAAAGATAATGCGGTCAGATAACAGCCTTGAGAAAATATCGTAACTTCTCTCCCCGCGGCTGGTCTGTTCAATTACATAGGGAATGGTACTCATGCCGCCATCCTCCTTTCCCGATGATCACACACCAGCCACAGGCAAGTAAACTGCTGTTTTTGCCAGAAAAAATTTCTCTGATAAACTCTCTTTTTGAGAGAAATCTGATTTTTCCGGCATACTAATTTTCTCCGATAATCCTGAGGAGAACACTGATAGCGTTTGCCAAATGCCTGCGTAAATGCCTGATGTGAACTATATCCTGCATCAAGTGCAATCTCAATAACCGTTTTGTCCGTCCTTGCCAATTGCGTTGCTGCTGCCGCCAGCCTATGCTCTTTGATATATTTGTGAACCGTTATTCCCGTTGTCTCCGCAAACGCCCTTGCCATATAAAATTTTGAATAATTCAGTTCTCCCGCAATTATGTCCAACGAAAGTTCTCCATTTTGGTGTGATAAAATGTAATCTATAATCTTTTTTGTCATCTCTTCTTTCGCATTGATTTTCTTATCCATTCTCTGCCTCCTATATCTAATTCCGCATATGACATGCCGTTTTTCTATTTTTTAGTATAGCATGGGATGCACAAGAAATCTTAATAAAAATTGCCCTTTTCCACTGTACAGGCAGCATTTACTTCCTGACTGGTCTTCTTTATTAACTCTAACTGCGGCAGCATCACCAACACCTCTTCCTCCCTGCCCTCCTCATGCCAATAATACATAAAACTAACCTTCGCCCGCAGAATATGGTATCCATCCGAAAAATATTTCTGCAATTTCTCCTGAAATTTTCTTGAATAAAACATCAGGCGGTTTCCACGGGCATCTAGGCAGCCGGCATCATCCACCCCTATTTCATCCCCGCTCTGCAGCCTTTTCACAAAATTCTGGCTCCGGTAAAAATACGATAAAAATACATCCTTCAGCCCCATCTGGAATATCACAAGACCGCTCTCCGGGTAATCTATCTCATCATACTCATAATCCAGATACGGCACCATTCCCTCCGAAGGCTTCCCACAACGCCGCAGATATGTTCCAGCATAGTGGATCGCAAGAGTCTTTTTCGCCCTTGTCATCGCCACATAGAGCAATCTTTTCCGCTCCTCCGTAGCCACCTTATAATCATCGAGCAAAAGCACAACATGTTCATATTCATGCCCCTTGGACTTGTGCATGGTCGAAACATAGACCTCCTCCTCCCCCTCGCGGTAAAAATCCCCTATCTGGGACTCCTCCAGATACAACTGCCAGTCCGAAACATATTTCGTCTCCGGATTGCTTAACTCAAACATCGCGATCACATTGCTGCAAAGCTCATACTCGCTGCTTTTTCCAAAACTTTTAAAAAACTCTGCCTTTGCTATGCTCCAGCGTTCCTCCCATATAATATAATCCCCCTCGCCAATTTTAAGCAGCGCGCTAAAATACCGGATCTCCCGCAAATTTTTCAGCGGAAAATCCCCCCTCTCCTGCACCAGTTTTACGCGCTTTCCAAGCTTTAAAAAAAGTCCCGCCACCTGTAGCGCGGTATCATTTTTCCACGTCAAAACACAGGTGCCTTTGGAAATTCCATCATTTATCATTTTTTGTACCACCGGAAAAATCAGATTCGGATAGCGGTATTCAACCACAGTAATCTTTCCGTAGTCCTTCTGCACTGGCACAATGGGATTCGTTTTCATCCGGTCAAAAATACAGGTAGCAAAATGATTTGTGTATGCGACCAAATTTGATAGGCTGCGGTAATTTTCCACCAGCTCATAATATTTTGCTCCCTCCCGATCTAACAAACGTTTCATATAAGCAGAACTTGATCCACGGAATTCATAAATATTTTGGTCGTCATCCCCGACTGCGATCACCCGGATATCATCATTATAATCCATAAGTGTCTGCACCAAACGAAATTCCTGCTCTTCCATATCCTGTGCCTCATCGATAACAAGAACCGTCTTTGTAATTCGCGATCTTTCCACTTCTCCAGCACAAATACTCTCCACCGCATCCTGCACAATATTTCCCGATCTCTGTAAATTTCCTACTCTGCCAAGCAAGTCAAAACAGTAGGAATGAAAGGTTTTGATCTCCACATATGCCGCCGAATTCTCAATTAACCCATACAGACGCTGCTTAAATTCCATCGCGGCAGCCCGCGAAAAAGTCAGCATCAAAAGCTGTTCATGCTTTACATCCTCCATCAGCAAAAGGGAAGCAAGCTTATGTACAAGAACCCTTGTCTTTCCGCTCCCAGGTCCCGCGGCAACAACAATGCAGGGTGCCTCCTTATCCGTGATAATCTGAAGCTGCGTTACGGAAAGGCTTCCGAACAATTGTTCGAATTTTTTCCCCGTAATATTGCGCCGGATCTCCTCCGCGCGCTCGCCCCGGAAATACTTCCGCAAAAAGGCAGTGTATTCCATCTGAAAATAATCCTCGACAAACTGTAATGCCCCCTGATAATCCTCCGTAACCTTTTTTGCATATTCTCCGACAATATGAATCATCTGTACTTTTTGTTCATAATACAATTTTAACCGTTTATAATCTTCCACCTTATAGCGGATCTTGTTGTCCCTCTCCAGCCGCTCAATACTAAGCGCGCTGTATGAGACAAGGAAACCGCCCTCCAATTTTAAAATCCCCATCCTGTTTAGATATAAAAGAGCATTTTCCACTGCCTTCGCATCCACCGTAAACTCAGGTGATGGTTTTTTATTATATTCCTCTATAATCTCCAGCACGGAAAAAGTGATTGTTGTCTCCTCATGTTCCCTGATCTTATCCAGATAGCAAAGCACAGATTCTGCCACCCTCCGCTGTCTCTGTAAAAATTTCCCTATGTCGTCCGGCTCTTTCTGCCATGTGATCCGAACCACATCCCGATTCTGAAATGCATTTTTCTTTTCGATAAACCCTTTCATCGCCCAAAAATTCAGCACACAGAGCAGTTTTCCCACCGTCATCCTCTTATTTCCCGCTCCCTGCGCCTCCTCATTAAGCTGCTTTATCGAAACTACCATTTCTTTTTCCTGCAATTTTTCAAGTAGAAAATCTTCCAATTGTGCAAAGCCGCGCAGAATGTTTAAACTTTTTTGCAGATCCGTTTTTTCCTCCATATAGACCGTCAGATCCTTCGCGTCCGCAAGAATCTTTGCCTCGCGCAGTTTTTGTATGATATGTAGCACTTCACTTTTTTCCATCCCCAGATGATCCGCGATATAGTCCACTCTTGTATCTTCCTTGATCAGACGGCTGACCACCCGGATCGCATCCTGTCTTTCCGCATCTGTAAATCTCCCCGATGCGGCAATCTTTTTTTCCGCTTCCATCACACTCCGCACCAAAATACTGTCCGCATAAATATGTGGAATGTTTTCTCCACGCTTAATATAATTTGCTTCCTCCAACGCGTTAATTGCTGTTTTTACGCGGGTTTCCAGCTCCTTTACCACCCCATCCCACCCCGCTGCGCGCGCAAGTTCAAGTGCCGAACTTGAAAATTTCATCCGCTGTTTTGTCATTTCCTTAACCGCGCGCCAAACTTGCTGAATTTCCTGCATACTGATCTTTGTCTGATTTAACAAGGTAAAATGCTTATTTAAATCCGCCTCGTCATACAGGACATAACAGTCCGCAAAAATGCTTGGGTCCCTCCCCGCTCTTCCTGCTTCCTGCACATAATTCTCTAATGAGTCCGAAATATCATAGTGGATAACCATACCAACATCCTTTTTGTCCACCCCCATTCCAAATGCCGATGTCGCCACTATAATATCCACTTCGCCCCCCACAAATGCCCTCTGATTCGCACTTTTTTCCCTTTTTTCCATCTGTCCGTGGTAGGCTTTTGCAAAATAGCCATCCTGATTTAACCGCTTCGCCAATTCCTCCGCGCGTTTTGTCCGCGAAACATAGATAATTGTCGGACATTTTTTCATATCCAATAATCTGCGGATACAGGTGTATTTCTGCACATCCTTTACCGGAAGCACCTTATAAATTAAATTCTTTCTCGATGAACCCGCCGCAAACAATTCGAGTTCCAGCCCCAATTCCTCTCTAAAATATGTGCAAATATCCGCAATCACATTCTGCTTTGCCGTCGCGGTAAAACAGGAAACCGGAATGCTTTTTCCTAATTTCTTTTTTTCACAGAGCCTTCTGATAAATTCACCGATATAGAGATAGTCCACCCGAAAATCCTGCCCCCACGCAGAAAAACAATGTGCTTCATCCACCACAAAACGCACGACATTGCGGTCAAGCAGCAGCCGTTCAATGCTTCTTGAGCGCAGGGATTCCGGCGCGATATACAATATTTTTGCCTTTCCCTCCTCAACCCTGCGGATCGCCTCCGCCCTCTCTAGCGGATCTAAAAGTCCGTTGATGGTCACGGCATCCGTGATCCCGATCCTCTCCAGGTTGTACACCTGATCCTGCATCAGGGACTGAAGAGGGGAAATAACGACCGTCAGCCCGCGCTCATTCCTGCCCGCCATCAATGCCGGAACCTGAAAGGTAATGGATTTTCCCCCGCCCGTCGGAAATACCGCAAGCAGGGATTTCTTTTCTATCGCCGCCTGCACTGCCTGTCTCTGCAGAGGAATGCCGTCAAAATCCCGGTATTCTTCATAGCCAAAAAATTCTTTTAATCCCCGCAGAGCATCCTGTTTTTCCACACAGTAGCGGCAATTTCCACAAGGTGTTCCCCGAAGTTTAGTTAAAACCTCCGGTAATTTTGGATAGTTTTTTAAAATCCAGGGTGGGGTGATGGAACAGGTATCTTCTGCTTGTACCAAAGCAAGAGAATATGCCAGTTCTGCCGGCATCTGTAGGGAAAGCTCCTGCAAAGGCGCGTTGGAGCAGATTTTTCCATCAAAATAAGAGCGGATCAGCACTTCCGTTTCCAAATTTCTTCCGTAATATCCTATTGCTTGGAAAAACGCACTGAACTCTTCCTGCAATGCAAGCAAAGAATAATAAATTTTTTTTAGGGAGTCGGGAAGGGTTCGGAATGCCCTCACCTCATCATAAAAAAGATTCTGTGCTTTTTTTGCGTCATTGAGCGGATTATTGAGTTCCTCGGTCTCCAATTTATCATCCTTTAACAGACGGTGATAGGGATGCTCAGGAAATAAAAGGGCGGACCAGTAAAGGGTATCAATCACATTGCGCTTTTCAAAATAATAGGGCACGAATTCCTTTTCCAGCTGGTTTTTCAAATGGATCAAATCAAATTTAAATACGTTGTGTCCGCACAAAAAATCGGATTCCTGGATAAATTTTATAAAATCTGCTGTACTCTGCGTGTGCAAAAAAGTTCCGTCCGAACTCAACGCGCCATAGTCCATAATTCGTCCGGTATTTTTAGAAACTTCCGTATCAAAAAAAATAATTTTTTCCAATGATTTCACCCCCTTGGATATTGTAGAATGCTTCTCTTCTCCCCATTATAATCTATTTATTCACTATGTACAAGAGAAATTTTTCCATTAAAAATTTTTGTAAAAAATACATCTTTTATTTTTATTTTTATCGTGATATGATAATATTGGTTTTTAAGCCTTATCCTATAAAATATTTTGGATAGGGTTTAAAAACTAAAGATTCAATAAATTTCCTAATTATTGCTAAAAAGGAGCTAATTTATGACTACTCTCCCCCCTCCACCCGATGCCAAACATCTCCTTACCCACCACACCCGCTGTGACCGCTGCGATTATCTTGTGGCGACTGCATGCGGAGCCATCGCCAGCATGGTAGATATTTTCCTGACGAGCCTCCCTAAAAACAGCCGCCCTTTTGCACTCTCAGACAGCACTGTGGATAGGATTGTGATCAGGTTTGCAGAACTATCCGGCTGGAAGCCGAACTCTTTGCAAAAGGACAATATTTCTTCCGCGATCAGCTATCTGGAAAAATCTTACAGTATAAACTATGACCAGCGACATAGCAGCGGAGTGCCAGGATTGATGAAAATACTAGAGCATTCGCCAAGCCCCATCGGTCTGTTTTTTTCCGTTTTAAGCCAGCTAACCTCCACTTCCTCCTCCCTCTCACAGGGGGAAATGGTAATGATTCCAGCACAGGACTTTGGGCTTCGCGGGGACAGCTTAATCGAGCGGATTTTTTTTGGCGTGGTCAACTGGTTTGAACATTTAATGTCAGATACTGCAAGCAGTTTTGAAAAACATGAAATGCGGGACGACAAAAACCATGGATGCAGGACGGGGATCGTTCTGCCATTTTATAAGCTGCTCTCCCTGTGCAAACTCAGCAGATTCCAAATCAGCAATGCGAGGCAGGATCTCGCTGCCATTGCTGTCTGCTCCTTTCAGGAGGGGAATGATTTACACTTTGGAATGACACCTTTTGTTCCTGCCCTTCTGGCTGATTTGCTCACCCGATTTTTCTGGGCATTCCGCAGATATTTTGAATTTGGAGAAAAACTAAAGGACTGTATCCCAACCAAAAAACAAGACGATCTGCGCACTATGCTAATTGTGAGTAATGCCGCGCTCTGCACGGAGGATATCTTAGATGCGGCATTCCGATCGGGCGGCAGTTTCCTCACCTTTTTCCCGCGGCTAAATCTCCCCGCATGGTTTCTCTTTGTCCGGCGAATCTTTAAAGAGGTCTGCTTTCACATTGGGATGGGTGAGAGAGAACTTACTGCCTATGAAGAATTAAATAATGCACTGGAAGACGCGCTAAGGGAATTAAAACCAATGGAGACCAATTTCCGCGAGGTGACCAGACCATACCTTTCTGCCGCAGAAAAGCTCTCCGCTGCCTCCTCGCCAGATGAGTTAAACCACATTCTTTTTGAGATGACTTCCCAGCTTAAACTGGAGCTACCCTGGGAGGAGAATTTCGATAAATATACATCAAACAAAGATGGAATTTTAAGATTCAAATAAAGAGGGAAATAGAAAGTACAACAAAATCACACTGCAAAAATTTTCTGCCCGGCTTTTCCCCCTTCTTTGGCTGGTAAAATTATTTTTTCGCCGCTCTTTAAAAACCAGCATTCCCCCTGGTATTTCCCCGTTTTATACAGCACCGCCGCAATCTCCCTTATGCGGCGATCAAGCTGATGGTAGACGGTTTCCTCAAAGGGCAGTCCTAGGAGGTATTCCCGCTCTCTTACTTCTAAAGCCTCCATAAGAGTGGCGAAAATTTCAGGTTCCTGTCTGCGGATCTGCGCAAAAGTACAGGTAAAATAGGAGTTTTCCTCCCCGTTTTCCCTGCATTTTTGCAGGAGATAATCAGAAAATTTTCCGAGAGCAAAATCATATACAATTTCCTTAAAAACAATCTTCTCTCCGCCATATTCTGCAAGTTTTACCCGGCGAAAACTTTTTCTGCCGTAAGCATCATAATTGGTCACATAGGTATATTCTTCGCTTGACTTTCCACTTCCCGGCTCCTCCCTTAGGATTCGGCGGTTTTTAAGAAAATGCTCCCAAACTACTTTTCCAATTTTTTCCTCCTTCACCGGATAATTAAGTTTTGTCGCGATCTGCGCGACGCTCAGTCCAAGATCCGCCAGATGCCGGATAGCATCCCCCGCTGCCGCGTCAAAGGCGAAATCCGCTAATGCTTTTTTAAAATATTCCTGTTCTGCCATCATATCCTCCAAAAGATTTTTTGTTGTGTTTTTTTCTTGTTTATGCTATACTAATGCCAATAAACGGACATCATCCACAAGAATCAAAAGAACGGAGGTTCCCATGGCTGAAAAAACAATTTACCGCAAACGTTTTATCCCGCTTGAAACCGTCGCCCTAAAAGATGATTGTATTTTGTTCGAGAGCGATACCCGGATGGTCACCCGCTGGAAATCCCTAAAACCGCGCAAAGATATTGGCGGCGGCATCTCTGCATATTTTATGGATAAGGGGATCAAGGTCAGCAAGATCTTCGCCCCGGATGGACATTTTGTCCACTGGTACTGCGATACCATCCGCACAGTTTTTACCGAGAATGCAATTACCTTTATCGACCTTTTGATCGACGTGATAATTGACCCAGAAGGGCGCGTACATATCTTAGACGCTGCCGAGGCCGCCGACGCGCTGCAAGGCGGGCTGATCAGTGCTGATATTCTCTGCGACGCACTGCGCGCAATGGACACTCTTCTCGCTGATATTGATGCGGGACATTTTTCCGATTATACGGAATGGATCACAAGATTTGAGGAGTGCGCGGATACTTAAAAGCAGATGTCAAGATTCAAAACCCTGTGATTTTTATTTTCTAAAACCCGAAAGGAACCAGTCAGGCTGTCCTCCTTTCGGGTTTCCTTTTTTCTTGTTCTTACTTAAAAATCCCTGCAAATTCCTCCTCGGTTAATTCCTCCTGCGGCGCGAACTCTTCGGAGACCGCATAATTTATCAGGCTTTCATAGAGGTTCTGTGCCGCAACACTGTCCGCAATTTCCGGCAGGCGCGCTGTACATACAAGCAGATTTCCGCCCATACACCTAGCTTCAAAAATTGTTCCCAATTTATGGTTTCGCTCGAAATTGTCAATGGTCTGCACAATTGGATGCAGCGCGGTTCCATCTAACACTGCGGCATCACTTTCTGTCACGATATCATACCACTGCGGCGTGGAATAAGAATGACTGCAAAAATAGCGCAGTGCAGGATGATTTTCTTTGATATTCAGTCCTAAGGTCCCAATAGGCAGCGGGCGATTTACAGACTCCGAGATGGCGCGAAACATTGGATAACACCAGAAATCCGTGCAGAATGTCCCCGGCACACTCTCCTTTATTTTCTTTGGGAAGAAAAGTACGCGCTGCCCCTGCCCAAGCAGTTTTTCCGCCCCGGAAACAGAAGTTGTCACATAGAGTGCTACATTCTTGTCACTAACACTATTATCACTCTTATTTTCGCACCCTGTTTTCTCCTTTTTGCATTCCCTGCACAGTAAAAATTCCCCGCCGTCTTCCTGCAAATTCCGCGCAAATTCCTGCAGGCGGCTTCTTTTTGGATAGCTGTACAAAATATAGGTATTTCGGTTGATCAGTCCCCCATCCTGCCAGCTAAGAGTAAGGGTCAGCAGATATTCTTTAAATTCATTTGCCCCCGGAAATTCAAAATTGAATTCCCCCGCCGTATGCACACCATTTGCAAATGTTTTCTGCGGGTAATCTGCATCAAATAAAAATTTTACTGCCCTGTTCTCTGCGGATTTTCCCGCTTCCGTGATCATTACATTTAATACTGTTCCTCTAAGCGGCTGTGCGCCATAATGAGAGATAAGAAGTTTCCCGTGCAGGGCATCCCCCTGCTCGTACACAAATTGAGGCAACACAGCAAGCGCGACAGTTGGCGCGCAGAACCCTCTCCACTCTCTACCAGAAATAATTCCCTTTTCCTCCATTCTCGCGTTGAGTACCCCAACTAATGCCGTTCCCTGTCCGGAAAAGTCCTGGAGATCGAGAAGCTGGTATCCCGCAAGCAGATGTGAGCGGTGTGCCGCCTCAAGTTCAAGCTTGTAGCAGAATGCGGCAAGTGCGCCGGAATTGCAGAAAAATTCTTCCTGCTGCTGCCCCATCCCCGCCTTATTTAAACGCTCCCGAAATACTTCTAAGTTGCGGGCGGCAAGCACCCCATTGTAGTGGTCGATCTCCTTAAAGTCCGGGTAGGTGCAGTACTGACCAATTTCGTGGGAGATAACTGGCTTATTTGTGGTAAAGGTATCAGCCGCTGAAGCTTTCACCTTTTTTACACCGATGCCATATTGGATCTCAATTTCTTTTTCTGTCACAGACTCCCCCGAATTCACCGACCCAGAATTATTTTCAGAGTTTTCCTCCTCTTCGCTATCAAAAAATACATCGTAATTATGCGCGGTACTTGGTTTTTCTGTCTGCACAAAGCCCTGCGGCGCATCGCACATTGCATAGGAACCGCGAATCAGCCTGTCCTTATCAAAGCGCACCCCTACAAAGAAATCTTCTTGCGGGAGATCGGATGGATAAAATTGGAAATTATTGGAACCTGAAGTATATAGATGCCTCTGATCCACTGCACGGAATTTTTCTATTATCTCGCCAAGCCGTGTCTTACTGCCCCAAAGTTCATTGCCGAGCGACATCATCACAAAGGATGGATGGCTGCCGTAAGCCTCCATCAGCCGGAACCCCTCGGCAATCAGATAATCCTGCTCTTCCCCGTTATACCCCTCCTCACCTGGTGCCGCGATCGTCCCCCAAAACGGCAATTCCGGCTCCATGTAGATCCCTAACAAATCCGCTGCAAAAAAGGCGGCTTCCGGCGGGCAGCAGGTATGAAAGCGATAGTGGTTGATTCCAAAACGCTTTGCGGTGCGCATCACCTTAAGCCATTCTTCTATCTCCATCGGGGCAGCACCAGTCTGCGGGAAAATCATGCCCTCATGTTTGCCGCGCAGGAAAGTCTTCACCCCATTGATATAAAAATGATGTTTTCCCGCCGCAAAATCTCTAAATCCAAACACCGTATCCACAGCAAGTATCCCCGCACTTCTGGCACCTTCTCCCACCCTTCTTCTATGTCTACTCGGCATGATACTTCCTGTTGTTTCTTCTGTGGAAAAAAGCTTCTCTTCTATTCTCCCCCGCACTTCTTTTTTTGCCTGATCAAAGGCTGGTCTTAAAAGATCACTCTCGCGCTCGACGCAGCGAAGATGAAGCTGTCCAAAACAAGGGGTGAACTCACTAAAGCGCGTAATATTCGCTGCTTTTACCACAATGGTCTGATATCCCGTTCCCGGCGGTATGGTAATCGTTTGACGATGCGAATTTTCCACCAAATAGAGCGGTGCGGTCTGCATACTTGATGTGGGCAGAATTTCCTCCGACAAAAAAACATACTCGCCGCTTATCAATAATTCGCGCTCCTGCGGAAGCATCCAGGTATTTAATGTCTTTAATGTCACTTTGATTTCTCCGGTGGATGCATCGGATGCTGTGGTGGCGGATAAGATATCCACCGGCGCGAAAACTTTAAGTTCCATTTTGCCAAGAATTCCATTCCAGTTTGTCTGGGTATCCGGCGAGGTCATATGCCCGCCCTTTGTCGGATAATTAGTATTGTCCACGCATATTGTAATTGTAATTTCCTGTCCGTTTAATGCATCACTGATGGCATATTGATGCGGTGCGCAAATGCTGTCCCCGTTGCCGACAAATTTGTCGTTTATCCAGACGCGCACCATACGCGTGCGTTCCAGATACAGATAGATCGGTGCGCCAACATCCTCCTCCTCTATCCGCACAGTGCGCTGGTACCATGCATATCCAAAAAAGGGATAACGCTCCGTCAAAAAACCGATTTCCCGCGCCATATTCTCCCCGTGCAAACTCTTTCCCGCCTGTGCGGTGGTCGACGGGAGCGCGATCACATCGTTAAACTTGTGTGAGAGGCATCCATCTTCAAATTTTCCTTTTTTTTCCTCATCCAGCCAAAGCAGCCATTCGCCTGACAAGTCATATTTTTTCATGCAAATTCCTTCCCTTCTCCCTGCAATTGCTTCCTCATCTCTCCTGCTGTCATCCTCCAGGTTGTCCAATCCGACATTGGAGAAGCTCCCATCTTGCGGTAGAATCCAATGGAAGGTGCATTCCAGTTTAAGCACGCCCACTCAAAACGTTCACAACCCTCAGCAAGCGCGATCTCCATCAAAATATGGAATACTTCGCGCCCGATGCCCTGTCCTCTCACTTCCTCATCAAGAAAGAGATCCTCAAGATACAAATTCGTTTTTCCGCAGAAAGTCGAAAATGTATGGAAATACAGACAAAAGCCGACTGGCACACCCTCTTTCTCAACAAATAATACATTGCAGGCGCGCTGTTCAAATATTGCACGGTGCAGTCCTTCCTTTGTCGCAACCACGTCATCGGACATTTTCTCATATGCCGCGATCCCCCGGATAAAATGCAGCACCATCCACTCCTCGCCCTCTCTCACGGGGCGCAGCGTGATCCCTGCGATTTTTGTAGGGTATAGCTCTTTTAAATTATTCCTATTCTCTTCCATAATTTTCCTCCTTGTTCTATTTTTTATCTATCTTATTGCTTATCTTAGAGATCCCTTTACTTATCTTAATACTTCCAGTTTTTATAATAGCATCTTACAAAAGCGATTTCAACCATTTCTTTCCGACATTTTCTCTTGACAACTATTACGGTTACTGATATAATACTATTACAGTAAACGTAATAAAAATCAGCATATGCCTGAACAACACCCGGAAGAGATTTTAAGAACGAAGCGAAAAAAATCTCTTCCACGGAAAGGAATGCTGGAAAGATATATGCGGAACTAAAAATGGAGAAAGTAAAATGCGGGACAATGTAAAAGGCGGCGCACTGACCGAAGTGACATTTTATATCCTGCTCTCCCTCTGCTCTCCCAAGCATGGCTATGGCATTATGCAGTTCATTGAGGAAAAGACGGGAGGGCGGCTCCTGCTTGGTGCGGGCACATTGTACGGCGCGTTAAACACATTGCAGGAAAAAGGATGGATCGCCCCCTACGGCGAGGCGGGGGGACGAAAAAGAGAGTATCTCATTACTGCGCAGGGAAAGGAAATTGCAAAAAGAGAACTTGCAAGACTAAAGCAGCTCACCGACACGGCGGAGCAGATTATTGGAGGTGACAGTAAATGAGCAAAAAATTTTATCGCTTTTACGGCGGTTTAATGGGATTTCAGGAGAGATGGTTAAACCGAATGGCGGCAAAGGGATGGCAGCTGATACGAACAGGAAAGATGTCCTATGAGTTTGAGGAATGTAAGCCGGAGCAGTATCTATACTGCGTGGAATTTATCGGTCAGAAGTCGAAGGAGAATGCCGCCGAGTACCGGGATTTCTTAGAGGATTTAGGATACCGCGTATTTTTTAAAAATATCAACCTCAACTACTCCGCCGGCAAGGCAGTCTGGCGACCATGGGCGGAGAAAGGTGCCCGCGTCGCAACAAATTCCACGACATTCAACCGCGAACTGCTGATTGTGGAAAAAGAAAATGACGGGAATCCCTTCCAACTGCACACCACTCTTGAAGATAAACAAAAATACTACAAGACACTGCGCTATCCGATGCTTTTCGGCTTTCTCTTCTGGGGTGTTTTCGCGCTTATAATGAGAGTGTGGTGGGTCGGGATCTTCAGCGCGCTCTTTTTATTCTTTTTGATTTTCCATCAGATAGAGATTATAAAGTTGGCAAAACAGGCAAAATTTACGGAGTAAGATTATGTATCATTACTATATTTTTCACAAACCGGCGGGTTGTATTACTGCCCTGCGCGATGCGACCCACCCGACGATCCTAACTTATCTTGGCGCGCTTGATATGACCAGGCTGCGCCCCGTAGGCCGCCTTGATTGTGACACAGAAGGGTTACTGATCTTAACGGATGATGGCGCGTACAATCAGTATATGACTCACCCGGACAGAGCAGTGGAAAAAGAATATTTTTTCTGGGCAATGGGAAATTTTATTGAAGAAAAAAGGAAAAAATTGGAATACGGCATACTGCTAAATGGAGAGGAGGAAACTCTCGCGCGTCCGGCAAAACTTACCCTTGTGCAGGAGAGCAGGCTTACAGAAATTTATGATTATATCAGGGGAAAACAAAAAGAACATATCTTAAAAAACCGCCCGGATACCCCTGTATTCTCCGGCTATATCACAGTTACGCAGGGGCGAAAACACGAGGTAAAACGGCTGTTAAAAAGTATTGACTGCTGCTGTGTATACTTAAAACGGGTGCGTATGGGGGATGTGGTATTGCCGGAGGATTTAGATGTGGGCAAAGTAAGGGAATTTACGCCATCCCCTTTTTCGACAACAAAAATTTTAAATCAATAAAATAAAAAATACAAAGGTTGGACTCGTTTGGGTTCAACCTTTTTTATCAATCTGTTTATAATGATAAGGAAATTCTTTATAAGGGGAAGATCAAATATTTATGGATCAAAAAATAAAACAGGATGTTGATCTCGGCTATAATATTCGCAGAATACGAAAATTTAAAAATTTGGGTCAAACAGAATTTGTTCATCTGCTTCAATTACATGGCTGTTCACTAGAGAAGCTTTGGTAAAGATAGAGAGCTGCCGCCAACATATCCGCATTTCATTGCTGATCAAGACGGACAGCCCTGCCGACGCAAGTCCCAGCTCGCCAATCCCCGCCGACGAAAACAGACTTAAAACATTTCTGTTTTTCATCATTGCCACCTCTTTTATCAGCTCAAATGCTCCGGGAAATTCTTTAGCACAATGCTTGAGAACGGCCACAGACGCATCGAGAGAATTCCATCCTCCGGATAGTACAGTGCCATATCCACGCCAAAACCCTGTGTGTTTGTATACAACATACGAACTAATGCGCGCCCCGGAACCACACCGAGCTGCCAGACAGAAACCTGTACATTTACCTCATAATCATTATTATTTACAAGGATTACAAATTGCTCCTCCTCATTAAAGCGGCCATAACCTATCACACCGTAAGCCCCGTACACAAATTTCAGCGATCCGGTGCGCAGTGACTGGTATGCTTTATGGATGGCAATCAGCTCCTTGTGCAGAGCGATCAGATCCTTGTCCTCGCGCCCCCATGGATAAGTGCGGCGATTGTCCGGGTCCGTCCATCCGCACACACCCGCCTCATCCCCATAATAAATGGTCGGCGCGCCGATCCAAGTCATCTGAATCACTACCGCCTCGCGCATAATCGCCGGATTTAAATTCTCGTTCGCCGCCTGCGGTCCGCTTGTCGCGGTGCGCCCCACCCTATGGTTTGTCCTTGTCATAAAGCGGGAGTGATCGTGGTTGGAAAGTTCGTTCATCGCCACCATTAGTGACTGTGTGTGAAAGCGTGTCGTATAATGGCGCATCGCGCCGAAAAATACATCTGGATTACAATACATATCATGTCTATACTCGTCGCTGTGCTTCTCAAGTCCAGTCAAAAACCAGGTAACCGGCTCCATAAACGCATCATAATTCATTACGGAATCCCACTCACTCCCCTTTAGCCAGGGCTGCGGGTCGCCGTAATGCTCTGCCAAAATCAATGCCTGCGGATTCGCGCTGCGCACATTGTCACGGAACGCCTTCCAGAAATAATGGTTATACTCCGGCGAATGTCCTAAATCTGCTGCTACATCAAGCCGCCATCCATCCACATTGTACGGCGGCGACACCCATTTGCGCGCAATGCGCATAATATAGTTGAACAATTTCGGGGAGGCTTCATAATTTAATTTTGGCAGTGTGTCATGCCCCCACCAGCCATCGTAGGAAGCGTTGTACGGCCATTCTTCCGGCTCGGGCTTATGAAACTGAAAGAAGGTATGATACGGGCTGTCCTCGGACACATACGCGCCCTTTTCGTAGCCTTCCGCCTCCTCGTAGATCCCCTCTCTGTCCAGCCATTTGTTAAATGAACCGCAGTGATTGAACACGCCATCTAAAATTATCTTCATGCCGCGCCGGTGAATCTCCTCGACCAGCGAGATAAAATAGGCATTGCTCGCCTCAAGATTCTCCTTGGAAGTCACACGGCTGATATACCTTGTCGCCTTCTTATTGGACTTTTCACCCTCCGGCAAAAGTTCCCCCTCATCCTTTAAGATCACCCCATAATGCGGGTCAATATAATCATAATCCTGTATATCGTATTTATGATTTGACGGCGAAACAAAAATCGGGTTCAAATAGATCACTTCCACCCCAAGATTCTGCAAGTAGTCAAGTTTGCGCATCACCCCCGCAAGGTCACCGCCGTAGAATGCGCGCACATCCATGCTGGATGGGTAGCGGTTCCAGTCCACCACTCCCATCGTCGGCTCGCCGATATAATTGTACTCGCGATCCAACACATCATTCCCTGAATCGCCGTTGCAGAACCGATCCACAAAAATCTGATAAAATACTGCACCTTTTGCCCAGTCCGGTGTGGTATAACCTGGCACAATCTCAAAATTATACTCCGGGTGATGCACTGTATCCACCCCGGCACGCGTATAGTAATACTCCTCATTCCCAAAACGGATCAAAAAATAATATGCGGCTGCCTCATTGGTCAAATAAAGTTCTGTTTCATAAAAATCAAAACGATCTGTCGTCCTGCCCACGTTCATGGAAAACCGTTTTTCCCCTGTGCATAAAAGAATTTCGCTAATTTTCTGATGCGCGGTGCGGATACGAATTTTCACGGACTCATACGGCATCGGTTCCGGCGGAACCCGGTAGGATGCAGTGCCGTCAGAAAATATTGCCTCTTTGTTAAATGGCATACTTTCTCTATAACTTTCATATATCTTACTTCCGTTTTCCATCCCTTTGCTCCTGCCTGCAATTCTTAAATTCAGTGTGTATTCTTATTTTATAATACCATCGTCCTAATTACAATATACAAAATCACTAAATTCTTACCTTTTTTTATGCAGACCATTGCATTTGCGTGAAAACCAGAAAAATTATGCCTTTATTTTCCAAAATATGGGAATTAAATCGAGCAAAAGAAATTTTCTTTTCTAATTGGGTACCTGTGCGCATAAAAAAGGACAGCTTTTGTAGGCTGTCCTTTTTTGGAGAAGGTATTTTGTTACTTATGGGGTGTAGCAAAAACTATATATAATGTATTGGGGTTTACGGCTGTTATTATAGCATAGAAAAATAGAAAAGTGTTCACAAACATGATACAATTTTACTCGCCTTTTTCGTCATTTTCACAGCTTATATCCCAGTTTTTACCAATTATTAACGATGTTTTTTACAAAAATTCGCAGGAAAACCGGCTTTTTGTTGAAAAAGCCGGTTTTCAATAAAAAACACAATTTTTATACTGTGTCAAAGAGTGCCTCGAATTCTTCACGACCGATGCGCTCCTTCTCTATCAAAAGCGCGGCACAGGCGTGCAGCACATCCATATATTCCGTAAGGATCTGTTTTGCCTGCTCATAACACCCGTCAATAATCTTTCGCACTTCCTCGTCGATCTTTCCTGCTACAGCCTCACTGTAACTGCGCGTCTGCGCAAGATCGCGACCGATAAAAACTTCATCGTCGTTGCTTTCATAATTGACCATACCGATATTCTCGGAAAATCCATAGCGCGTCACCATGCTGCGCGCCGTGCCAGTCACATTCTTGATATCCTGAGACGCGCCGGTAGTCACATCGTCAAAGATAAGCTGTTCTGCCACGCGCCCGCCAAGCCCGACGATAATATCCTGAAGCATCCTGCCCCTGGTATTAAACATTTCATCCTTTTCCGGCAGCGGCATTGTATAGCCCGCCGCGCCGCCTCCCGTTGGAATAATGGATACGGTGTAAACCGGACCAACATCTGGCAGAAGATGAAATAAAATCGCATGTCCTGCCTCATGGTAAGCGGTGATCTTCTTTTCCTTGTCCGAGATAATGCGGCTTTTCTTCTCTTTGCCGATCCCGACTTTGATAAAGGATCTCTTGATATCCTCCTCGCGGATAAACTCATTGTTGTCACGCGCCGCGCTGATCGCCGCCTCATTTAAAAGGTTCTCTAAATCCGCGCCGGTAAAGCCCGCAGTGGTCTGTGCAATCTGCTTTAGATCCACATCATCGCCGAGAGGCTTGTTCTTTGCATGTACATTAAGAATCTCCTCGCGTCCCCTCACATCTGGCCGTCCAACTAAGACCTTGCGGTCAAAACGGCCTGGGCGAAGAATTGCCGGGTCGAGGATATCAACGCGGTTTGTTGCCGCTAACACAATGATTCCCTCATTACTGCCAAAACCATCCATCTCCACAAGCATCTGGTTTAAGGTCTGCTCGCGCTCATCATGTCCGCCGCCCATACCAGTACCGCGCCTTCTTGCCACTGCGTCAATCTCGTCAATAAAGATAATGCAGGGCGCATTTCTCTTTGCCTCCCCGAAAAGATCGCGCACACGGGACGCGCCCACGCCGACAAACATCTCCACAAAATCTGAGCCGGAGATTGAGAAGAACGGTACACCCGCCTCACCTGCCACCGCTCTGGCGAGCAGTGTCTTACCAGTTCCTGGCGGTCCCTCAAGCAAGATCCCCTTGGGAATGCGCGCGCCAAGATGGATATATTTCTTTGGACTCTTCAAAAAGTCCACAACTTCGGAAAGCTCTTCTTTTTCTTCCTGGAGTCCCGCCACATTCTGGAAGGTAGTCTTCTCCTCGCTTGTCATGCGCGCGCGGCTCTTCCCAAAATTCATCATTTTCGAGTTGTTGGCACCGCCGCCATTCATCACATTCATCATCATGGAAAACAGGAAAAATATCAGTATGCCCCCGAAGATATATGGGAGAATCTTCCAAATAATACTCGGCTTTTCAATCTCGTGTGCGACTGTTACCACACCTTTGTGATAGCCCATCTCCTCGATTTTAGTCACATCTGTCGCATCAAATATCTTTATCTCGCCGCCGGAGAGCTTTATGCGCACCTGACCCGTCGGCACCTCCTCATTTGGATAGATATCGATCTGCGCCACTCTCCCGGCTTCCAAATCCTTTTCAAACGCCTGATATCCATAGTCGGGGGTACCTCCGCCGCCCCCGTTGGTAAACCAGATCGCCGCCAAAAACATAACGAGCAAAAACAGATAGAATCCGTAGCCCTTGATAAACTTACCCACGTTTGTTTTCTCCTCTCCAATCTATAATTCAACCACTCCGATAAATGGCAGATTGCGATATTTTTGCTGGTAGTCCAGACCATACCCCACTACAAAGGCATCCGGGATCTGGAATCCAATATAATCCACATGAACAAAAACTTCCCTGCGATCCGGCTTATCCAACAGTGTACACAGCTTCAAACTTCTCGGACTCCGCTCATTTAACCGCCTGCACAGATAATTCAGCGTGTGCCCGGAATCCACAATATCCTCCACGACCAAAACGTCCTTGCCCTCGATCGACTCGTCCAAATCTTTTACAATCTTTACGTTCCCGCTGCTCTTCGTCCCGTTTTCGTAGCTTGAAAGTGCCATAAAATCCAGTGAACACGGAATGGAGAGATGTTTTGAAAGCTCAGTCATAAAAAATGCTCCACCCTTCAACACACAGATCAGATGAAGATCCTTGCCGCGGTACGCCTCGCTGATCTGTGCTGCCATCGCCGCAATCCGATCCGCTACTTCCTGTTCGGAAATCAATATACTTACTTTTTCTGCCATTGCAATTTTTTCCCCCTCTTCTTTAATTCTACCACGAGAATCTGCTTTGTATTCTCCGTCGCCAAAAAGCCTTCTGAACTGCGCACGCCAACTGCCCAAAGTACATGGCTGCCCATGGTAAGTAATGGCAGTCTCTCACGGTATTCCCCCGGCACTTTCATGTCCGTAAACAAATCCTTAAGCCGTTTTCTGTGCGTTCCGCCATTGATCTGAAGATAATCCCCAGGGCGTTTAGTGCGCAAAATAAGTATGTTTTCTATTTTACCATAATCAAAGCATTTCGTATAGCAATTTCTCTCATTTAATGAATTTTTTTCATTTTCCGCGCAGCGTACAGTCAAATTGCCCTTCGATAAGTACAAATTTAATTCGTATTGTCCAAATGTCAAGACTTTTGGGATGGTATCCACACAAAAATAACTCTCCGGGTCAAGCTGTGGCATTTTATGTTCCCTTCCCTCTCTTGGCGCAATCAAAACCTGTCCGTACTGCCGGACTGCAAAAATTTCGTGCGGCAGAGAAATACGCCTGCCCGTCTGCGCACAGATTAAATTACAGACCGCCTCGATATGTGTTCTTGCGATATCGCGCTGTCCGCCCGCTGCCCGCCCAACTGCCCTGAACACAACTTCCCGCTGCAAAAATGAAGGCAATTGTTTATAAACTGATATATCTATACTTATCTCTTTATTCTCTGCGCCCTCCTCCCTTACTGCCCTTTGATACGCTTCCTCCACCTGAGTCTGCAAAAAGCCGGAAAGTTCATACATCTGAGCGGCTGCCTGTGCCAAGTGGGAAACTGCCCCCGCATTCACCATCTCTGCCGCCATCGGCAGTAATTCGCTGCGAATGCGGTTGCGCGTATAATCCTTTGAAAGATTTGTCCTGTCCGTGCAGAAAGGATGTCCCTCCTCCTCTAAAAATTCTTCGATCCGCGCGCGGGAAACAAAGAGCAGCGGTCGAATAATTGTAGTCCCATATTCCTTTCTTATCGGCGCGATCCCTGAAAGTCCCCAGACCCCGCTGCCGCGCAATGCCTGAAACAAAAAAGTTTCCGCACTGTCATTCTCATTGTGGGCGACGGCAATCTTTTCGTATCCAAGCTCCAGTGCCGCATGGTAAAAGGCTTCATACCGCGTTCTGCGCCCCGCCTCCTCCTCGGTCATTCCCCACTGCGCAGCAAGTGCCGGGACATCCCGGTGTACCGCCCGGAACACAACACCCAGTTTCTCGCATTCCCGGCGCACAAACTCCTCGTCCGCATCTGCCTCCTCCCCGCGTATCCCATGATTAATATGCAGTGCGGCAAGGCGCAGTTTGTACTCTTCTTGCAGCGCGCATAGAACATACAGTAAGCAAAGCGAGTCCGCTCCGCCGGAGATCCCTGCCACCACACCATCCCCGGTTTCCAACATATGATATTTTTCTATTGATTGTTTTATTTCTCTGCAAAAGGCATATGCCTTTGGTTTTTGCTTCTTCATGGAATTTTTTCCTTGTCCTGCTGCTTATTCCTCTTTGTCAGTCCCGCGACCAACACTGTCATATCATCCCTTGGCTGGTAGTTTTCCCGCTGCATTGCCGCCTCAAGAATCACATTGGCAACTTCCTGTGGACTCTTGCTCTCCGCGCCCGAAATTGCCTGGGTAATAAACTCCTGCCCATCGCTCTCAACGATTCCGTCGGAGACCATAATTACATAATCTCCCTCATATAATTTCTTTTGTTTCATATCATAGGAAACACAGGAGAGCATTCCTGCGGGCAGCGTTGTCGAGGAAATACTCTCCATCCAGTCGCCGCGCAGAATAAATGTCGCCGCCGCACCCGCCTTCATAAAATCGCACATCCCCGTCGCCAGGTGCAGTACCGTAATATCCATTGTCGAAAACATATTGTTCTCCGTGCGCAGCACAAGCATCGAGTTGATCAGGCGCATGGCAGATTCCTCCTTAAACCCCGCCTCCAGAAACTGCTCTAAAAGTTCAATCACCCGCTCGCTCTCTCTGCAGGCAGCTTCCCCGCTGCCCATCCCGTCGGAAAGCAGCATAATCACCTCTCCGCTCTCCGGGTACAGAAACGAAAAATTGTCGCCCGAAACTCTGCTGTCCACCCGCGCAGCACGCGCCACGCCCGTAGTCACCTCAAAATTTGCATCCTCGCGAAAAACATAGTCCGAGTAGTCCTTGCCGATCACATGGCGCGAAGCCTCTCCCGGCACTAAGCTTTCCCCGACAATACAGCTTAGAATCATCGCCGCCTCGCGCGTTGTCATACAGTGTCCCCTGCGGCAGCGCGCTGTCAAATGCAGTTCTAAACTCCCATCGTTCCTCTCAAGCAAAAGCATTTTTCTCGCACAGATCTGCTTGAACCAAAGCCTTGTATAGATGCTGCGCGGCACCTCCCATACCTTTCCGCCCTGCTGCTCTAAATTCCCTGCAAATTCCCCAACAATACGTGCCATCTCCGTTAGCTGATCGGCGACAGCGTTGCGGCTCTCATTGATTCGGTTGCGCCATACAATCCCTTGGCGCAGCTGTAAAAGTCCGCGCTCTAACTGTTCAAAAAGCTCACTGCGCCGCTTACATCC
>CAJUCG010000011.1:0-12091 GCA_910585065.1 uncultured Lachnospiraceae bacterium
AAAAGGCGTGCGGGAGAACGATAAATTTATTGGTTTTGAAAGGATTACAAAGGAAGAATTTTGTGAACTTACAGGACTTACAATTTGGTAGGAAATTTGGGATAGTGAACTTTTTTTGCCCAAAGAGGAAGAAGTATTTTTACTGATATTGGATAGGGCAGCGGGCGATCTCTTGATCGCCCCCTCACTTTTTTATAAGCAAACCCCGACATAAAAATCATTCTTGACATTCTAAATCATATAGATTATAATAACCCGTGTTTGTTTGTTGGAAAATTTTTGTATTTTTTTTTACTTAGGATATGTCTGAAGCCCCACTCCCTTTAATTGAAACAGATATCAGAGCGCAGTTTTCAGATATACCCTAGAGAAAGGTGCATCACTATGATATTTTCATCCACCGTATTTGTCGCGATCTTTTTGCCGGTTGTACTGTTATTTTATTATGTTCTCTTTGCCCCGCTAAAAAAGAGACGCAGAATGGTTCAAAACTATTTCCTCTTTTTCGTAAGTCTTCTATTTTACGCATATGGTGAAATCAAATTTGTATTTATTATGCTCCTATCCATTTTCGCAAACTGGTTTTTTGGTCTGATGGTTGAGAAATTTCGGGGAAGCAAAAAAGGTTCCCGCACTGTACTTTCCCTTATGGTATTGTTCAATCTTTCAATAATATTTGTATTTAAATATCTAATGTTTACACTGGAAACTTCCAATCGTTTTCTGGGGACAAGCTTTGCGATACCAAAGATCACCCTTCCGATCGGGATATCATTTTTCACCTTTCAGGCGATCTCGTATGTGGTGGATGTGTATAGAGGGCATGGGGCAGCGCAGAAAAATCCAGTAAATGTAGGACTTTATATCGCCTTTTTCCCGCAGTTGATCGCGGGACCAATTGTCCGCTATGAGACAGTTGCAGAACAGATTGTAAACAGAAGAGAGAGTTTTGATAAATTTTCGCAGGGCGTATGCCGATTTATTATCGGTATGGCAAAGAAGATGATCCTTGCCAATAATATGGGGCGGCTCGCCGATCTTGCCTTTGGTGCGGAAAATGAGTCCCTTTCAGTTTTGATGGCTTGGCTCGGCGCATTTGCCTATACCTTTCAGATTCTGTTTGATTTTTCCGGCTATTCGGATATGGCGATTGGGCTGGGAAAGATGTTTGGGTTTGAATTTTTGGAAAACTTTGATTTCCCATATATTTCCAAATCAATCACAGAATTTTGGAGACGCTGGCATATCTCCCTGGGGACTTGGTTTAGGGATTACCTGTATATTCCATTGGGCGGAAGCCGGGTGAAGAATAAGGCAAGACTTATTTTTAACCTCTTTGTTGTGTGGGCGTGTACAGGATTATGGCATGGAGCAAACTGGACATTTATCGCATGGGGACTCCTATATTTTGTCCTTTTAACCTTTGAAAAACTTACTGGGATTGCACAGACGAAAAAGTTTCGTCCGCTTAGGCATCTCTATACCATGTTTTTTGTTGTGATGGGCTGGGTATTGTTCCGTTCCGATACAATGGGCACTGCGATCGCCTATATGAAAACCATGTTTTTTGGGGGAGCGGCGGGGCTGATGGATAATACTGCCTACTATTATCTCTGCGAGTATGCAATTACATTTATACTATGTATCGTTGCTTGCCTCCCCGTGAGAAAGCTTGTGGAGCGGTTTTCTGGAAAGATGGCACTGTGGACGGAACGCCTTTTGGTGCTTTGGTATTTGGCACTGTTTGTACTCTCGCTTTCCTATATTGCAAAAAGTTCATATAATCCGTTTATTTATTTTAATTTTTAGAACTCAGAAAGGAAGCATATATGAAAAATGCAAAGCGCGGTGATAACTCGCAGAGGAAGAAAAAATTTCATGTAACGGGGCGGATGATCACAGCGGTAATTTTTGTGATCGCAATCTATGCCATGTTGTTTCAAATGATAAAAACAAATCATGATATTACCGATGCGTTTAAAGAATCCTACACGGCAAATAAGGGCAATCTTTTAGATAAGACGGCTGCGGGAATTACCTCAGCGGAATCCACAATCAATAAAAGTATTGTGGGGCGCAGTACTTTGATTGATCTGCACGGTCTGCTCCAGGTGATGCTTGGACGCAAGGAAGTGGAGGAGCGCAGAGTATATTATTATGTGTATAAAATGGATAATGGGCAGCTTACTTACGCCTATTCGACTTATGGAACAAACTGGATTGTCAATCAGTTTAAGGGGTTAAAGGCGGAATGCGATGCGCAGGGAGCCAAGCTTTTATATGTACAATGGCCTTTTAAAGTGGATAAATACAATAATCTGCTTCCTCATGGCAAGGAGGATTTTGCAAATAAAAATGCGGATCGCTTGTTGGCAGGACTTGAAAAAAATAAGATTGCCGCACTTGACTACCGGGAGGTTCTGCATGAAAAATACGGTTCGGGCGAGCCGTACAGTTCCTTATTTTTCGATACGGATCACCATTGGAGAACGGAGACGGCATTTGAAGCTTATGTCTATCTGCTAAATTATCTCAGCGAAAATTATGGGTATGAATATGATCCCAAAATTGTGGATAAGAACAATTTTGTTTTTGAGTCGGTCGAGGATTGCTTTGTTGGCTCTCTTGCAAACCGCACGGGGAAGCTTTACGGCGGGATTGATGATTTTACCTATGTGTATCCTTCGTTTGAGACGGATTATGTCTGGGAAAAATATGGCAAGGGGATGTCAAAGTTGTTAACCAGAAAGGGAAGTTTCAATGAAACCCTGTTTTTTGAAACCGTGAAGGAGGATCCCGATATCGCGAAACCGTACCGAGACAATTGTTATTTTAATGGAAATCCGGCACTTGTCCATATCACAAACAATAAAGTGGAAAAGGGAAAAATCCTCTTTGTATGCGATTCGTTCAGCAAGCCCATCGTATCGTTTTTGTCGCTCGCGCTAAATCATATTGAATTTATGGATCTGCGGGATTTTTCAAAAATTGATTTGGTCGACTATATTAAGGACCGGGATTTAGAAATGGTGATTGTCGCCTACAGTGCCTCAGCGATCAAGCCATCCACCGCAGGATTTTTCCAGTTTCGAACAATCGAGAAATAGATTGCAAATGACGATAAGATAAAGGTTCCCACTCCTGCCCCGGAGTGGAAACCCCTTTTTTGCTTTGTCAAACTTTTTTTCTCTCAAATTTTTTCCAAAACAGGTTGACAAATTGTAAGATAAGCTATATAGTAAGAGGAGATAAGGAAAAAGATTTCAGTGACAAGTACTGACAACAGCAAACCTTGTGATTGCACCGGTTGAAAAACCGGTCTTTTTTGTCGTGCGGATTGAATTTTTCCGCAGGATAAACCCTCAGAGGATCACTCTATCTAGGGCAATTTTTATTCCAGGCAAAAAAATGGCGGCGGCTTGATGGCACTGGAATCTTTCAATATACTTAAAGAGCCGGATGGAAAAAAGACGCATGGGACTTTATGCGAATTTGCGGTCAGATTTTGTCTGCCTGTCCGCAGGGGAAAGGACTTTGGCAACGCGCTGGATTTAATTTTTTGTTTTTTTTGAAAAAACAGGTCTTTCCCCTCTGTCTGTGCGGGAGCAAAATAATTACATAAGAACGGCAGGAGAAGATTCTTACAGGCAGCGAGAGCGCGTTTGTATGGATGTCATACAAAAGTGCGGGGAGCAGGAAGGATTACCGGGAATCCTTCAAGAATAGCAAGGAGAAAATAAAAGAGCGTCTGTGTGATTTTTCCACAGGCGCTTTGTTGTTGCTTTTTCACAATCCATCTGCTCTCTTTTTGGCAAAATAGTTCATAGCACTTTACCCTTTTTTGTGCTATAATGAACTTGATATTACGAAAACGTTTAAGCATAGGGGAAGATAAGGAACCTAAAGTTTGAAAGAAAATCACTTTCAACTTATTGATTAGTATGCGCGCTTTGGCACGCAGGGGGGATGAAATATAAAAAAGAAGGAGAGGTTTACCGTATGAAATTTGGCTATTTTGATGATGAGAACAAGGAATATGTGATTACGACACCACAGACACCATATCCGTGGATCAATTATCTTGGCACGCAGGATTTTTTTTCGCTGATTTCCAATACAGCGGGAGGGTACAGTTTCTATAAAGATGCAAAATTGCGCCGTATCACACGTTTCCGTTATAATAATGTCCCGCTCGATCTGGGCGGTGGGCGTTATTTCTATCTGTATGATGACGGGGATTTCTGGTCGCCGGGATTTATGCCAGTAAAGAAAGAACTGGATTTTTATGAGTGTCGCCATGGGATGGGCTACACGAAAATCAAGGGGGCGAGAAAAGGGATTGAAGTCGGCATAACCTTTTTTGTACCGCAGAATTACCATGGGGAAGTTCACAAAGTTACTGTGAAAAATACTGGTACGATGACGCGGGAAGTCAAGCTTTTTTCCTTTGTGGAGTGGTGTTTGTGGAATGCGCAGGATGATAGCACAAATTTCCAGCGTAATTTTAATACTGGAGAGGTAGAAATAAAAGGTTCAGTAATCTACCATAAAACAGAATATAAAGAGCGTCGTGATCACTATGCTTTCTATTCGGTCAATGCACCGATCGAGGGGTTTGATACGGACAGAGAGGCGTTTCTTGGCACATATGGTGGTTTTGATGCGCCGCAGGCGGTGCGGGCTGGAGCTTGTACCAATTCTGTAGCGGATGGCTGGTCGCCTGTTGCCTCCCACTGCCTTGCGATTTCCCTAAAACCAGGTGAGACAAAGGAACTTGTGTTTGTTCTCGGCTATGTGGAGAATAAGGAAGAGGAAAAGTGGGAGTGGCAGGTTGGTGAGCCGGATACCAATGGGCTTTTGCTCTCCGCGCTTGCCCCGAATGCGACGAATGTGATCAATAAAAGAAAAGCGGAGGCGATGATTGCGAAATTTGCCGATGTGCAGGCGGTGGATAATGCATTTAATGAGCTGAAAGAATACTGGGACAAGCTTCTCTCAAAATATACTGTGAAGACGGCGCAGGAGAAAGTAAACCGTATGGTCAATATCTGGAACCAGTACCAGTGTATGGTAACATTTAATCTTTCGCGCAGTGCTTCATATTTTGAATCAGGAATTGGACGCGGCATGGGATTTCGCGACTCGAATCAGGATCTGCTGGGATTTGTGCATCAGATTCCAGATCGCGCGAGGGAGAGAATTATTGATCTTGCTTCCACGCAGCTGCCGGACGGCGGTGCATATCATCAGTATCAGCCGCTGACCAAAAAGGGAAATGACGAGATTGGCGGCAATTTTAACGACGATCCGCTCTGGCTGATCCTGGCAGTGGTTGCCTATATTAAAGAGACTGGGGACTATGATATTCTTGATGTGATAACCCCATATGACAATAAGGAAGATCTTGCCGCGCCGCTCGCCGATCATTTGAAACGCTCGTTTGATCATGTAATTCACCATCTTGGTCCGCATGGGCTGCCGCTGATCGGTCGTGCGGACTGGAATGACTGTCTGAATCTGAATTGTTTTTCGACGGAGTCCGGCGAGTCATTTCAGACAGTGACAAGCAAAGATGGCAAAGTTGCGGAATCCGTGATGATTGCAGGGATGTTTGCCTATATCGGCGAGGAGTATGCGATCTTGATGGAAAAAACTGGAAATCAGAAAGAACATGACCGTGCAATGACGGAAGTGGAAAAGATGCGTAAAACCATTATGCGTGATGGGTATGATGGCGAGTGGTTTTTGCGTGCCTATGATGATTTTGGTCGGAAGGTTGGAAGCAAGGAGTGCGAGGAAGGAAAGATTTTTATTGAATCGCAGGGATTTTGTGTTCTTGGAAAATGTGGGCTTGAGAATGGTGAGGCATTAAAGGCACTGGATGCAGTGGAAAAATATTTGGGAACAAAGTACGGTCTTATGTTAAATAATCCCGCATTTACAAGATATTATGTGGAGTACGGTGAGATTTCAACGTATCCGGCGGGCTATAAAGAAAATGCGGGAGTTTTTTGTCATAACAATGCTTGGATTATATGTGCGGAGGCATTTATGGGACGTGGCGGCAAGGCGTTTGATTATTATACAAGGATCGCGCCGGCGTACACGGAAGAGTACTCACAGATACATCGCTTAGAGCCATATGTATATGCGCAGATGGTGGCGGGCAGGGATGCAAGGCGTTTTGGTGAGGCGAAAAATTCCTGGCTAACTGGCACCGCCTCGTGGAATTTCGTGGCGATCTCCCAGTATATTCTCGGGGTGAAACCGGACTATGATGGACTGATGATCGATCCGGCGATCCCGGCGGACTGGGACGGCTATGAACTTAGACGGGAATTCCGTGGGGATATCTTTCATGTGGAAGTGAAAAACCCAGACCATATCTGCAAGGGAGTGGCAAAAATGGTGGTGGACGGGAAGGAACAAAGCAGCAATGTCATTCAGGTCTTCGGGGATGGAAAAGAACATTATGTACAGGTAGTGCTGGGATAAGATAATATTGTGATGATTAAAAAGGGGCAAATATCCGCAGGAAATTGTGGAAATTTGCCTTTTTTTATGTGCGGGCTTTTCTTTCCTATTCAATTTTGGTTTGTTTACACAGAAACATTGCCAACTAGAAAAAAATCGTGTATAATAAATTCAGATCAGAACTAATTAACAGTATATGCCTCTCTTGTACCCTTGGAATCTGTTTATGAGAGCGAAGCGTGCAAAAAAAGGGATTCCGCAAGTTTGGGGTACGGAAAGAGCATATGCGAAACTAGTTATAGGAGGAGCTTAGATGAATAGATATGCTATTATGGTCAAGGGAATTGTGCGGTACGAGGATAAGTACCTTTTGGTGCAGCGGTGGTATGATGATCGGATTGAAGATCCGTATCAGTGGGAATTTGTGGATGGAAAGATTGAATTCGGCGAGGCACCGGATAGAGCGGTAATACGCTTGATTCGCGAACAGACCGGACTTGAACCAATTATCGACCGAATTGCCTATACTTGGTCATATATGGTGGGGGATGTGCATCATATCGGGATCAGTTATGAATGTATGACTTTGGAAGACGAGGTTATTTTGTCGGAAGAACTGCATGATTTTCGTTTTGTTCCGAAGGAGGAGTTTGGCGATTATATTACGAACGAAAAACTTTTAGACGATCTGAAGCATACATTTGAGCTGATGTAGGGGAAGTGAGGAAATATGATTACGTTAATTCAAGGCGGTTACGTGGTCAATCCAGCCACCGGGATCTGTGGGGTGAACGATATATTTATCGTGGATGAGACGGTAAAAGAGATCGCACCGCATATTGAGAGGGAGGCGCATCGCGTAATCGACGCAAAGGGAAAATATGTATTTCCGGGATTTGTCGATCTGCATGAACATCTTAGAGAGCCAGGATTTGAGTATAAGGAAACCATCGCGAGCGGGACGATGGCGGCGGCAGCGGGCGGATTTACTACCATCTGCCCAATGCCAAATACAAAGCCTGTGATTGATAACCGTGTGATGGTGGAATATCTAAATTTTAAGGCGGCAAAGGATTCGCTTATCCATATTATTCCGGTTGGCGCGCTAACGCTTTCGCAAAACGGCGGGGAACTTGCGGATATTTCCGGGATGGCAGCCGCTGGTGCGATGGCATTGAGCGAGGATGGCAAATCGGTGATGAATCCACTTTTGTATAAGGAAGGAATGAAAAAGGCAGCAGAGCTTGGGCTGGTGATTCTCGCACACTGTGAGGACAAAAATTTGCTGGCAGGGGGCGTGTTGAACGCGGGAAAAAAGGCGGAGGAATTGGGATTTCCTGGAATTACAAATTCAGTCGAGGATGTAATTGTGGCACGGGATATCCTGCTTGCAAAGGAAACAGGGGCAAAATTGCATCTCTGTCACTGTTCCACTGCGGATTCCGTAGCATTGGTGCGCCTTGGGAAATCTCTGGGCGTAAAACTTTCAGCGGAGGTCTGCCCGCATCATTTTGCGATGACGGAGGATGAAATTTTAGGGGATGATGCGAATTATAAGATGAATCCGCCGCTTCGGACGAAAGCGGATGTGGACGCGCTGATTGCAGGGCTTGCAGACGGAACAATGGAGGTGATTGCAACAGATCATGCTCCGCATTCTGCCGAGGAGAAAAAGCGTTCCATCAAGGACGCACCATTTGGGATTGTCGGCTCTGAGACAGCGTTCGCGCTCTCCTACACGACACTTGTAAAGGCGGGGCATTTAACCATCTCGCAGCTAGTAGAAAAACTTAGCACAAATCCAGCACGTATTTTGGGAATTGACAGAGGGGATATTTCCGCCGGGCATATCGCGGATCTGGTGATTGCAGAGACCGAACAGCCCTATGTGATCGATGTGAAAAAATTTATTTCAAAAGGAAAAAATTCTCCATTTGGGGGAAGAAGCGTGTATGGGAAGATACTGCTTACGATGGTAAACGGGGAAATTGTATTTGAAATTTAAAATAAGACTGTTGCAATTCAAAAAGAATAAAGGGAAAGGAAACAAAAAGAAATGATTGATGAATTGGTAAAAAAAATTCAGGAAAAAAATGCACCGGTAGTAGTAGGACTTGATCCAATGCTTTCCTATATTCCGGAGAATATCGTGAGTCGGGCGATAGAAGAAAAAGGAGAAACCTTAGAAGCGGCAGCGGAGGCGGTATGGCAGTTTAACAAGGCGATTGTGGATGCTACGTATGATCTAATTCCGGCAGTGAAGCCGCAGATTGCAATGTATGAGCAGTTCGGCGTGCCGGGGATGGCAGCATTTGAAAGAACCGTGGAATACTGCAAGGAAAAAGAATTAGTGGTGATTGGCGATATCAAGCGCGGGGATATCGGTTCGACTTCGGCTGCTTACGCAGATGGGCATATCGGAGTGGTAAAAATTGGAAATCATGTTTTGCGCGGATTTAAAGAGGATTTTGTTACGGTAAATCCCTACCTCGGCACGGATGGAGTAAAGCCTTTTGTTAATGTGTGCAAGGCGGAACGCAAAGGGATTTTTGTGCTGGTTAAAACATCAAATCCTTCCAGCGGTGAATTTCAGGATCGCATAATTGATAACAGACCGCTCTATGAATATGTGGCGGAAAAGGTGAAGGAATGGGGAGCGGACTGCGTCGGCACCTGCGGCTACAGCAGTGTGGGCGCAGTAGTGGGCGCGACCTATCCGGAGCAGGGGAAGTTGCTGCGGGCACTTATGCCAAAAAATTATATTTTGGTGCCGGGGTACGGCGCACAGGGCGGCAAGGGCAGGGATCTTGTACACTTTTTTAATTCGGATGGTCTGGGCGCGATTGTCAATTCCTCGCGGGGAATTATCGCGGCATATAAGCAGGAGCAGTATACAAAGTTTGGCGCGAAGAATTTCGCGCTGGCTTCAAGACAGGCGGTGCTTGATATGATAGAGGATCTTAGATTTTAGAAGGGGAGACGACAATGCAGAGAATCTTATGTCCCTTTTGCGATCGCGAGATCAAGGGCAAGGGAAAATGTGATTTTTGTGGATCATGGGTGAAAAAGCCAGTGATTACAGAAACATCGGAGGAAATCTACCCGGAAAATTTCTCCAATGTGGCGAGTGCTGCTGCCGCAGGGGCGGGGATTTCCCCGGATTTATCTGACCGTGCGCAAAAAGAAGCTGTTTTAGGCAGCCAAGCGGCACCCTCCGAACAAACTGAAACTGTGCAAAGAGGACAAAGAAGTATTGCGCCGCGCCGTGCAGTACTTGCCAGCGAAGCAGTTGAGCGCGGACAGACCACGGTTAAGGGCAGCAATTCCAAGATTGTGGTAAGAGGAATTGTGATTGTGATAATTGTCAATATTATATTGCAGCTTTTATTTTTGCTATTTGATATCTAATTTTTTTCTCTTCCGCACTGTGCGCAAAATTGTGACCAATAGGAAATTTTCCGGTCTTTACTGATAAAAGAAATCGAAAGGAGAGGAGAATTTCCATGAAGAAGCGGCAAATTTTGATTGGGGTAGTAGCACTTTGTGTCTGCCTTGCGGTGGGATTTTGTATTTTTAAAGCGGGGGAGGGGGACTTTATGGCAGCAGAATACGCGATTGCACAGGCACAGTATCCGGAAACGATCGCCTACCCGGCGAAGCCGGATGGAGATGAAGAATCAGAATGGGAGAAATATGCGGAGCTGGTTGATGCCTATTATAAACAGAACTATGAGCGCGAAAATCGCTCAAAGCCGTATGTGGATGGACTCTACCCATTTTATCAGAAGACGATACAGGAATTTTTGGTCTGCGAGAGAAAGGAAAACAGAGTGTATTCTCCGCTAAATTTGTATATGGCACTCTCCATGCTTGCAGAGACGACAAACGGCAATTCCCGCGCACAGATCTTGCAGCTTATTGGCGCGTCGGGGATCGAGGAGGTAAGGCAGAGTGCGGCGGGACTCTGGGAAGCAAATTATGCAGCGGACGGCGCGTTAGAGTGCAAGCTTGCAAACTCTATCTGGCTAAAGCAGGGAATGAAATATACAGAGGAAACCTTGCGGCGGTTAGCGGACACTTACCACACCTCATCCTTCCAGGGGGATATGGAACAAAAGAAATATACTATGGCTTTACAAAAATGGCTTAACGAGCAGACGGGCGGACTTTTAAAAGAGCAGGCGGGGGAAATTACTTTGACTCCTGAAACCATTCTCGCACTTGCCAGCACGATTTACTACCGCGCACGGTGGACGGATCACTTTGATGAGAAAAGCACAAAGGAAGGGATCTTTCATGCGGCGGGGGATATCTCCTGCGATTTCATGCATCAGAACCGCGCACAGACCTACTTTTTCGGGAAAAATTTTGCTGCGGTTCAGCTCGGATTTAATTTTAGCGGGGGGATGTGGCTGATTTTGCCAGATGAGGGTAGTTCAGTCAACGCTCTTGTGCAGAGCGGGGAAGTGCTGCGCCTGATTAAGGAAGGGCATCAGTGGAAAGATCAAATTTTCATTAAAGTGAATCTATCCATGCCAAAATTTGATATTATGTCCGAACTTGATTTGAAAGAGAGCCTAAAGACAATGGGGGTCACAGATATTTTTGATGAGAAGACAGCAGATTTTTCGCCAATTATCGCACCGGAAGAATTGCCATACCTTAGCAAGGCAAGCCATGCGGCGCGTGTTCTGGTAGATGAGGAAGGCTGTCAGGCAGCAGCATTTACAGTTATGGCAGTGAGCGGCGCGGCAATGCCGCCGGAGGAGCAAGTCGATTTTGTGTTAGATCGCCCGTTTATCTTTGCTATTACTGGGGCAGATAATTCAATTTTATTTTTGGGTGTGGTGGAGGAGCCAATCAAGTAGGGAGGATTTTCCCCTGCGCATAAAAAAATAAACTGCTGCCAAAGTTTTTTTCCTTTGGCAGCAGTTTATATAGGAGAAATAATCTTCCCTGTTTGATTTAATGGTGATTATGTCCGTGATAGGAATTATCAAAATGATGCCATGAATGATCGCAGTCGTCATGCTCTATTTTCCATATTTTCCCATCCAGAGTACCTATCTCATATTCGTATTCACAGCCGTCACAGCAGAATTCTATATTATAATACCGAATCCCATCATCATCATCCAACTCTATCTCTAAGTCAAGCAATTCGCCATCAAGAATGCCCGCATCTGCCCTTGCAATGGCTAGTGCGTCCTCCCTTGTGATCTTATCCGCCGCACCCTGATTTTTACCTCCAGAAGACAAAAGATCATCGGATTCCTCCATCTCTTTTTCCAGAATAGTTCCGTCTAAAGCGGCGATCTTGTATTGGTACTCGTAAATTCCCGCATCAAATTCAATTTCGTAGACATGAATTCCATCGTCATAATCCAATTTTATTTTCAGATTGAATATTTCGCTCTCTGAGATGCCTGCATCCTTAGCCGCAGACGAAAGAGCAGTATCCTGCGTGATCTCTGTGGACGGCTTTGATGTGGAAGCCACTGGCGCGTTAGCAGAAATATGATCCTTTGCTTCTGCCTGGCGGTTGATAATTCTGCCGTCAGAAACCGCAATATCATACTCATATTCCATTTCAGTAGTATCAAACTCAATCTCATAG
>CAJUCG010000011.1:12191-33205 GCA_910585065.1 uncultured Lachnospiraceae bacterium
ACGCGGATGCCATCTTCTTTATCAAGTTTGACCTCCAGATTAAAGATCTCCTTATTGGAAACTCCTGCGTCCTTCTTTGCGATCGCAAGTGCCTTCTCCTGTGAGATTTCCGCGGTCTGTGCCGGTGCGGTCGGTTTTGGAGTTGTTGTGGCTGGCTTTGGAGTTACTGTCGCTTTTGGTGGGAGATTATCCTGCTGCTCTGATTTTCGATTAACAATCTTTCCGTCAGAAACGGCAATATCATACTCATATTCCATTTCAGTAGTATCAAACTCAATCTCATAGACGCGGATGCCATCTTCTTTATCAAGTTTGACCTCCAGATTAAAGATCTCCTTATCAGAAACTCCTGCGTCCTTCTTTGCGATCGCAAGTGCTTCCTCCTGCGAGATTTCCGCAGTCTGCGCCGGTGCGGTTGAAGATGGTATTGGACTTATCTGTTTTTCTCCCACAGTTGGAGATGGAGTATCTGAAGTTAATTGATTTACATTTTTTTCCAAAATCATCCCATCCGAAGCAGCAATACAATATTCATAGGATTTTTGATCAGTGGTAAAGGTCACCGTATATTCTGCTCCATCATTGAGACGCGCGTGGAGGTTTTCCAGTTCGCTCTCGGAAACTTTTGCATCCTCCCAGGCAATTTTTGTCGCCTCATCCATGGACAGAGCATCCTTTGCCCCCGGAGTGTCAAACTCATCCCTTGTCCCGCAGCCAGTGAGAATTACTGCGGCATAAAAAATAGCGGTGGTCAAAAATTTTTTTGTTTTCACAATTTAACGCCTCCTTTATTACATAGGAAAAAGTATCTGATTTCTAATTATATTTTATCATTTTTTTGATGATAATACAATCCGTAAGTTAGAGGAATTTTCTTCTTTATTATAGGGACAAAATATCCGGGTATAAAATTCGGGAAAAGAGAAAAATTTGAAAAATGAATGGTTGCCACAAAATTCATTTTTTGCTATAATTTATCCATGAGTGAATAAAAAAATGTCCAATACAAGGAGGAATAAGTGATGGGAACATATCATGTAGCAAAAACTGGATCGGACAGACACGATGGCAGTGAGACCGCACCATTTCTTACAATCAACCACGCAGCGCAGATCGCGATGCCGGGAGATATAGTTATTGTCCACAAGGGAGTGTACCGCGAGTGGGTGAAGCCGGCAAATGGCGGAATCAGCGATGCGATCCGGATTACTTACCGGGCAGCGGACGGGGAAAGTGTGGTAATTAAGGGTTCTGAAATTGTAATAAAATGGGAAAAAATAGAAGAAAATGTATGGAAAGCAGAAGTTTCCAATACCCTATTTGGCACTTTCAACCCATTCGCAGAAAAAATAGAGGGGGATTGGCTGGTCGATCCGAGGGGGTACAATGTTCATTTAGGTGCGGTATATTTAGATGGGAAGGCTCTTTTTGAGGCAAGTGATCTGGACGGAGTCAGAAATCCCCAAAAAAGGGAGTATTCTTTGCTTGCAACCTGGGAGAATCGCAGGGAGGAAATTGATTTTCCGGAGCTTACATTTCTTACCTGGTACGCCAAGGTGGAGGAAAAAGTGACCATTTTGTATGCAAATTTTGGAAAAAATGATCCGAATAAGGGGCTGGTGGAGATCAATGTGCGAAAAGCCTGCTTTTTTCCGGAGCGCGCGGGAGTGGATTATATTACAGTGCAGGGCTTTGAGATGGCGCACGCAGCAACGCAGTGGGCACCGCCAACCGCAAATCAAACGGGGATGATAGGACCGAACTGGAGCAAGGGCTGGATTATCGAGGAAAATCTTTTGCACGATTCCAAATGCAGCGCGATAAGTCTTGGCAAGGAGGCAAGTACGGGGCAGAACGATTGTACAAAAACGTTAAAGAAACCGGATTATGAGTATCAGATGGAGGCAGTCTTTAAAGCTCTAAGCAAAGGGTGGAGCCGTGAGCAGACAGGATCACATATTGTGCGCAACAATACCATCTACGATTGTGGTCAGACCGGAATTGTCGGACATATGGGCTGTATTTTCAGCCAGATCTACGGAAATGAGATTTATCAGATTGCGACCAGACATGAATTCTGGGGGCATGAGATTGCCGGGATCAAGTTGCATGCCGCTGTGGATGTGCAGATTCACGACAATCATATCCATCACTGTTCGCTGGGGACTTGGCTTGACTGGCAGGCACAGGGCGCGCGGGTAAGCCGCAATATCTATGATCACAATAATCGTGATTTTATGATTGAAGTTACACATGGTCCATATCTTGTAGACAATAATATTTTTGCGTCCGGCTATAATTTTACCAATGCCGCGCAGGGAGGAGCGTATGTCAATAATCTTTGTTGCGGTCTGATCAGTCATTATCCAGTACTTGATCGCCCAACACCGTATCATCTGCCGCATTCCACGCAGGTAATGGGCGTGATTGGCGTTTACGGATCGGATGACCGCTGGTATCAGAATATCTTTGTGGGCGGGAAGGAGGAGCGTCCTTACGGCACAAGCACCTACGATGGCGCGGCACTCTCTCTGGAAGAATTTTGTGCGAAGGTCAAGGCATTTGACGGGGATCTGCTACAGGCATATATAAAAATTCGCCAGCCTGCCTATATTCACCGCAATGTATATTTGCAGGGCGCGAAGGCGTTTGAGAAGGAGGATGACGCAGTACATTTTGCGGATTGGAAACCGGAAGTATCCGTAGAGATACAGGAGAAAGAAGTGATATTAACAATTTCTCTTCCAGAGGAGCTGCCAACGAAGGATGGTGTGGCAGTGACTTCCGCTATTTTGGGAAACCCGCGCATCACGGAGGCGGGATATGAAAATCCGGACGGGTCACCGCTGTGCATTCATACCGATTTGCGGGGCGAAGAATACGGCGAACAGGTTAAAGCGGGACCGCTGCAATGCCTAAGTGCAGGGAAGAATATCGTTAAATTGGGAAGGTTTGGAAAATTATAGTATTTTATGCGCAGACCCGCATATGGAAATTTATTGCTAACACAGTATGCGGGTTACGCAGTGGGTAGGAGAGTAAAACTTTCAATATCTTCTTTCGGGTAGGGTGTGGTTCTATAAAGGCAAAAGGTCAATCGGGGGATAACAGCCAGTTTTTATTTATAATTATTATTTATGCAAACTGGCTGTTATACAAAGCGGCATATTTTCCGTCCTTTGCCATCAGCTCTTCATGGTTTCCAACTTCCTTTATGTCTCCGTCCTCCATATACAAAATCATATCAGCATCACGAATGGTAGAAAGTCTGTGGGCAATAACAAAACTGGTGCGCCCTTTCATAAGCTGTGCCATGGCACGCTGAATTAAAACTTCTGTGTGGGTGTCTACATTGCTCGTTGCTTCATCCAAAATCATAATTTCAGGATCGGAAGCAATGGCACGGGCGATGGTGAGAAGCTGACGCTCACCCTGTGAAATATTTTCTGCCCCTTTTGAAAGCCTCATATCATATCCGCCGGGAAGCGTTTTTATAAAATTGTGGGCACAGGCAGACTTTGCCGAAGCAACGATTTTGTTTCTATCCATATTTTCTTCTGCATATCCCAGGTTGTCGGCAATTGTTCCTTCAAAAAGCCATGTGTCCTGCAAGACCATACCAAAGCGATCTCTCAGTTCTTCTCTTGGCATATCACATATATTTACACCGTCTAGCGTAATAATGCCGTTGTTTATTTCATAGAAACGCATCAGCAGATTGATAAGAGTGGTTTTACCCGCGCCAGTCGGACCGACGATAGCGACCTTTTGACCGGGTTCGACCGTCAAATTCACACCGTGCATTAGCATACGGTCAGGCATATATCCGAACTGAACGTTTTGAAAAGTTACACTTCCGGAGCGGTTCTTTGGAATGATACCGTGTTTTGTGTCCGGCAATTCTTCCTCTGCGTCCAACAGGGAAAAAATTCGATCTCCTGCGGCTTTTGCCGCACCAAAACTTCCCGCCATACCAGCTAGAGAAGAAAATGGCTCGGCAAACCGGCGGGTATATTCCAGCATAGCCTGTACATTTCCTACGGTAATCAGTCCACCTATGGCACGCAGGCAGCCAATTGCGGCACAAACTACATAGCCCATATCATTTACGAAAGTTGTGATCGGGCTAACTGCTCCTGCGGTTGTCTCCGCCTTATAGGAACTATTTTTCAATTCCTCGTTCAAAGCAGAAAAACGCTGTTTTGCTTTTTCCTGATAACTAAAAGACTGAATTACCTGCTGACCAGTATACATTTCTTCAATATATCCGTTAAGCTGCCCTAAGAGTTCCTGCTGTTTTCCGTAATGCTTGCTGCCGGATTTCATAACACCCGCAGCACTTAAGAGTGACAGCGGCACCATAATAATTGGAATCAGCGTCAGTTTCGGGCTGATTGCCAACATCATAAGAAGAATTCCGATTGCGGTAATCACCTGTGTAACGATAGAGGTAAGATTTTGGCTGACGGTATTATTGATGGTGTCTACATCATTAGTAATTACACTAAGAATATCGCCGTGGGTATGTGTATCATAGTAATTCAGTTTCAATCTGTGCATTTTGTCATCTATGTCGCCTCGGATTTCACGCATTGCGTTTGCCGTGATCTTTGCCATATGAAAGCCCTGCAAAAAGGAAAAAAACTGCGATACCAGATAAAGGCATACTAATACCGCAAGTAACCAAAGAATGGTTTCCCAATAAAACACACCATCCCTGATACTGTCAAAGAGGGTTGTTGTGACCTTACCAATCACAAATGGAGCCATAACCGTAAAAATCGTGCTGATGGAAGCAAACAGTAAAACGAAAAACAGCCGCAGACGATGAGCTTTCAAATATCCAAAAAGCCGTTTGAATGTATGATTTTTCATATCAGATGGTCTCCTTTCCCAACTGTATTTCTGCAATCTCACGATAGAGAGAGCAGGTATTCAATAGTTCTTTATGTGTTCCCTGACCGACGATCATTCCATCGTCAACGACTAAAATGCGGTCTGCGTCTAAAATAGTGCTGACTCGCTGTGCCACCATAATAATAGTGGCATTTTTCATTGCCGCCTTCAAATTTTTTCGGAGAATTTGGTCAGTTTTCATATCCAAAGCCGAAAAGCTGTCATCAAAAACATAGATTTCCGGTTTTTTCATAATCGCTCTTGCAATCGCCATGCGTTGACGCTGACCGCCGGAAAGATTTGTTCCGCCTTGTGCGATTCTGTCATGATACCCGTTTTTCTTTTTCATAATAAATTCCTCAGCACACGCAATCTCGGCTGCTGCCTGCCAATCCTGCTGCGTTCCGTCGCTTTTCCCGAAATTCAGATTGGAGGCAATATCGCCTGAAAATAAAATATTTTTCTGCGGGACATATCCAATCAGGGTACGAAGATCATCTACTGCATATTCCTTAGCATTTATGCCGTCAATCAAAACTTCTCCAAATAAGGGATCGTACAAGCGTGGAATCAGTTTCAGTATGCTGGATTTACCCCGTCCCGTTCCACCGATAATTGCAGTAATTTCTCCTGGGTGCGTTTCAAAACTAATATCTTTCAAAATCGGCTCCGGCGCTCCGGGATAGGCAAAGGTCACATGACGAAATTCTACCGTAGAACGTAAGGGACGCTTCTGTAAAGAAAATGATCCATCCCGAATGCTGGTTTCTGTTTCCAGCACTTCTGCTATACGCCCTGCACATGCATACGCTGTGGGGAACATCATAATCACAAGAGCTAACATCATAACCGACATCAGTACCATACTGATATACTGGCTGTTTGCTACCAACGAGCCGACCTCCATAGCACCGGTTTCGATATAATGCGCACCAAGTCCCAAAACCGCTGCTGTAGTTACACCAAAAATTACATTGATAACTGGCAGCAAAAGGCTTGTAATTCGCCCCGATATCATTGCTGTTGAAGCATAATCGGCATTTGCTTTACCGAAACGCTGCCCCTCTGCCTTTTGCTTATTGAAAGCACGAATAACTCGAACTCCCTCCAAAGACTCCAGAAACAACTGATTGATTTTATCAAGTTTCTGCCTGAGCTTGATCGAGTAGCGGGAGGCAAGCAAAATAACAATGCCGCATCCAACTAACAACACCGGGATTGCAACGGTGAGAACAGAACTTACTTGCCCGCCGGTAGCGGCGGAGAAAATTAGACCTGCTATTGCCATCATAGGTGCAAGGATACCGATACGCAAAAGCATTACAAGAAAATTCTGAACATTTGTAATATCTGAGGTGCTTCGTGTAACCAAGCTGGCTGTACCGAACTTATCAAGCTCGGCAGCAGAAAAACTCTGTACTTTCTCAAAAACCTGTCCGCGAAGTGCTGCCGAGAAGTCTGTGGAAATACGGGAAGCGATTCGTACAGACAGAAAGTTGACAATACAGGCAAGTGCCGTAACGCCCGCCATCACAGCGGCAAGTATGAAAATTTTGCTTTGCGAGGAATTAGTTACTCCGCTGTTAATCATTTGAGCAAGCAGCGATGGCAGCATCATTTCTGCAACTACTGCAAACAAAACCAATACGGACAGCAGCATGATCTGCCATCCTTTCAACTTAACTTTTGAAAAAATTGTTCTCATTTTTATACCTCCCTATTGTTAATCTAAATTGATGAAATTCTTATGTCATAAGTATGGAAAAGCAATGCCGGTAACGCCCCATAGCAAATCTCTTGGTTATGTATCTAAATGAATTCCAGACATATAAAACATCAGTTTTCCCAAAGCATACCTCTGTAAGTCCATATATTCCTGTGGAGATACTGTATCGCCAAATTTTAGAATTTCCATATTGCCGCTATACCCGGTGATAAAAATATCTGAGGACGTAAAGCCGTTTTTGAGATAAAACTTTCGGCGTGCAATCCGCTGTTCTTTGTTTTCGGCATTGTCGTCAAGTTTTTCGATTAAAAGAACAATCCTTTTATCGGAAAAACGTTTGCATACTTCTTGCATAATTTTACTGCCGGTTCCATGGCAGCGGATTTTTCCAGAAACTGCCAAATAATCCACCATAACCATATCTCTGTATGGAATCACCATAGCGAAGCCCTGTAAAATTCCGTTATCCATAGCCGTCAGCAATTGCGTTTTTCTTTTTTTTACAGAACGCCGAACTGTGAGAAAGGGTTTTCGTTCGGATTTGGGGAAAGCTTCTAAGTAAATCTCTTTGATTTCTTTCCACGGTTTTTGATTCATATTCAAAATATCCATATTTCTGCTCCTATCTGCTTGCAATTTTCTTTGTTATATGGTAGTATAAACTATACAGTAACTGTAAAGTCAAGAGGTTTTATAATGAAAAACAAAAAATTTTTATATACCACGGGACAATTTGCAAAACTCAATGGAATTAACAAGCGTACTTTGCACTACTATGATGAAATCGGATTGTTTTCTCCCGAATTCAAAGAAGAGAACGGGTACCGCTATTACACCTGTTTTCAGACGGTGCAGTTGGAACTGATCGTAACACTAAGAAGAATTGGATTATCTATTGAAGAAATTATTCGCTATCAGCAAAGTCCTTCTGACATTTCCTTTGCGGAGTTGATCACTGAGAAGAAACAGTTAATTGATAAATCTATTCAGGAACTCTTAAATACCAAAGCCTTTTTGGAACAAAAATTAAACAAGCTATCCTTGAGTCTTACGGCAAAGGATGGTGAGATAGAATTAATCACGCTTCCTAAACAGCGTGTTTTGCTCAGCAATCCTATAACAGGTGCTTATGATGATGACGATTTTGCGGTTGCGGGGGATTTTTCGCTACGGCTGAAATCCATATTCGGTCTTTATGATAATTTCGGAAGCCGAATTTCAGCCGAGCAAATTTCAAATGGGAACTATCATAACTATAACTGCTTTTTTGCCTACGGGAGAGATGATATAGATATTTATGATACAATACGCCCTGCTGGCACTTATCTGCGAACCTTTTGCGTCGGCGGATGGGACAAACTTGAAACAGTATATCGCGCTGTTAATGATTTTTTAGAGAAAAAGCAAATGGAATTGGTTGGATATGCCTACGAAGAAGGTCTGAACGAAATGTCCCTGCGGGGACGTGATGATTACATCACAATGATTACAATTGGCTGTAAAAGAAAGGATGAGCAATATAAATAAGTATCAATGGGATGATAAAAAACTCATTATATTTATGACTTTAGGTAAAATAAGCCCGCCAAACCCGCGATTTATCGTGGCTTTGGCGGGTAGTTTTTTACAACCCCACTGTATTTTTAATACTGCGGCACACCATACCCCAATATCTTATCACTTTCCTTTGAAAAACGCAAAAAAAAACCTAAAATAAGGCTTTTCGAGCAAAAATATACAGGCAAAAGAAATAAAATTTAGTCAATCTAAACAAAGGGTATAAATTTCGTGAAATTGGAGGGAAATTGAATTTTAGTCTTGCAATCTAAAGATACGAGGGGTAAAGTGTGAAATGGGCATATAGAAAGAGAAAGCAAAAGGATGGTGGTTTGTATGGATTATTTAGCAGTTTACCCGGCACCAAAAGGGGTACCAGTATTAGATGATTACCATGTTCGGGTCAGAATAGGGGGAGGGGAATGGAAGGAGCTTGACACCTATTTAGCAAGGGTTGATATGCACCATGTCCGCGAGGCATCCGTGGCGTATTTTGATTTTTGCGGCAGGGTGGAATGTGAGGTAAGGGTGGAAAAAGGGGAGATTCTAAATGCTAAGATACGCCCTGTATCAGCGGGGATCTCCTGGCAAAAAGAGGGCGGCACTTTGCGCTTCTTTTTGACAAAGCCCGCAAAGCTTTCAGTGGAAATCAATGGTGACCGCTTCCACAATCTTCACCTGTTTGCGGGGATGGCGGGGAGCGAGGAACAGGAAATTTTTGGAAAACATAGGGACGAGGAGTTAATTAAAACTAAGATTATTGAACCCTCCGACGAGGAACTTGATCTTGCTGCTGCTGTTGAGGATGCGGAGTTTTGTGATGGCAGACGTGTCATCCGCCTTGCGCCGGGGCTGCATCGACTAAAGGAGAACTGCTGCGCACTCCCGTCTGACACAACAATTCTTTTATCCGGGGGTGCGGTTGTTTTAGGGGGCTTCTTAATTGAAGGGCAGCGCAATGTGACTGTGGCGGGGCATGGGATTATTTCTCTTGGTCATGTTAAAAAAGAGACTTTTCTGCGCGGCGTGGATATTCGCTCTTCAGAAAATATCCGGCTGGAGGGGGTTATCATACTTAATCCGGCGCACTACAGCGTCCATCTTGGCGGCTCCTCAAATCTTTTGATCCGGGATGTCAAGGCGTTTTCCTGTGAGGGCTGGTCGGATGGGATTGATATGATGGCGTGCGAGAATGTCCGAATTGAAGATGTATTTCTGCGCAATTCGGATGATTGTATTGCGATCTATGGCGGGCGTTTTGGATTTTCGGGCAATACTAGAAATGTCGCCGTGAAAGATGCGGTACTCTGGGCGGATGTAGCGCACCCGACAATGGTCGGGGTACATGGGGATGCGAAGGATGGGGGCAGCATTATTGAGAATATCAGCTTTGAAAATATGGATATCCTAGAGCATCACGAGCCGCAGGACGATTACTTAGGCTGCATGACTATCAATGTCGGGGATGACAATACCGTGCGCAACCTAAGCTACAAAAATATCCGCGTGGAACAGTTTGAGCGCGGAAAACTTCTCGATCTTCAGGTAAAATGGAATAAAAAATACAATGAGGTGCCGGGAAAGACAATAAAAAATGTAGTGTTTGAAGATATTTTTTACAGTGGAAGCGGGGAACATACCTCGGAGATCAGCGGTTTTTCTGATGAGCGGAAAGTGGAGGGAGTGCGCTTTAAAAATCTGGTGGTTCGGGGCTTAAAAGTATTAAAGCCGGAAGACGGAAATATTCATATCGGGGAGTTTGCAGGGGACGTACATTTTGAATAGCGAGGTACACAGATTTGGATTGGCAGAGGGAAAAGATTTTGGGGCTTCTAAAGAAAACAAGCAAAAATGGATTGTTTTTCTTTATTTTTGCCGGGGGATTTCTCGCCGGAGTGGTGTTGTTAGCTCTGTCACTTTTTTTATATCCTGTCACGGGGGTGGCGGGCTGTCTGCTGGTCTGTGCCCTATTGTGCGCGGGGATAGCGAGGGTGCTTACCATCGGTCTTGGCCATGTTGCGAAGGAGATGCTTGACCAGGATAAGGAATTGGAAAAACAGCTAAATAAAGTTTCGAAAAACGCAAGGCAGCATGTGTTTTTGCAGCTTTTACAGAGGGATATGGCAAAGGAAGAGCGATTGCAGCAGCTTCTTTTGCAGTCGGGTATGGAGTTTGCACAGCCTTATTTTTGCGTTGCTGTAATGAAGTTAGATGATTTCTGGCTGGCCAGTGAAGAATACTCTGACAGGGATATCTCTCTGTTTAAATTTTCCATGGCAAATATTGCAATAGAACTGCTTGGCAAGCAGATGGACGCTTATCTGGTAGAAAATGGAATGGATTACATGACCCTGATCTTAAATCTTAAAGAACTTTGTGAACCGGGAGATTTGGGGCGGATCTTTAAGGAGGCAGTCGGGCATGAGGCGGACTATTTCGGGATCGGATTTTCCGTTGGGATCGGCACGGTAGCGGAGGGACTCTCCTCCATCAGCGAAAGTTACAACAATGCATTGGACGCGGTGGAATATCGGCTCTTTTTTGGAAAGCAGTCCGTGACGGAGTATGAGTCCATCAGGGATCAGGAGTCTGTGCATATGGATTATCCCTACGAGATGGAGCAGGAGATTCTGCGCCAAGCCATGCGTTTTCACAACCGCGTCAAGACAATGGAATATCTGGATACTTTTTTGGAACAGGTGGGACATATCGCAGCGGAGGATGCAAGTCTGTACATCCACCAACTCGGTGTTGCCGTCAACCGCGCCCTGCGCCAGGCAGATAAAATTCAGGCAAATCTCTACAGTATGCGCGAATTTTCCCGTTTTATGGACTCTTTGCCGACACTAAAGGAAAAGCAGCAGCAGATCAAGGCGACACTCGACGAGCTGTTTACCGTGACGGCGGAGGATGCAGGGCGTAAGAAACAGGGAATTGTCCAGAAGGTGGAAGAATTTGTAAATGAAAATTATCAAAATCCGGATATTACACTGGAAGATATGGCACAGCATGTGGGACTGTCCTCCAATTATATCCGGCGTATTTTTAGGGAGCAATGCGGTTACTCCCCAATGGACTATCTGGTAAATCATCGCATCAGTATGGCGAAGGAACTTTTAAAGACCACCGATCGCACCGCGAGGGAGATCGCGGAATTAGTCGGCTATTCCAATACAAAATATTTCTATAGCCTCTTTAAAAAGCAGACGGGCTATACCACTTACGAATACCGAAACACTCCATAAACATAGAAGAAGGAAATTGATATCCAAAAAAAGGAAGCCGAGACTGCTTCCTTTTTTTTATCCCTTTTCTCTCTCTTTATGTAAAAAATGTTAAATTCCCTCTTATTTTGGGGTATAAAATCCGGAACAAAGAAAGGTTTGTGATTCGGAACGGGGGGCTTTAGCGTGCATAAAATCAGGGAAAATGCGCCCTACGCCGCTATTTTGGGCTTGTGGCAAAGAAAAAATCCTGCGAAAATATAAGGCAGGTGAAAAACGCCGCCAAATAAAGGTGCTGTTTGAAAACCGAAAGAAAAAGAAAGGAGAGGAGAGGGTATATGGATGGGAAAAAGTTCATTAGAATAATTGCCGTTTTGCTGTGCTTCTGTCTTGGGATCGGAGGTATCAGCACGGCATTTTCGGGACGCATTCGTGCGGACGCAGAGAAGGGGGAAGATAGGGACGGCGCGGGCGGTAAGGCGCGGACTGGTACTACCATTATTGAAGCCTACGAAAAAAAGGGATTTGACATAGAAGTCTTAGAGGATGGACTCTATGAGCTTACCGTAGAATACGCCCAGCCGGGCGACAATACAAGGGATATCTTAATCAATGTGGAAGTGGACGGAAATCTCCCGTTTGCGGAGGCAAAAAATATCACGCTCCCGCGCATCTATGAGAACGAGGGAGCAATCCGAACCGACGCAAACGGCAATGAGATTGCCCCACGCCAGGTGATGGTACTTACTCCGGTAAAACATACTCTGATGAGTACTTCCGGATTTTATCATGGAAATTACGAGTTTCCATTAAAGAAGGGGACGAATCATATTGAGATTACCTGCACCAACACAAACGCGGAGATCTTTTCTGTCACGGCGGCAAAGCGGAAAATTATCCCTTCTTATGAGGAATATATCGCCGCGCATCCGGGGCAGGATACGGCGGGGCATTATATTGTAATGCAGGCGGAACTTGCAGAGAGAAAGACCACCTCCATGCTCTACCCGACCTACGACCGCAGCAATGTCGCAACGCAGAGTGCCGACGGGGGCAAGAACAATGCCCACGCCATCCGAATTAACACGGCGGGCGGGGAAATGTGGAAGCAGACCGGACAGTGGATGAGCTGGAGTATGGAAGTGCCGGAGGACGGGTATTACAATTTTGGTGTAAAATACCGGCAGCGTTTTAAAGATGGTCTGTTTACCAGCCGCAAGATTTACATTGATGAGGAAGTACCATTTGATGCACTTAATAGTGTAAAATTTGTCTATGATGATGAATGGCAGACAATGACGCTCTCCGATGAGGCGGGCGAAGCCTATCGGATCTGGCTCTCAAAGGGGATTCATGAGATTCGGATGGAAGTCACCATGGGGATCTTTGCGGACTCATTAAAAAGTATCAATGCTTGTGTTCAGGAATTAAATGATCTTTATCTTCAGATCGTAATGATCACGGGAACAAGCCCGGATGCCTACACAGATTATTTTCTGGAGGAAAAAGTTGAGGGGCTTACCGAAATTTTAACTAGGAATCAGCAAGTTTTACAGCAGGAATTAGAATTTATCGCATTGGTTGCGGGCGGCAGAGGTTCTGCGACCTCGGCGATCGATACCATGCAGGTACAGCTTGGACTTTTCCTAAAAGATCCGGAGGAGATCTCAAAGCGTCTTTCCAGCATGAAAAACAATATCAGTGCGCTTGGTACCTGGGTGGTGGATATGCAGGATCAGGCACTGCAGCTTGATTATCTGTACTTAAAATCACCGGATGTAAAAACACCAAAGGCGGGTGCAGGATTTTTCTCAAGACTCGGCTATCAGATCTCGCGCTTTTTTGCCTCTTTTTCCGAGGAAAATCAGAAGGTCGGCGCGGACGGCGGCGAGGGCAGAAAGATTACCGTGTGGTTAAATTCCACAGTGAATGCCGCGGCGAACGGCACAAGTGCCGGACGTGACCAGGCACAGGTACTTAAAGATATGATCGATGAGATGTTCACGCCGGAAACCGGGATCTCCGTGGAGTTAATGTTGGTGCAGGGTTCGCTTATCGAGGCGACACTCGCCGGCACAGGACCGGATGTGGCATTATTTACCGCGGAAGATCAGCCAATCAATTTTGCGATCCGCGGCGCGCTGCAGGATCTCTCGGTATTTGATGGCTGGGAGGAAGTTGCGGGACGTTTCTATGATTCTGCAATGGCTCCGTTTGAGTATGAGGGCGGATGGTACGCTGTACCGGAAACACAGCTTTTTAATATGCTGTTTTATCGCACCGATGTTTTTGATGAACTGGGGATTGAGCCGCCGACCACCTGGGATGAATTTTACAATATTCTCCCGGTAATCCAGCGCAATAATCTTCAGGTGACCACACAGGATCTGTTTGCGACACTTCTCTTCCAAAATGGGGGCGAGTACTACAACGACAGCCACACGGCGGCACTTTTGGACTCCCCGGAAGCGGTGGATGCAATGCAGACCTACACAAATCTCTATACTCAGTACGGGTTTGAGGTAAAAACAGATTTTTACTCAAGATTCCGATCCGGCGAGGTGGTGATGTCCATTCAGCCATACAATATGTACAATCAGCTTGTGGCGGCAGCTCCAGAGATCAATGGCCGCTGGGATATGGTATCGATTCCGGGAACCCTAAAAGCGGATGGCACGATCGACCGCTCGGCAAGTTCCGTGCTGACGGCGACCATTATGTTAGCGTCCGCAAAGGATAAGCAGGCCTCCTGGGAATTTATCGAGTGGTGGTCAAGGGATGACGTAAAAGCGCGCTACGGCACGCAGATTGAGGCATTGCTCGGCGGTTCCGCCAGATTTACTCCGGCGAATATCGGCACCCTTTCCGCTCTGCCATGGCCAGGAGCGCAGCTTGAAAGTCTGACGGAGGCGATGGCGGCACTTAAAGGAATTCCGCAGATTCCGGGCAGCTACTATACGGGGCGCGCTGTCACAAACGCATTTCGCAGCGTAGTTTACAATTCGGAGACGGTGCGCAGAGTGCTGATGGAACAAAACGAGATGATCAATTATGAAATTACCCGAAAGCGCGAAGAATTCGGGCTTGACTAGGAAGGGGAGAAGATGAAAGAAAAGATAAAAAAGAAACTTTTGTGGGCATGGCATATCTTCTTCCCAAAGAGAGTAAAGAGCAATCTTTCTCTCTGGCAGCGCATGAAGATGAACAAGGTAAATTATCTGATGCTTGCGCCGTACTTTATCTTGTTTACGCTGTTTACCATTATTCCGGTAATTGCGTCCCTAGTATTAGGGTTTACGTATTTTAATATGTTGGAGGCTCCGAAATTTACGGGACTGTCCAACTACATAAGTATTTTTCTAAACGATGATATTTTCAAGCTTGCCATCAAGAATACAATTATTTTCGCGCTTCTTACCGGACCAGTCAGCTATGTACTTTGCTTTATCCTTGCCTGGTTTATCAACGATCTGCCAAGGCATCTTAGAACATTTATGACTCTGGTATTTTACGCGCCGTCCCTGTCCGGGAATTTATATTTAATCTGGCAGTTTATTTTCTCGGATGACCAGTACGGGCTTGTAAACTCCTTTCTGATGACCTTTATGGATCTGGGAATTATCAAGGACCCGATCAAGTGGTTTACCGATGAGAAGTATATTATGATTACGCTGATTATCGTCCAGCTCTGGCTAAGCCTTGGCGCGGGGTTTTTGGCACTTGGTGCGGGCTTTAAGACGGCGGATACCACTCTTTATGAAGCGGGGGCGATCGACGGGATCAAGAATCGTTTCCAGGAACTTGTCTACATTACCATCCCATCAATGAAAAGACAGATGCTTTTCGCGGCGGTAATGCAGATTTCCTCCTCGTTCGCCGTCGGCAATATCTCGATACAGCTCTGCGGCTTCCCAAGCACGAATTATGCTGGACATACAATTATGACTCATATTCACGATTATGGGACAGTGCGCTACGATATGGGATACGCCTGCGCGCTTTCCACCCTGCTGTTACTTATTATGCTGATTATGAACAAGGTCATTACGACCGTGCTTGTAGAAAAAGATTAGGGGGTGGGGAAATGGCAAAAAAAATGCATGGCATCAAAAGAACCAAGCGTGTCAACCGCTCAGTGGGCGGCAATGCGGCGGTGTTTCTGATGCTGATTATCCTGGGCAGTTTTATGCTCCTGCCCGTTGTGTACACGGTGGTACAGGCATTTAAACCGATGGAGGAATTGTTTTTGTTCCCGCCAAGGTTTATGGTGCAGAATCCAACAATCAAGAATTTTAAGCTGATCTCACAGCTAATTGACAATTTATGGGTGCCATTTTCGAGGTATCTTTTTAACAGCGTCTTTGTCAGTGCGGCAGGGACAGCGGGCAATGTGATTATTGCTTCGATGGCAGCTTACCCGCTTGCAAAAAACGATTTTCCGGGAAAGAAGCTTCTCTTTAAGATTGTTACGGTAGCTCTTCTGTTCTCAGGCGGTGTGCTGGGGCTTGCACAGTATATTATTATGGCAAAGCTCCATATGATCAATACTTACTGGGCGTTAATTCTGCCGTCAGTTGCAACACCTATGGGACTCTTTTTGATGAAGCAGTTTATGGAGGGGATCAGCACCTCGCTTTTGGAGGCAGCAAGACTTGACGGGATGAATGAATTTCAGATCTACTGGCATATTGTGATGCCAAACGTAAAACCTGCGTGGCTGACGATGATTATTTTCGCATTTCAGGGGATGTGGAGCATGACGGGCGGCAATTTCATCTACAAGGAAAATTTAAAGATGCTGCCGACGGCACTTGCTCAGATCCAATCCGGAGGTATCGCGAGAGCTGGAGTGGCAGCAGCCGCGAATTTGCTAATGTTTATCCCGCCGGTATTGATGTTTCTAATCACACAGAGCAGCATTATGGAGACCATGGCGCACGCCGGGATCAAAGAGTAGGATTTCACTGTTTGTACTGCTCTCAAAAGGCGATCGCAGCATGACCGGAAATTTGAGGGAAAATCACTTTCGAACTATTGATTGTTATGCGCGCAGAAGCGCGCACAGGGGTATATATATGCAAAATTTTAAAAACAAATGGCTGAGAAAAGCAGCATTCGTGCTTGCGGCAATCCTTTTTACGGCGAGCGTGAGCCCTTTAGCCACATCTGCGGACTACCGCTATGACAGTTTCGGCAACGCGATCCCTTCCCAGTACTCCTATGTGGCAGAGCGGGATTACAATGGATTGCAGCTTGGCATTGGGGCATTCAATACCCCGACCGATCTGTTTGTGGCAGGGGAGGAAAAAATTTATATTGTGGATGCCGGAAACAGCCGGATTGTCATACTAAATTTTGAGTTTGAAGTCGAGCAGGTGATGGAGCATTTCCTGCTTAATGGGCAGGAAGTAAGCATTAAGGGAGTGACGGGAATTTTCGTACACACGGATGGTCTTATCTACCTTGCGGATAAGGATAATGGGCGCGTCCTCGTCTCCGACAAAGACGGGAATATTGTGCGCGAGATCACAAGACCAGATTCCGCATTGCTTACCGAAAGTTCGACGACAACGTTCCTTCCGAGAAAGGTACTGGTGGACAGCCGCAATATTATCTATATGCTGTCGGAGAACTCAACGCAGGGCGCGTACATGATTGATGCGAACGGAGAATTTTTGGGATTTTATGGAAGAAACGAAGTTCAGCTTACGTTTAAACGCCTCTATGAGATATTTAAGCGACGCTTTGCAAGCGAGGAACAGCGCGCAAAGATGCAGAACTTTATCCCGGTGGAATTCGCCAATTTCGACATCGACAAAGAAGGGTTTATCTACACAGTAACGGCGTACAGTGAATCTCCGGCGACGGATGATATGGTAAAGAAATTAAATCCGTTAGGCGGAAATATCTATACGGCGAACTTTATGAATTACGGCGATATGCCGGATGTATCAGGGGATGTCCCAGTATATAACACCTCCTACACCGATATCGCTGTGGATGAGGATGGATTTGCCTACGCGCTCGACGCATATTCAGGGCGTGTGTTCTGGTTTGATGACACGGGCATCCAGCAGGCAATCTTTGGTGGAAGCGGCGCGTATCTCGGCGCGTTTACGCAGGCGGTGGCGGTGGATACCCTGGACGATCAGGTTTTGGTGCTTGATGGCACACGCGGCAGTATCACCGTATTTGAGCCAACGTATTTCGGAGAAATTGTAAAGGAAGCCTTTCTTTTGTTCAACAGCGGCTTCTACTTAGAAAGCAAGGAACTCTTTGAAGAGATTATAAGGATGGATGCGAATTATGACTATGCCTATGTAGGACTTGGAAGAGCCTACTATGAGGAGGGCGACTGGGAGAAAGCAAAATTTTATTTTGAACACAGCGGCATGGCAAATTCCTCGTACTCTCAGGTAAAAGAGGAACTGCGCAACAAAAATATGAAGGAAAATTTTACCGCTATTTTCTTTGGGATTATCGCGGGATGCGCTGTGTTAATTATCGCAGGAAAACTCCTTTCTGCATCGCTTGCAGAGAGAAGAAAGCATTCTGTTTAGAAGGGAGGGGGAGCGATGAGAAGACCGGGTTATTACAGCAATATGAACAAGTACCTCTACCCGTTCTATATCCTATTTCATCCGGTGGACGGATTTCGGGAGATGAAGAACAACAATAAATTCTCCATTCGGTTTGCCAACGGGATTTTAGTTCTCTGGGTGCTTCTTGGGATCCTTGACTGGGGGTATGTGGACTTTGATTTTAAATTGAGTTATCAGCAGATGACGGGAGAAGTAAATATTTTCCAAGTTTTCTTAACAAGCGTTCTGATTTTTGCCATCAGCGTGGTATCCAACTGGTGCTTCTGCACATTGATGGATGGCAAAGGGCGAATGAAAGAGGTCTGGGTTGCCGCTGCTTATGCATTGATGCCATATGTGATTCTGGGAATCCTGCGCGTGGGACTGACACATATGCTTGTGGAGAGCGAGGCGGTCTATCTGACCTACTTAAATGTTATCGGGCTAATTTGGAGTGTCCTGCTTATCTTTATCGCGCTGATGGCGATCCACGATTACAGCGGATCGAAAACTTTAGTATCCATGTTTTTAACTCTGTGCGGAGTAATGATCATCGCTTTTTTGGTGGTTTTGGTATCGGGACTTGTAACGCAGATCTATTCTTTTTTTGCAACCATCTATTTTGAGATTAAGCTTAGGTATCTGTAGAGTGGGAAGGAGGCAATCGATGAAAAAGAAAATTTTAGCGGCGTTTGCCGGCATCCTGTTTGCTGGGGCGTTAACTGCTGCCGCCTTCCTTGGAAACGGATATGGATATATGACGGCTACAGCGGATGAACCAGTGACAGAAGGGGAGGAGAAACTTCCGATTCCGGAAAACCATATTGGTGCTTCGTGGAAAGCGGCGGACCAGGAGGCGGCGGGACTTGGATACACCTATCTTGCCTTAGAAAATAACCGGGTCGCGTTCTATGTCAATGAGAGTGGCAATATCGGCGTAAAGGATAAGGCAAATGGGGAGTGGTATCTCTCTGTTCCAACCGAGGAGGCGCGAGATGCGGATCCGCTTGCCAAGGCGATCAACAAAATGAATCTCGGCAGTGATTATCAGGTTGTTTTTGTCGACCAAAACGGTGCAGGTTCCGCAAAAAATACATTGGCTGGCGTGGTAAACAAAGAAAATGTCCGAATTACAGAGGAGGGAGAGGGCTTAAAGGTCTGGTACTACTTTGAAGATATGGGTGTGGGATTTTCGGTTTGGTATCAATTAACGGAGGATGGATTTACGGTAAGTATTCCCTTTGAGGATTTTATTGAGCGCATCGAGGAGGGGCGGACAGCTCCCGACCGTGCAACCGTTCCGTACTGGGGTATTCGCAGCATCAGCGTTCTGCCGTATTTCGGGGCAGCAGGACTTGAGGAGGAAGGCTATATGCTGATTCCGGACGGTTCCGGGGCACTGATTGATTTCAACAACCAGAAAGCTTCCTACGGCGCGTACAACCAGGATGTTTATGGGCGCGACCCGGTACTTATCCTCGACAAGAATTTAAAAACTGCAAAGAATGTGCTGATGCCAGTATTTGGCGCATCGTTTGGCGACCACGGTTTCTTTGCAGCGGCGGAGGCAGGCGGTGCGAGTGCGGCGATAAATGCATTAAGTTCGGGGACAATCACTTCCTTTAACAATGTCTATATGCAGTTCCGCTACCGTCAGACTATGTCCGCAACCCGCTCTGTAGCAAACAGTTACGGGGGTAACGGGGTGCTTGGCAGCACGGTTGTTGTGGATAATAAATTTTCCGGGGACTGCTATCGCCTTAGATACTTTCTCCTTGAAAAAGAGGAAGCGGACTATGTTGGCATGGCAAAGAAGTATCGGAATTATCTCTCGCTTACGGGACTTGTAAAAAAGAATTCCACAAAGACGGCACCTCTTTATTTAACGCTTTATGGCGGTGTGGAGGATACAGATTATTTTCTCGGCATTCCATATAAGACAGTAAAATCATTTACCAGCTACAAGCAGGCACAGAATATCTTAAAGGATCTGACTGAGGGCGGAGTGGACAAAATGGTAGTCCGCTATCTTGGCTGGCAGAAGGGAGGCTTGCAGGCGAGTGTTCCGACAAAGGTAAAATTTGAGGGAAAACTCGGAGGTAAAAAAGAATTTAACGCTCTGGTCAATTATGCGAAGGGCGCGGGAATCGAGTTGTTTCCGGATGTGGATTTCCTAAATTTTTATCAGAGCGGAACATACTCCATCCACAGCGACGCAATCCAGGCTGCCACACATGATACCGCATACCAGTATACCTATGATCCAAATACTGGAAATAAACAGGAAGAGAGCCGCTGGCAGCTTTTAACACCGAATCTGAGCAGAGAGGCATTTACAAAGCTTGCAAAACAGAAAGATAAACTCGGAACCGGAAATCTTTCCCTGGGTGCTTTGGGCGGGATGCTTTACTCGGATTTTACGGCGAGGAAAAATGCCATCCACCGGGATGACACTGCTTCCATCTGGGCGGAGATTATTAAGTCCGCACAGGAGGAATTTGGGAGGGTAATGATAGAGACCGGCAATATCTATGCCGCCATCCACGCGGATTATATTGCGGATGTAACAACGGAGTCCACCCATTTTAATTTGACGGATGTGAGTGTGCCGTTTTATCAGATTGTGCTGCACGGCTACACTTCCTATGCGACAGAGCCAATCAATCTGACTCCTGACCCACAAAAAGCGATTTTAAAAGCCTTGGAAACAGGGAGTTGTCTGGAATTTGCCCTGATTGCAGGGGACGCTCATGAACTGGTAGAAACAAGGTACAATTATTTGTACAATGCAAATTATGAGGGGTGGTCAGAGAAAATTAAAGAGTATTATAGGACGGCATCTCCAGTGCTTTCCGCCATAGCGGACAGCGAGATTACCGGACATGAAAAACTTTTAGAGGACGTTTACCGGACAGATTATGGCTCAGCAGGTTCTGTGTATGTCAATTATGGAAAAAAAGAGTATGTGGCGGACGGAATTATTGTTCCTGCAAAGAATTTCGTCTTTATGCCAGGAGAAAGGAGATAGAC
>CAJUCG010000012.1 GCA_910585065.1 uncultured Lachnospiraceae bacterium
CACAGGGACAATTCGTTCGCGGAGAGGTAATTGATCTGCGCGGACATGAGATCAAAATTCAGCTCCCGGACAGCCATGTTCTGACCGGCAATATTGATGATGCCGTGCAGCTTGCTATCGGTGAACAGGCAACGTTCCGCGTAACACAGACGGATGGCTCCCTAGTTTCTCTAAAACTGATAACTGATCCGCGTTTTGCCTCCACAGAACTTACGATTGACAAGGCACTCGACGCAGCAGGCTTACCGCGCTCGGAGCGCAATGTCTCGATGGTTCGCGCTCTCCTTGAGGAAGGACTTTCTGTCGATAAAAATACCATTCAGCTTATGCTGCGCCAGTCCGCCAATCTGCGCGGTGTCTCCTTCCACACCCTCGCCGTTTTGCACAAACAGGGCTTGCCGATGAATGAGGTAAATGCGCGGGCACTCGACTCCTATCTGAACTATGAACATCGCATTATGCAGCTTGCCGAGCGCGTCGCCGGGGAATTTACAGGCACACTCTCCTCACTGATTGAGGGAGGAAACGCAGCGGAGGCGGAGATTTTAAATAATGAACTGCTCCATATGCTTTTTGATGGCGAAGCCGGTGCGGCAGGCGAAAATTTTGTCAATGACCCAGGTTCTTTTGGAGCAAATCTTCCTGCCAGTCTTTCCCCCCTGTCCGCTTTTCTGGGATTAAAAGACATCCTGCCTGCAAATCCGGCATCCTCCCCAGATCTAAATTCAACAGCTTCCCCACAGGTTTCTGCTTCCGATCTGCCGCTTTCTTCGCTGGGTCTCCTTAGTCAGGAGGAGGCTCTCACTCTCGCGGACACGCTAGAGCAGGTGGGTCTTCCCCGTGAGGTCTGCGCGGCGATCGCAAATGGCTCCCTGACATTGCGTGAAGCGGCGATGCAGATTCTCTCCCTCGCAGAAAACTTGGCGGAGAATCCCAATTCTGAACAAGTGGGGACGGGAAATCCTTTAGAAACAGGAAATTTAGATAATACTGCGGAAGGCACCCTTTCCCCACAGGATATAGCAAATCCTCCTGTAGGGGAATTAGCGGCGGGTGAAAACATGGAACTTAATGGTGCAGAAAACAGCACCGCCATGACAAAGAATGGCATGGACATTTCAGAGGGCACGGCAAATATACCGGAAGGTGCAAAGGATTCGGCAGAAAATGCTGGCACAGCATCCCCTGTCGCATCCTTTTTCCGCTCACTTTTTCAGGGTGCAGGAAACCTGTTTAATGCAAATAATAGCGCGAAACAGACTGCATCCTCGTCCGCCCCTGCTCCTTCTGCCACTCCGCTCTCTGTTCCTTTTATGGAGGCGGCAGCACTTCTTCCGCCCGCCTTACAGACAGCAGAAATTTTTACCCTGTTAAACCAGTTTGCCGCACTCAGTGCAAGCCGCTCGGAACTCGGTGCCATTTTGCCAAAGTCCAAGCGTCTTGAACTTGAGAATCTCTTAAAAGGCAAATTGTCTGAGAGTGCGAGAAAACAGCTTAAGGATGGGGAAATCAGCGTGGAAAAGCTGCTTTCTCTGCTGCTTGAAGCGCAGGATGAAGAGAGCGGCGCAGGTTCTTTTACCTATCTCGCCTCAAAGTCCTACCAGGAAATATTAAATCAGATGTTAAAGGATAGATTTTCTCTAAAACCGGAAACTCTGCTAAAAAAGGATGGAGTCGCTGAATTTTATCAGCGTCTTGACAGAGATCTTTCTTTTATTGAGAAACTTCCATCCCGCAGTGTGGATGCACCCGCCTTTCAGGATACTGCCGCAGGAATTCGCGAGAATATCGATTTTATGAAGGCGTTAAACCAAATTTTTCCCTATGTTCAGCTCCCGCTAAAACTTTCCGGAAAAAATGCACACGCCGAACTGTATGTTTATACAAACCGGCGCACCAGCGCGAAAGCGAACACGACTCCTAGCGTGCTATTACATCTTGATATGGAACATATGGGTCCTTTAGACATCCATCTTACACTTGCCGAAACACTTGTTACAGCAAGGTTTTATCTGCCGGATGCCATCAGTGCCTCACTCACTACAGAAAATATGTCGGATTTTGCCGCCATGCTTAAAAAAAAGGGTTACGATCTTGACGCGCGCGTCGAAAAACGCGACCGCGCCGCCGATCCAGTGCGCGATATCCTCTCCCCAGAAACAGGAAACGCGTCGATGAAACGATATTCTTTTGATATTCGGGCATAAAAGACCCCCTTCCGGTGCAAACTTAAAAAAAATGCATGGGAGGGGTTCTCTTTGTTATTTACCATTTTTTCTGGAATTTTATTTTTTATCGCTCTGCTCTGCCTTAGCATTACCCTGGTAATCCGCTGCCGTGGGATCTACCATCTGCTTGCAGAGCCGCTTCACATTATCTCAGAAAGCGGACTGACTAGGGAAGTTGTTTTGAGAAACTATGATCATCTGATTAAGTATTGCTCCCCCTTTTACAAAGGGGAACTCATTTTTCCAGATTTTCCTTCTTCCGATTCCGCTCTGTCGCATTTTGCCGAAACCAAAGTATTGTTTTCCTGTTTTTTTCTTGCCGTCCCGCTCTGCTTTCTGGCAGGACTTTTTATTCTTGCCTTTAAATCATGGAAAAAACAGAAAAAAATCACGATCTTTGCGGCAGAATTTTCCCGTTCCCTTAGACTTACCGCATGGCTTTGCATTTTTGTCCCCTTTGGCTTTTTACTCTTTTTTCTCGTCGATTTTCACAAAATATTTTATGGGATGCATCATATCCTTTTCGACAATAACAATTGGATTTTTGATGCTGCCACCGACCCAATTATTACAATTCTGCCGGAACGGTATTTCTTATGCTGCGGGGTTGAGATTGTTATATTTCTGCTTTTGGCGGCGGCTCTTCTCCGCCATCTGCGCAAATATTTAAAAAATTCCCCAATTCCGCTTTGAGATACTCATACCGCTGCCGTTTTTCTTCCTTTGCAAAATGAACCTCACGAAATTGCTCGGGATTGTCCTTGTAGTTTAATACCTCATCGCCAAACTGTTCGCTGGTCAGATCAAATACGCAGTCACTGACCACATTATAGCAGTGATAATTTCCGCCCTCCCTGAGAATCCCATAGACCCTGCCGCCAAAGATATCCTGTGCCAAGAAAGCAGTGATGGAACATTGCCCCAAGGTCTTGTTTTGTTTGCTCCAATCCGCTCTCATCCTCGGCGCACAGGTATATTCGCACCAGAGATTAGACAGTATATCGTAGAGATCTCTCGGCGTTTTGATATCTTTATATTGCTCTGTTATGGGTTCGACATCCGCGTATTCCCACCCATAAAATTTGTAGTCCATAGATTAAAACCTCCCCCTAAAAATAAAAACCTATTTCTTCTTATCCGTCTTTCCCACCGCCGTATCAAGCTCTGCCAAAAATGCTGCCCACTTTCCCTCCTGCTCATCAAAATATTTCGGGCAGGACTGATCACCTAAATCGGAATGGCGCAGAACCGCATCTTTGGTCAGACCATATTTTTTGCAGAGATAGGTAGTCAATTTTAACAAGCTATTATAGGTCTGTGCGGTCGGTTCGCCATCAATCTGCGGATGGCAGAATGTGATCGCTATCGTATCCTCATTGCGCGCACCGGAAGCACACGCTATCTCGTCCACTGGAATACACTGCACAATCTCGCCGTCAATTCCAATAATAAAATGGCAGCTCTCCGCTGTCTTTGAAGTGCTATTTCCCTTTAACCCCTCATAATAATTCCGGTTTTCCACTGCGCTGCTGCCCGCATTTGCGACATAGTGAATCACAATCCCCTTGACTTCCTTTAGTGAATTCTGTGGTCTTGTATAGCCGTTCGGGGTCAGGAAAAGTTCGGTGATATCAAGTCCCTGTTTCATCGAAGGTTCGCTTGCAACAGAAGACTCCCCCGCTGAAAAGAGATTTCTTGCCACTTTAATAATACCAACCAGCAAAATAATTACGATGAGAAGAGCCAAAAGAGCGGCTGTCCCCAGCTTAATATATGCATAAAGCCTTTTTCTTTTTTTCCATTCTTCCTTTGACAATACTTTTCCTTTTGCCATAACCTTCCCCATCTCCAATCCATAAAACGGCAAACCATACTACCTGCTGCTCAGCCCGCATACTGCGTCAGCAGTAAATTTGCCTATGCGGGTCTGCACATAAAAATACCCCGGCCCTTTTTAATAAGGAACCGGGGCCTTTCTCTTCTTTATGTTTCAGCGCGTCAATATCCTAATTGTCTTCCACACTGTAATTTGGTGCTTCCTTTGTGATATGAATATCGTGCGGATGACTCTCTTTAAGTGCTGCGGACGTAATCTTTACAAAATGGCCATTCTCTTTTAAGGTTTCAATGTCTTTTGCACCGCAGTAGCCCATTCCGGCACGCAAACCGCCCATTAACTGGAAGATTGTATCCTCCACATTGCCCTTGTAAGCCACACGGCCTTCAACGCCCTCCGGCACAAGTTTCTTCGCGTTTGTCTGGAAATACCGATCCTTGCTGCCATTCTCCATCGCTGCAATCGAACCCATACCGCGATATACCTTGTATTTCCTGCCCTGGAAAAGTTCAAATGTCCCCGGACTTTCCTCGCAGCCCGCAAAAATGCTGCCCATCATGCAGACATTCGCCCCCGCTGCAATCGCTTTTGTAATATCGCCGGAATACTTGATGCCGCCGTCGGCAATAATCGGAATTCCATATTCCTTCGCCACTGAATACGCATTCATCACAGCCGTGATCTGCGGTACGCCAATCCCCGCAACCACGCGCGTTGTACAGATGGAGCCAGGTCCAATGCCAACCTTTACACAGTCGACACCCGCCTCAATCAGTGCCCTCGTCGCCTCGCCAGTCGCCACATTGCCCGCGATTATCTGCAAATCTGGATATGCCTCGCGCACCATCTTAATCACGCGCAGGACATTGGCAGAATGCCCATGTGCTGTGTCGATTACAATCGCATCCACATGGGACTTTACAAGTGCCCCCACGCGGTCAAGAATATTTGCAGTCACGCCCACCGCCGCCGCACACAGAAGTCTGCCTTGTCCGTCCTTCGCGGCAAGCGGATATTTGATCGCCTTCTCAATATCCTTGATGGTGATCAGTCCCTTTAAATTTCCCTCCCCGTCCACAATCGGGAGTTTTTCTTTGCGTGCCCTTCCAAGAATTTCCTTCGCCTCGTCAAGTGTAATGCCCTCACGCGCTGTCACTAAGCCCTCGCTTGTCATGGACTCTTTGATCTTCTTTGTGAAATCGGTTTCAAATTTCAGATCGCGGTTCGTGATAATCCCGACTAATTTCCTGCCCTCGGTGATTGGAACGCCTGAAATACGGTATTTGCCCATCAGCTCGTCCGCGTCTTTTAATGTATGTTCCGGACTGAGAGAAAATGGATCAGTGATAACACCATTTTCCGAACGCTTTACCTTATCCACTTCCTCCGCCTGCGCCTCAATCGACATATTTTTGTGGATGACACCAATGCCACCTTGTCTTGCCATCGCAATCGCCATACGGTGTTCTGTCACTGTGTCCATCCCCGCACTCATCAGCGGGATGTTGAGTCTGATCTTCTTTGTCAAGCAGGTCGATAATTCCACTTCGTTTGGAATCACCTCAGAATAAGCTGGCACGAGCAGCACGTCGTCAAAGGTAATACCTTCTCCAATAATCTGTCCCATTTCCTTGTCCTCACTTTCTGAAATTATAATATTGCAAATGATAATTTGTAAGATTATAACCTCTTTTTTGGACAATGTCAACTGCGATTTTCTCTAATTTTCAACATCTCTTTCTCTTTTTTTAGTAATCGGATACCTTTCTCGGTGCCTTCTGCTTGATCACGGCAATCATTTTTTCACTAGGCTCAAATAAAAGTCTTGTCAGTTGTTCTCCCTGGCGCACAATAATCACATGTGGATGGATATCGCGCTGCCTCGAAGTGAAATCTATTGTCTTCACATTCGGGTTATTCTGATAGGCATCAAGTGCATGGGAATTTACTGGAGCCATCTGCTCTACATTTTCGAAATCAATGCGCATTGCCGTTTTGCGCTTGTTGCCGCTGTAAATCTTATCAAAATCAAGCTGACCGTCACAGAAGACGTACTCAACCTCCACACTCAGATAAGGAAATACAAGGACGCAGACCAAGATCAACACACCCACCGCCACAATGGAAAATGGTCCAAAATACGCCATGCCGAACAGAAGCACAAAGATAATTGCCGCGATCAAAAGTGCTTTGATCAGCAGATTGACCGGCGAAGCTTTCTGTTTTACTGACGCTTCTGCATAAGATTCATTCATAAATTTTTCCCCATTTCTGCGCTGTCCTTTTAAAAACTGCCGTCCTGCACCGACAGCGCGCGGATACAGGAGTTAATTACTCCAATTATACTTCATTTTTAAAAAAAAAGAAAGTGCTTTTATAGGAATTTAACAAAAGACAGCATGGTATTCCCATGCTGTCTTTTAATTTCCATTTTTTAGATTTTTCTGGAATCTGATTACATCATTCCCATTCCGCCTGCGCCGCCCGCTGGCATTGCCGGAGTATCTTCCTTGATATTCGCCACTGCGGACTCAGTAGTCAAGAAGGTGGATGCCACGGAAGTTGCATTTTGCAGCGCGCTTCTTGTTACTTTTGCCGGATCAAGAATACCTGCTTTTACCATATCCGTATACTCCTCGGTCAGCACATCAAAGCCAATGCCCGGCTCCATCTCTCTTACTTTATTTACAATAACAGAACCCTCAAGCCCTGCATTTGCAGCGATGCAGGAAAGCGGAGACTCAAGTGCCTTCAAAATAATGTTTGCGCCGGTCTTCTCATCGCCCTCAAGCTCTGCAGCAACCTCTGCCACCTTCTTTGCTGCATGGATATAAGCGGAGCCGCCGCCTGCGATAATTCCTTCTTCCACTGCGGCCTTCGTTGCTGCAAGCGCATCCTCTAAGCGAAGTTTGCTCTCCTTCATCTCAGTCTCAGTCGCTGCGCCAACGCGGATCACAGCAACACCACCCGCAAGCTTTGCAAGTCTCTCCTGAAGTTTCTCCTTGTCAAAATCGGAGGTTGTCTCCTCAATCTGATGACGGATCTGTGCAACTCTCGCCTCGATCTCACTCTTGTCACCACAGCCGTCCACAATAATAGTATTCTCCTTCTGAACTTTAACGGATTTTGCACGACCAAGCTGCTCCATGGTGGTATCCTTTAACTCAAGTCCCAACTCTTCCGAAATTACTGTGCCGCCTGTTAAGATCGCGATATCTTTAAGCATTTCTTTTCTGCGGTCGCCATAGCCCGGAGCCTTCACTGCAACAACATTGAATGTGCCGCGCAGCTTGTTTACAATCAGGGTGGTCAGTGCCTCGCCCTCTACATCCTCCGCAATAATTAAAAGTCTTGCGCCGCTTTGTACAATCTGCTCAAGCACTGGCAGAATTTCCTGAATATTAGAAATTTTCTTGTCGGTGATTAACACATATGGATTATCAAGATTTGCTTCCATCTTATCCATATCCGTTGCCATATATGCGGAAATATAGCCGCGGTCAAACTGCATACCCTCTACCAGATCAAGCTCCGTCTTCATGGTCTTAGATTCCTCGATCGTGATAACGCCGTCCTTGGAAACTTTTTCCATAGCATCCGCAACCAGCTCGCCAACTGCTTCATCCCCCGCGGAGATTGCCGCTGCCTTTGCGATCTGCTCCTTGCCCGTCACCGGGGAACTCATCTGAGCAATTGCCTCAACTGCACAGTCGGTCGCCCTCTTCATTCCCTTTCTTAAAATAATCGGGTTCGCGCCCGCAGCAAGATTTTTCATTCCCTCGTTGATCATCGCCTGCGCTAAAACGGTCGCGGTAGTCGTGCCATCGCCCGCCACGTCATTGGTCTTTGTCGCCACTTCCTTAACTAGCTGCGCGCCCATATTTTCAAATGCGTCCTCAAGATCGATCTCCTTCGCGATCGTCACGCCATCATTTGTGATAAGCGGTGCGCCAAACGACTTGTCAAGGACAACGTTTCTTCCCTTAGGACCAAGCGTGACCTTTACTGTATTTGCAAGCTTATTTACACCGGACTCCAGCGCGCCTCTAGCCTCTGCGCCATATTTAATTTCCTTCGCCATGATTGATTTCCTCCATTTATCATTTTATTGACCATGCTGCTCTTCGCATTTTCAAGCGGTCTTACCTTAAAATTACTCCTCTACAATCGCTACGATATCATTCTGCTTTACAACGATATACTCTTCCTCGCCAAGCTTTACTTCCGTGCCGGAATATTTCGAGAAGATAACTTTGTCGCCAACCTTTACCTGCATCGTGACTTCCTTGCCGTCCACCACACCGCCAGGTCCAACAGCAACTACCTCCGCCTGCTGTGGCTTTTCCTTTGCCTGTCCCGGCAGCACAATACCGGATTTTGTCGTCTCTTCCGCTACCAGCTGCTTTAATACAACCTTATCACCTAACGGTACTAACTTCATAATGAATTCCTCCTTTAACCTTGCCTTGTGGCTCATTTTTTGTCGTTATTAGCACTCAACGATATCGAGTGCTAATCATTACCCTATATATTAGTGAAAAGTAGTCGAAAATGCAACTTGCTATTTGTTTCCATTTGTTTTCTTTTTCCAGTATTTTTGTTATATCCTCATTTAATCTCCCGTATTCTCTCTTATTCTCTCTATTTCATTTTTTGTCCCCGGATCAAGGATATGGTATAATGTCGACAGGCATTATACCTGCGCCAGTTCACGTCCGACCAACGGGAGGACAATTACTTTTGTGAACTGTGCGCATCCGCCGGAGGCACCATGTTCAAAGAACATAGGATAAAAAAAGGAGATATTTCCATGTACGAGGTTATCGTAGTCGGCGCGGGACCTGCTGGAGCCACCGCCGCAAAGATTTTGGCAGAAAATGGAAGAAAAGTTCTTCTCGCCGAAAAATTTAAACTGCCGCGCTATAAATCCTGTTCAGGACAACTAATAAAGAAAAGTCTTGATCTGGTAGAACGCTATTTTGGCGAGCCTGTGCCCGAATCCGTCACCTGCTCTCCCGCCGAAAATCGCGGGATGGTTTTTACCGACGACACTGGGCGAACCTTTTTGTTTGAACAGCCTGGGCTCAATGTGTGGAGAAGCTTATTTGATGCCTGGATCGCTAAAAAAGCAGAGACAGCAGGGGCTATCCTACAAGAAGAGCAAACGGCTATCTCCTGCGTTTTAGAGGATGGTTCTGATATGGTCACTATCCTTTTTCGCGGGGCGGACGGGCGCACTCACACAGAATATGCGCGCTATGTTATCGACGGTGAGGGGGTGATCGGCATATTAAAACGGCAGTTGACCGGCATAAAACCGGATTGCATCACCACATTTCAGACTTTTAATCAGGGAAGGATCTCCCTTGATCCCCATTATTTTTACGCGTATTTACAGCCAGAATTATCCGAGTATGATGCTTGGTTCAATGTCAAAGATAACCAGTTAGTACTCGGCGTTTCCGTAAAAAGTAAAGAGAAAGAAAAGTATTATTACAAACAATTTTTACATTATATGGAAAGTAATCATGGGCTTAAGATCGATGCCCAGATAAAAAAAGATCGCTGGCTAATGCCGCAGATAAACCCTGGATGTGCCATTGATTATGGGATGGGGCGCGTACTTTTCATTGGGGAAATTGCAAGCTTCTTAAACCCGATGGGCGAGGGGATTTCCGCCGCAATGGAGAGTGCCTTTTGTGCGGCAAATGCAATTTTACAGCACGAAACAGAACCGTTGTCTGTCCTTGCCTCCTACCAAAAAGATACAAAAACACTTCTTCTTTATATGAAACGTCAGTGGAGTCTGGTCGGGGGGATGGTAAAGACTTTTTCAAAAATGAGATAAACATAAACAAAGAAGGGATGTTCAAAATTATTTTGAACATCCCTTTTTTTACTTTATTAGAAAATTCTCCACGCACAGATAAAATTATTTCTCCACCACGCGCCAAGGGAACGATATACAATCTTGCCGCTACTTGAGGAAGCATCATATACCATGCCGCCTCCTGCCGCGATCCCGACATGTCCCCTTACCACAACGATATCTCCCGCTTTGATCTTGGAAAAACTTGTGATTTTCTGGTATTTTCCAATTGTGCGCCAGCCGTAGGAAGTCACATAACTCTGCTTAATGCCAACCTGGTTTAAGCACCAGTAAACATAGCCGGAGCAGTCAAAGGCATTCGGTCCCTTCGCACCGTAGACATAAGGCTTGCCAAGCTTTGATTTTGCCGCTTTAAGCAGTGCGGATACACTCGCGCTCCCCGTACTTACCGAAGAGGAAGAACTGCTTGAATTTGACGAGGAAGAGGAATTATTTTTATTGCTTGAAGAAGAACTGCTGCTCTTTCCTGAACTGCTTCCTGTTCCGCCGCCATTTGCCTTTACCACATCATTTCCTGTAAGCTTTGCCATGGTCTTCATACCAACATTTCCGTCCGCCGTCAGACCATTCTTTTTCTGGAAGGCTTTTACCGCTTCCTCCGTCACCTCGCCAAAATACCCCGTGCAGTTTGAGGAGGACATATAGCCATATTTTGCGAGAAGTTCCTGAACGCGTTTTACCGTATCGCCGCTCTCACCGATCATCATGCCATTTGCCACTGCATTTGAACTATTTAATACCTGCATTGTTGTCGGTCCTAAGAAACCGTCCACTACCAAGTCATTTCTGGACTGGAACTGCTTAACTGCCGCCACCGTATCATTGCCGTACTGCCCGTCCGGTTTTGTGGTAAGATAGCCGAGCGTCTTTAAACGCTCCTGGCACGCAAGCACCACATCGCTCTTATCCCCGTAGGAAACAATATTTGCTTTTGCGGTCTCGCTGTAAAGCATTTCCATTGTATCATGTCCCACTTTACCATCCGCCAAAAGACCATTATTTTGCTGCATCTGTTTAACTGCTTCCTCGGTCACATCGCCAAAATGCCCTGTGACATACTCAGCTTTTGCAAGATAGCCCATCTCGTAAAGTCTGCGCTGAATCCTCTTGATATCATCGCCGTCCATCCCCGCTTTTGCAAGGTAATACTTCGCGTCCTCAGAAAACAAAAGAGTTATGGTCTCCGGACCAATAATCCCGTCCTGCTTTAATTCATGCTGACGCTGGAACATCTCCACCGCCTTGGCTGTGATAGAGCCATAATACATCGTTGGTTCCGAGTAATCCATAAATCCAAGATCCATCAAACGCTGCTGGATATCGGCAACGGAACTGTGCGAGACACCCTGTACGTAAAATTCTGGAGCTGGCTCCTCGTCAATTGCCTGTTCACCTTCCCCCGGCAGATAGAGATTGTCGTCCGAACCCGTCGTTCCATGATTCCCAGCAATATCAATTGGGAGAGAAGGATCGCCATCCTCTGGCGAAAAAGAATCCGGCACTTCGCCTGGATGCGTATCCATACCCTGTCCATCTCCTGGATTTCCATTGCCTGGCTCTCCCGGCAATGTACCATCTTCCGGATTTCCATTGTCCGGCTCTCCCGGTAATGTGCCATCTTCCGGATTTCCATTGTCTGGCTCTCTCGGCAATGTGCCATCTTCCGGACTTCCATTGTTTGGCTCTCCCGGCAATGTGCCATCTTCCGGACTTCCATTGTTTGGTTCTCCCGGCAATGTGCCATCTTCCGGATTTCCATTGTCTGGCTCTCCCGGCAATGTGCCATCTTCCGGACTTCCATTGTCTGGCTCTTCCGGCTTATTTCCTTCCACCGCGCTACCAGTAATATTATCTAATGTCCCCCCAAATTGTTCACCAATATCATTTGCTCCCTCCTGCATTGCAAAAAGACTTGCATAAAGAGGTTCGCTTCCCCCGGTTGATACTCCCCGCATAAGGCTGCTGCCCTCAATCATTGCGGATACCAAACAGCTTTTCTCTATCGCTCCCCCTGATTCACTTGCATATGTAATAGCTCCCGTCGCCGCGATATCCAGAATGTTTTCCTGTGCTGCATTCTTATCGCCCGTAAAACTTAAACGAAAATCCGAACAAACACCAATCAAAACTACCGCCGCCATCGCTGTCGAAATTACTCTTGCCTTTTTCCTTTTCTGCATGAATTTCCTCCATTTCTTGCCTATCGCCCGCCGCCTTAATCGGCTTTTATTCCCAATCATCTAAAATTATTTCGAAATTGTGAACCAAAATGTTACGATAATATTACAAAATTCCCGACTAATATTCTACACCGATTGAACGAAGAAAGCAAGAGAAATTTCAAAAAACTATCGATTTCCTAAAATCCCCAGTTTTATTTCTATAAAAATACATTTTTCTACACTTTTTTTACTTTAATGCAAAAAAATGGGACTGCCCGCCATAAAATACATTTTACAGCGGACAGCCCCATTTAGATTTATCCGGCAAAATATGCCACACCGGATTCAAAAATATATTGGTTCTGCTCCCCAAAAATATTTACCGCAACAGAAGTACCTCTGCGCTCGGAATGAGCCATCTTGCCAAGCACTCTTCCATCCGGGCTTGTAATTCCCTCGATCGCAAAATACGATCCATTCGGGTTAAATGCCTCTTCCATTGTCGGATTTCCCAAAAGATCTACATACTGCGTTGCAATCTGCCCATTTGCCGCAAGCTTCCTAATCCATTCCTCGCTTGCAACAAATCTTCCCTCGCCGTGCGAAGCGGGAATAGAGTAGATTCCGCCAAGCTCCGCCTTCATCAGCCATGGCGATCGGTTTGTCACCACCTTGGTATAAACGGATTTTGAAATATGTCTGCCGATATTGTTTGTTGTAAGTGTCGGCGAATCTTCCTGCTGCCCTCTAATCTCACCGTAAGGCACTAACCCCAGCTTAATCAGTGCCTGGAAGCCGTTGCAGATGCCAAGCACCAGACCATCCTTTTGCTTTAGCAGATCATTGACCGCGTCCGCAATGCGCGCATTGCGAAATGCTGTGGCAATAAATTTGCCGGAGCCGTCCGGCTCATCGCCCGCGGAGAATCCACCTGGGAACATTAAGATCTGTGCCTTTTGGATCGCCTTTTCAAATGCCTCCACAGATTCGCGGATACACTGCTCATTGAGGTTCTTAAACACAATAGTATTTACTATAGCCCCTGCGCGCTCAAACGCCTTTTGCGTGTCATACTCGCAGTTTGTGCCCGGAAAGACTGGGATAAAGACACGCGGTTTTGCCACACGGTTTTTTGCCGTATAAATTGTCTTTGCATCAAATAATTTCGCCTCAAAGGTTTGTCCTTCGTCCACCGCGCCGGAATGCATCGGGAATACTTTCTCCAATGTATTTTCCCAGGAAAAGAGTGCTTCGCTCATCGGCACAATAACATCGCCAACCTTAAATTCTGCTGCCTCGCTTACCACGCCAAACCAGTCGAATGGCACACCTGCCGCCTCAATCTTCTCTATATCTTCCCTTGCTACCTCAGCGATGAGATTTCCATATTCTGGAAGAAAATAACTCTTCGGATCGCGCTCATTGCAAAGTTTGGCACCCAGCCGGTTTCCAAATGCCATCTTGCTTACCGCCTCCGCAATTCCCTTCGCGCCAAGTGCGTAGGCAGATACAATCACTCCCTCACGCATCAATTTTGTAATCTTCCCGTACAGTTCCATCATCTGATCAAATTTCGGCAGACCGTACTCATCCTTCTTGATAGTAAAGCGCACCAGCGCATTGCCCGCCTTCTTTAACTCTGGCGTTACCACATCGCTGCTCTTTGCGATATCCACCGCAAAAGAAACTAAAGTTGGCGGCACATTGATCTCGTTAAAGCTTCCGGACATACTATCCTTGCCGCCGATGGACGGCAGCCCAAAGCGAAGCTGTGCCTCATACGCGCCCAAAAGTGCAGAGAGCGGCTCGCCCCAATGTTTCGGATCGCTGCCAAGACGGCGAAAATATTCTTGGAAGGTAAAGCGAATCTTTGTAAAATCCCCACCCGCCGCTACAATCTTTGCGACGGAAGAAACTACAGCATACATCGCACCGTGATACGGACTCCAGCTTGACAGATATGGATCGTACCCGTAGCTCATCATTGTTACCGTATCACAGGCTTCGGAAAGTACCGGAAGCTTTGCCACCATTGTCTGGATCGGAGTCATCTGATACTTTCCGCCGTAAGGCATTGTCACAGTTGCCGCGCCGATCGAGGAGTCAAACATCTCGACAAGTCCTTTTTTCGAACATATGTTCAGATCGGAAAGCATCGAAAGCCAGGTGGATTTCAGATCAAAGCTGTTCTCTTTCAAAGCACTTTCGGATGAAGCTTCCCCAAAAGCATGATCCAAACCAAGTGCCGCACCCTCTGCCACAGATGCCTCGCGCAGTTTCCTCACCGATGCTGCTTCATATGCCGCCCCGGTCTTAAAATAATCCGCACCCTCGTCCGGCATGGTAACGACCGCCTTCGCCTCCTGGTGCGCACCGTTCGTATCTAGGAATGCGCGGGAAATATTGACGATCTCTTTATCCCTCCAGACAAGCACAAGGCGTGGCTCCTTTGTTACCTCGGCGACTACTACTGCCTCAAGATTTTCCTCTTTGGCAAAGGCAAGCATTGCCTCCACATCCTTCGGATCTACCACAATTGCCATGCGCTCCTGCGACTCGGAGATCGCAAGCTCTGTCCCGTCAAGCCCCGCATATTTCTTTGGCACTTTATCAAGCTGCACACGCAGCCCGTCTGCCAGCTCACCGATCGCAACCGATACACCGCCCGCGCCGAAATCGTTGCACTTCTTAATTAAATGTGCTACTTCCTCGCGCCGGAATAATCTCTGTAATTTCCGCTCTGTCGGCGCATTCCCTTTTTGCACTTCCGCGCCGCATACATGGATGGACTCGGTGGTGTGCGCCTTGGACGAACCTGTCGCGCCGCCGCAGCCATCCCTTCCCGTGCGCCCACCCATTAAAATAATGATATCACCCGGATCAGAATTCTCGCGGATCACGTTTCTGCGCGGGGCAGCACCCATCACCGCGCCGATCTCCATCCGCTTTGCCACATAATTTGGATGGTAGACCTCATCGACAAGCCCCGTCGCCAACCCGATCTGGTTGCCGTAGGAACTATACCCCTTTGCCGCACCCGTTACAATCTTGCGCTGCGCAAGTTTGCCGGAGAGCGTGTCCTTTAAGGAAACCGTCGGGTCTGCCGCACCCGTCACACGCATTGCCTGATACACGTAGCCGCGCCCGGAAAGCGGGTCGCGGATCGCACCGCCAAGGCAGGTTGCCGCGCCGCCGAACGGCTCGATCTCCGTCGGGTGATTATGCGTTTCATTCTTAAAAAACACCAGCCATTCCTCGGTCACACCGTCAATTTCCACTGGAACTACAATGGAGCAGGCATTGATCTCATCTGAAACTTCCATATCGTCAAGTTTTCCCTCAGCGCGCAATTTTTTCATTGCCAGCAGCGCGATATCCATCAGCGAAATATATTTGTCATCCCTTCCTTTATAAAGGACTTCACGGTCAGCCTTATAGCGCAGGAAAGAATCCTCGATCGGCTTGCGGTAATAGCCGTCCTCAAATTTCACATCGGTCAGCTCCGTAAGGAATGTTGTGTGGCGGCAGTGATCGGACCAGTAAGTATCGAGTACACGAATTTCTGTCATGGATGGATCACGATGCTCCTCGCCCTTAAAATAATTCTGAATGTGCAGGAAATCTTTAAAGGTCATAGCAAGATTTAAGGAATCGTACAGAGCTTTTAATTCTCCCTCCGGCATATCTTTAAAACCATCAAAGATTTTTACGTCTTCCGGTGTGTCAAATATTGCAACCAGGGTGTCTGGCTTTTTCTCATCCGTTTCGCGGGAATCCACAGGATTAATGCAGTACTCCTTAACGCGCGCAAAATCCTCATCGGAAATCTGACCCCTCAGAATATAGGTGGTTGCAGATCTGATCACTGGCTCCTCTGTCTCATTCAGCAGCTTGACACACTGTTCTGCGGAATCTGCGCGCTGGTCAAACTGCCCTGGAAGATATTCCACAGAAAAGATATGGGTGCTTTCCCCCATAGTATTTTCTTCTGCCGGAAAATTTTCCTCATATAAAATATCCACTGGCGGCTCAGAAAAAATTGTGCCAAGTGCCTTCTGGTAAGTATCCTCACTGATATTTTCAATATCATAGCGAATGAAAACACGCACCTCTTCTAACCCCTTTAAGCCGAGATAGCTGCGAAGTTCGCTCTTTAGCTCCTTCGCGCGCACCGCGTAGGGTGCTTTCTTTTCCACATAGATTCTTTTGACATTTCCCATGTTGATATCCTTTCTTATTTAGAGTTTCGTAAACTTCTTTCCCGTGTCCAAGACCTGAGAAAGAAATTTCCGCTCGCAGGCTCCCATAAATCCCTCCGGGTACTGTTCGGACACTTGCTGTTTTTGGGATTTGAGTTTGCCTGCTTCTTTGTTATATTGATATCATATCACGTTTTGATGAAAAATGAAAATAAATCTTACGAATCTTCTTCATTAGTGAAACTAATAAGACTTTGTAAGATGATATTAAAAGATGTTTAAAGGCAATAGAAAAAGAAAAGAAACTTAAACTGCTGCGGCATGGATGAAAATTGCCGCTGCAGTTTAAATTTCAGAGAGAATAAGTAATATGCTCTCTGTGATATTGTAAAAAATCTTTTTTCCCAAAATCTGGTAAATATCCATACTCATCTAAAATCAGCTTAATCAACGCTGTAGTTCTCGCCTGAGTATTAATACTTTTTGCAGGATTAAATTCAATATCGGTAAAATAATTATAACTTGAAATTACATTGATTTCATCTGCCGCAAATGATTCTTTTACAGCGGAAATATAGATAAAATCATAGAATGCCGTTTTGGGGATTAAAGGAAAATCCTCATTTTGATAGCGGAATGCCCTTAAATCTCCAGAATAACGTAATCTTTCATCCCTCTTGGCTTCTTTCGGTAAAACGTCCAGCAAATCAAGATAAGGACCCCCATTCTCAAAAATTTTAGCACTCTGAAAAATATTTTCAAGGGGATAGTTGTTTAACTTGAGATTAAATGCACTTAAATTCACTCCAATTGCTTCCTTGCTCTTAGTGCTGACCTCCAATGGTCTGGCATTTATATCTGCTTTTAATATCGCATTGTGCAGACTTTCTATAGATTTTTGCTTTTGAGATACTGCAAAACCAGAAAACCATTCAAACGAATATATTTCACTAACAACTTTTCCCTGACGAATAAAAAATGCAGGTCGGTCTGCCATTATCTTCCTCCCGTCTTTTATTGATTATTTTCGCCTACGCCGCCTTATACTTCTCGATTAGATAACAGGAGGGAGCAGTTTTATTACTGCTTCCCCCTGTTTTTCCTGATATCTACTCCTGTTTTTCTATCACTTCCCCGACCGCCTCTTTTCCCAAAAGTCCTGGCAGCTCCATTCCAGCCTGCTTAAACAGTTCATTTAACGGGGGAACGGACTTCATCATCCCGGAGAGAAAATCCGCCGTTGCAGTCTTTCCGTCGCCCTTGCTTCCGCCATCCCAAACAGTAACTTTATCGATCTTAACGCCCTTGATAGCATCCACCTGGATCTTCATCAATTCTTCAAGCTTATCCGCAACAATTAGCTTCACTGCATCGCCAGCTTCGCCGCCCGCTGCTTCGACAAGTCTCTTCATTCCTTCCGCTTGCTTCTCTAAGATCTCCTGCGCACCCTTTGCCTGCGCTTCCATCTTCGCATAGATTGCATCCGCCTCGCCTCGTGCCCTGCGCCGCATTACTTCCGCTTCCGCCTCAGCTGCAATCTCTGCCTTCTCCTTCTCAATCTGTGCCCTTACAATAACATCCGCCTGCTGCGTTGCCTTCTCAAGCTGCGCACGAGTATTTTCTGCTTCCTGCTGTGCCACATAAGCTTCCTGCTTTGCGCGCGCCGCCTGTACCGCCTCAGCTGCTGTCGCAATGCGAAGCGCGTCCGCCTCTTTCTCACGGCGGTTCGCCTCGGACTGTGCGACTTCGATCTTTGCGTCATTCTCGCCCTGGATAGCACTCGCGTTCGCTGCTGCCACCTGGATACGCTGATCTTTCTGGGCAAGAGCCTGACCAATCTCACCATCGCGATCTTTCTCCGCCACATTTTTCTTTGCGTCGTTGATCGCCTTCGCTGCTGCCTCCTTGCCGAGTGCCTCAATATAACCGGACTCATCTGTAATATCTGTTACGTTTACATTGATCAGCCGAAGACCAATTTTCTTCAGCTCAATTTCCACGTTTTTCGAGACGGCGAGCAGGAACTTATCACGGTCAGTATTGATCTCCTCAATATCCATCGTCGCGATAACAAGGCGCAGCTGACCAAAAATAATATCCTTCGCCAACTCCTGAATCTCATTTAATTTCAGCCCCAGCAGACGCTCCGCTGCATTCTGCATAATCCCCGGCTCCGTCGAGATCCCGACAGTAAAACGGGACGGCACATCCACACGGATATTCTGCTTTGACAGGGCATTGCGCAGATCGACATTGATCGAGATTGGGGTCAAATCCAGATACTGGAATGACTGAAGCACTGGCACTACGAACGCTGCGCCGCCGTGGATACATTTCGCACTGCGCGCCTGCCCATCCTTATCCGTGCCGACTTTACCATAAATTACCATAACTTTATCCGACGGACATTTACGGTAGCGCGACAAAATTCCCGCGATGGCAGCAAACAGCACCAGAACAACAACACATACAGTAATAAGCACTTCCATTGACATTGAACAACCCTCTTTTCTGCGCCACCTTTTTTCTTAGCCCCGCGCCAGACAGCGCAAAATACGCGGAGCTATAAACGGGTTTCCCCGCTTTTTTTTCATACACAAACGATTTATGAGAAGAATCACTTCTTTTTGCAGTTCTTTCGTGTGAAGTTTTTTCACACTTGAAGCTTTTTCACACTTTCTCCACTACCACGGTGTCCCCCACCACATCGGTAATGCGCACAGTCATCCCCGCCGGAATGGGCATATCGCTCTCTGTGACGGCGGAGAGTTCCACAAAACCGCTCTCCATCGTAAGTGTTACCTTGCCGCCGTTCTCCCCTTTTTCAGGGATGGTAACATAGACAAGTGCTGATTCCCCGATTGTACTCTTAATGCGGAAAGTTCCATTTTCTGTCAGTTTGCTGGAAGCCTGCAAGAGTTTCGCAACCGCGTACATCATTATCGCACCCGCTAAAATGCCGAGAAATAAAGATGGTGCAAGCTGCATCCCACCCCTGACAAAGCAGATCGAGATCCAGGAAAAGGTCGTTAAGAATGCGATAATGCCCTGCAGGGTAAAGAGCCGCAGTGTACCAAAATCAGAATTTACATTGCCATCCCCGTCCGCGCTAAAATCAACATCATCGATGGAAAGATCGCCGCCGTCCACACTCATCTTTGCATCCACATCAAAATCGATCCCCGATGTATCGGATGGATTTGCGTCCGCACCATGCTCTCCGAAGCCCAAAACAATCATCACTGTCTGAACAATCAAAAGCAAGGTCGAAGGAATCGCAATTACATACAGTACACGAAGCACCCCGGATAAACTTTCCCACCATGCATACATATCTACCACTCCTTTCACGTAAATTTTATTTACCATCATCATACCATTATCTTGTTATCTTGTCAAGAAAATTAAAGAAAATTTAGTTTTTTCTAATCTTTTTGTTATCTTTTTGTAAAATAGAGAAAAAATAGCTTGATTTTCTTTGTAATTGTGGTATGATTATGTAAATCGTATTTACGCAAAATGAATTTTTTGTATCAAAGCGGTCGCTATATGGAGGCAATTATGGACGCACATATCATTGGACAACGCATTAAAGAGGCCCGGCTTGCCAAAAAAATGACGCAGGCGGAAGTGGTCGGCGATTTCATTACCCGGAATATGCTCAGCCAAATTGAAAGCGGCTCCGCGCTTCCCTCAATGAAAACATTAGCTTATCTCTCGTCCGTTCTTGGTATCCCCCTTGCCGTCTTGATGGCGGACGAGCCGGATATCGCCCCGGAGGAGAAGCTCCCCCTTCCGGATCATTTTGCTTGCTCCGAACTTTTCCAGATGAAAGAATGGTTTTACAAAGAAAAATACCGCGAATTAACCGACTGGCTTACCGGGACAAAAAGTACAGATCCCCTCTATGACGAAAAGCAGGCTTTTCTCGCCCGCGCTTTTTACGAGCAGGCCAAAATTTGTAGACAATCCGGCGATCTCCCCTCCGCTTTTACCTTCTCCAAAAAAGCTTCCGACTATGCAGATTTAGGTTTCTATGCAAATCCGGGACTGAAAGCGGACGCAATGTTTTTACTCACCTCACTTGCCGAGGAGATCCGCCCAAAATATGAGAAAAATCATGAAGAATAAAGAACAAAACTTGAATGATCAAATTCGGCGCGCCTGATCAGATGGGGGACTGAATCCCGCCACGGATACGGATAAGCAGCTCACCGCCTGCAAAGACAAAAGTCATCCCACATCTGATATACTGTCTCGAAACATCCAACGCAGCAGAAACAAATTGCGGGATGTTTCGAGACAGTACAAACAATGGTTTAATATATAATCTTTACTTTTTCAGCAGTTCACGCCGCGCGCGCAGTACTTCTGCCACACTCCACGCCTGGGTGTAGCATCCTCTGCTCTCACACGCGAAATCCCCGTCAAATATCTCTGCAATTCCTCCCAGACATCCATCCGCCATATGATCGGCAAAACTCTCAATCATTTGGTTAAGCTGATCTTTTTCCTGTTCGCTCTGCCCCATGGTTTTTGCCCACGCATCAAAGAAAGCACCTGCAAGATATCCCCATGTGGTTCCCATATGGTAAGCCAGATCGCGCTCAATCAGCCGTCCGCTGTACTTTTTGTGGTATCCGCTCTCCCCCGGCGCAAGACTGCGCAGCCCATAAGGGGTATAAAGATTCTCATACACAACACACACGATACTTTTTTCCTTTTCCGCTGGAAGCATAGAAAAGGGAAGGGAAACCGCAAAAATCTGATTTGGTCGAATACTTGCGTCCCTGCCTTTCTCCCCCACAGTATCATACAGGCATCCCAGCGCAGGATTCCAAAATTTTTCCACAAAGGATTGGCACACCCGTTTAGAAAGCGTGTCAAGCTCCTCGCCCCCCGGTGCATTTCCCAATTCATTCTCCGCAAAAAAACGCTTTTTAAACAGGTGCATACAGCGGATAGCATTGTACCACAGGGCATTGATCTCCACCGCTTTTCCATGGCGCGGTGTGACCACAATATCCCCCACGCGCACATCCATCCAGGTCAGCTGGTCTAGACCGCCGCCGCCTGCAATCAGCCCATCTTCCTCCATATGAATCCCATAGCGTGCCGTCCCTTTCTGGTAGCTTTCAAAAATTTCACAAAGCACCGGATAAATTTTATCGCGGATAAAAATTTCCTCCTCCAAAAGTTCGGCTGCAAGTTTGTTGTCGGATAATTTTTCTTCTGCCCGATAACAAGGAAGTCCTGTGGTATATTGCAAATATTTATATACAGCATAAAAATACCAGAGCGAAGCGTCAATGGTATTGTACATTGGCTCCTCCTTGGCGTGATTCGGGAAAACATTTGGAATCATCCCCCGGCTGACATATTTTGCAAAGGAAAGCAGCACTTCGCGCGCCTCCTCAAAACGCCCAGTCGCAAGCGTCAAACCAGTAAAGGCAATCATCGTATCCCGCCCCCAGTCAGCAAACCAGGGATAACCCGCAAGAATGGTCATATATCCAGTGGATGCGCGCCGCACAAGAAAATGATCGGCGGAAAGCACCAGCCGTCCAGTCAGTGCGTCCGCACTGCCCGCCCTCTCCAAAAGTCCTTCCGCGCGCAGAGCTGCCTCCTCAAATACCCGCTTTACATAATCAAGAAGATTTTTTTCCTGCCCGTATTCCTGATTCTTTGATTCCTCTCCTCCAAGCAGTTCACAGACTAACCCAATCTCTTTTCTTTCCCCCGGTTCTAAACAGACATGAAGCTCATACGGTGTAAAATGATGATCCACGCCGGTGAATCCATTTTGCATATCCACACAATATAATTGATTTTCCTCAATCAGATAGTTCGGTGTTGCCATGGAGGTTTTACGCTCCCTCCGATCATGAAGATCACCCTCCGAGGCAGCAAAGTGGATCTGATATTCCCCCGCTGCGCGCGGCGTAAGCAAAATTTCCCTTCCCGAACACTGCACCGAAAAATCAAGAGAATTTTTCTCGCTCACCTCGCCAAACGGTCGGAAATTAAAGAGCGGTGTAACCGAAAACACAGCCTCCCTCCCACTGCGGTTTTCCAGTGTGTAAGAGATCACTGTCTCATTCTTTCCGTAGGTCAGCGCGATCCGTTTGCTCATCTTAATGCCGTCAGAAAAATAGTGGTACTCCGGCCAGAAATCAAAATTAAACCCTGTCTGATAGTGGTATCCCTCGCGCAGATATCCCGGGTACTGCGCTGTTGCAAGATCCCTTCGCACCACCTTTACTCCCTCCGTGGAAGCCTCCGCACTTACAAAACGTTCCGGTGCAAGCAATTCTTTTCTCGCTGCCTCACTATCCTCCTGCTCCCGATAAAAAATAAATTCTTCGTGCGTCTTTGCAAGTACCAGCACCCGATCAACGGGCGGGTGCAAAGAGGCAATTAAATATGAGGAAAATATTCTGCTGCTATTGCCATGTACAGTACTGTTTGCATAGCCACCGATCCCGTTGGATAAAAGCCATTCCCTTTTATTTCCAGTTTCAAAATCCCGAAAACCACTTCTCCCAATACGATAGGAAATACGTTCTCCTGCCATAATCTTCTCCTTTCCAGCACAAAAATCTCCGCGTTTACGCCCCCATTAACATCTTTCTTATCTCATCCGTCTCAAAGCGATATTTTTTATTGCAGAACTGGCAGCCCGCCTCGATCGGTTCGCCGTCCGCAAGCATCTGCGAAAGATCCTCTTTTCCAATACTTAAAATTGCCCGTGCCACGCGCTCCCTGCTGCAATTACAGCGATAGAAAACCGGCTGCCGCTCATGGACGGTTACCCCCATATCTCCTAGCAATTCAAAGAGAATTTCTTCCGGGGTCATTCCCCGGTCAAGAAGCGAGGTGACGGACTGTAGTTTTGCTAATCTCTCCTCCAGTTTTGCAATAATTTCCTCCGATGCAAATGGCATAAGCTGAATAATAAGTCCGCCTGCGCAGCGCACCGTATTATCCCCATTCATCAGCACACCAAGTGCCACAGCGGAAGGCACCTGCTCGGAAGCCGCGAAATAGTAGGTTAAATCTTCGGCAATTTCCCCGGAGATCAGTTCGGTCTGCCCAACATAAGGATCCTTTAGTCCCAGATCTTTCATTACGTAGAGCGTCCCCCTGCCAATAGCTCCACCGACATCCAATTTTTTTTGTGCATTCGCCGGAAGAAGCACACCTGGCTCATAGACATACCCCTTTACCTCGGCATGGGAATTCGCGGTTACTAAAACACCGCGCATCGGTCCATCCCCCGCCATTTTCAATGTTAAAAGATCGTCTTCCCCCTTCATCATGTTGCCCATCATTAACCCCGCTGCCATCAGCCTGCCAAGTGCCGCCGTTGCAACCGGGCTGGTATTATGCACTTTTCGCGCCGTTTCGGTAAGTTCTCTTGTTGTTACCGCAAACGCGCGCACCGCATCAAGTGCTGCCGTCGCGCGCACCATATAATCTTCTGCCATTTTTGTATCCTCCATTTCAATTTTATTCAGGAACACAGGAGGCATATCAGCCCCCTATCTGATATACAGTTTGCCTTCCTGATGTCCCTCCCTTGCAATAAAATAGATGCGTTCGGTCTCCTCTGCCGCTTCCCGGTGTGTTCCCGCCTCGTACATCGCCACAAATTCCAATCCCGCCTCCAAAAGCAGGCGCACAATGGTTTCGGGGTGATATGCCCGCTGCAAATGTGTCTCCTCAACGCGCTCATACAATTCTTTCGGCGATTCTTCCACCCTCTTATAGATGGTGATATCATAGCGGTTTAACCCTGTTTCTTCCTCGTAGGCATTCTCCCAGATAAGACTGCAATCCTCGCGGTTCTCCGCAATAGTCGCATCGCCGATTAAATCGCGGTATTTATGGATGGTATTCATATCAAAAATAAAAATGCCGCCCGGATCAAGATAGTTGTTGACAAGGCAAAATACCTCTCGCAGTTCCTCTTCCTCTGTAATATAATTCATGCTGTCGCATAGGCTGATCACGGCTGCAACGGTGCCGTAAAGTTCAAATTCGCGCATATCCTGATTCAGATAAAGAATCGGCTTTTTAAGATCTGTGGCATCCTCCGCCATTTCATGTCTGCGCGCAATCTCTAACATATCTTCCGACAGATCAATCCCAATCATATCGTAGCCCGCATCCCGCATCCTGCGCGTAATGCATCCCGTCCCGCAGCCAAGTTCACAGACAAGCCCGTCCCCCACCCCATATTCCCTTAAAAGTTCGATCAGATACTGACTCCACTCCTTATATGGAACATTGTCCATAAACATATCATAGACCTTAGCAAATCCTGTATAAGCCTCCATAAAAAACCTCCCCGGAAATTTTCCTGTTGTGATTATACCAAATATTGCTTTTTCTTTCAACCTGATCTTGTCCTCTCTATAAAAGTCTGATATACTTATCCAAGATATACAAAAATATAAAATAATATCAAAACAAATATTTAAGAAAGGATTTCTTTATGAACAATCCTATATTCCCTTCTAAGAAAATAAAACATGAATCAAAAACTGATAGACGAAAGAACAGCCATGTTCTTCTTTTATTGTTCCCCTTTCTTTTTCTCTTTATTGCAGCAGGAATTGCTGCCGTCAATGTTCCCCGGATAAAGCATTTTCTTTTGCGGCGTTTTGGAACTCCACAAACTTATATGACCTATGTTGAGGGCAAATATCTTTCTGCATATGAAAAAGAATGGAGGGAAAATATAAAGAAAATTGCAGAACCTTTTTTTAAAGGGCAATATTATGCCGTAAAAGCCTCCCTCTCCCTAAACCATCTTGTCCTTGATCTGTTAAAACAATATGGAATTGCTGCAAAAAACAATTTTCCTGATACCGCCCTGTTCTTTTCGTATAAAAAAAGTGGAGAAGATACCCTGTTTCAAGCTTCTGGACAGATGGGGGATACCCCGATCGCCTCGCTTGATTTTCTTCACTCTGCAAAGAACCAAAAGCTTTATATTTCCTGTCCGCAGGCGGGAAGTGCCGCACTCGCTCTTTCTGCGGAGGAGGAGGATTCATTTTTCCTATTTTTCCATTATCTAAATAAGCTTTTTACTGCATGGAAATCCATCCCCGCTAACTCCTCCGATCCGTTTTTCCCGCGCTCCTATCCTGACGCGATCACTGAAGTCACAAAAGAAACCGCGCCGCTTCCGGTGCCGGATTCCACCGTCCACGCTCTGCGGCTTAATCTGCGCCTCTCTCTCGATCGAATACTAAATATTGAAAAAGCGCGGTCCGGGCACCGTCCGACCGATCTGCTTATCCATGCCTATGTCGATGAAAAAGGGGATATTCTTGGACATGAATTTTACCTGCTCTCCGGAGAAAAAACACTATTCTCGCTTACTGGACTTCTGCTTCCAGATAAGGGGGGAGGAAAAAGCGGGGATCTCACTATTTTATTTGATTTTGGTGAGCCCATCACCATCGCTCTCTCCGTCTCCCAATTTGGCTACAGCGCGGAGGAAGGCGGACTTACCGGAAAGATCAATCTCTCTTTTGATCGCGTTTCTTCCATAAATTTCCAGGTTCGCTTTGTCATGGAACAGTCCCTCCCAAAACTCATCCTGCACACATATATGCGCGGAGTGACTTTGCTGACTTTAGAATTTATGCCGGCAAATTCTCTTCCGGACTTTCCCACCTTACCGGATTATTCGGAAATTTACCGCCTGCAAGAAATTTCTTCCTTTCGAAAAAGCCTGGACTTTTCGGAGATCACCGCCAAATTTTCCTCGCAGACTGGCATTGATCCACACGAACTTGCCGCGCTGTTTTCCCTGATTTTTCCATAGGGAGTCTCAAAGATTTCCGCTGTATCTGCCCACAGATAATTATTCGGTGTGGGCAGATGGAGCCAACCATCAAGAACATTGAATTTTTAGAATGTTTTTATATTTCTTCTCTTTTTTCCTCTCAACATCTATGCTAAACTATTTATTAACAGTTTAATCGATTATTTTGCCGCGCCATCTGTGCTGCCTGTGCGCGGCAAGAACGCCCGAAGCGTTCTTAAATCACGCAAAAATGGCGGCACAGAAATGAGGTTTTTTATGGTCACCTTAAAAGATAGTGATGCAAAAGAAAAGGAAACGGCATTAAAAGATGATGCCTCCATCTATCAAAAGAGGGAAAAAAAATCCGAGCGTCAGAAATTCAGTGAGATGAAAACATTTAGAGACAAAGCCAATTATTTTAAGATGTACTATTTAAAAATGGTTTTGGCGGGTGTTCTGATTATCGCCCTCGCGATTTATTTTATTTACACTGTCACCTCTCCGAAGGATAAAAATTTGCTACACGTCGCCTTTGTAGACTATTTTTTTATGGATGAAGTGACAGAAGAGATGGCTAGAGATTTCGTCGAGGCAAAGAATATCACACTTGGCGAACATGAGGTGGTCTCCTTTGACGGATCGACCTACCAGATTTCCGGCTCCGGAAATTTCAATGCTGCAACCATATTTTCCACCCACGTTATGGCAAAGGAGATCGACATAATTATCGCGCCGGAAAGCTCCTTTACAACCTATGCGTTTAACGGCACCATCAGTTCCCTGACTGAACTGCTGCCAAGCGACCTCTATGGAAAACTCTCCGACCGCTTTTTTATCTCAAAGATCCGCCAGGAAAATGAGCCGATTGAGGAGGCGGCAGGCGAGGATTATGTTCTTGGCATCTACCTCGATCACACGCCATTTTGGGAAAAATACGGGCAGTCCATGCAAAGCAAAGACCGCCCGGTAATCGGCATTATTGTCAATGGTCCAAATAAAGAACTCGCGATCGAGTTTTTGCGGTATGTGTTTGAGTAAATTACTTTTTCGGGGTAATCTGTCCCTGTGCCTTTAGCAGCTCTGCGATTAGCACTGCGCCGCCCGCCGCACCACGCTTGGTATTGTGGGAAAGCCCCACAAATTTGTAATCATAGACTGCATCCTCGCGCAAACGCCCCGCAAATACACCCATACCTTTTTCTGAGTCGCGGTCAAGCTTCGTCTGCGGGCGGTTCTCCTCCTCAAAATAGGTGATGAACTGCTCCGGCGCACTCGGAAGCGCGAGTTCCTGCGGAAGCCCTTTGAATTCTTTCCACGCCTTTAAAATCTGTTCCTTTGTCGGTTTTTTCCCAAATTTTACAAATACAGCCGCCATATGCCCGTCGGATACTGGCACGCGCAGACACTGGCAGGTAATCACCGGAAGTGCTGCCTTCTCAATCTTCCCGTCCACTACTTTACCCATAATGCGCAGCGGCTCCTGCTCGCTCTTTTCCTCCTCGCCGCCAATGTACGGGATCACATTATCCACCATCTCCGGCCAGTCCTTAAAGGTCTTTCCCGCACCGGAAATCGCCTGATAGGTAGTCGCAACCACTTCCTTTGGCTCAAATTCCTTTAGTGCCACAAGCATTGGCGTATAGCTCTGAATCGAACAGTTTGGCTTAACCACGATAAAACCGCGCGTTGTGCCAAGGCGTTTTTTCTGGGTCTCAAGCAGTGCCAAATGCTCCGGGTTTAATTCCGGCACAACCATCGGCACATCGGATGTCCACCGATGCGCACTATTGTTGGAAACCACAGGGGTCTCGGTCTTTGCGTAGGCCTCCTCTATTGCCTTTATCTCCTCCTTGGTCATATCCACCGCACTAAATACAAAATCGACCGTCGCGGCAACCTCCTCCACATCGGATACATTTTTAACAACCAATTTCTTTACTGACTCCGGCATCGGACTCGTCATCTTCCAGCGTTCTCCCACAGCCTCCTCATAGGTCTTTCCCGCACTTCTCGCGCTCGCTGCCACGGTTACAACCTCAAACCACGGATGGTTCTCAAGCAGTGCGATAAACCGTTGTCCTACCATGCCGGTCGCGCCCAAAATACCAACTTTTAATTTGCTCATCTGATTTCCCTCTCCTTCTGCGGAATGTTTTTCCTCCACGGACATTTGTTTTTGTATGAGATATATTATACGAATTTCAATAAAAAATCAACTATTTTTCCGCCTTTTACAGATCTTTGTGCAGAATGCCAAAAAATCATTCCACAAATCTTCCTGATTCATAAAATCCGCCGGAAAACTTTCTGTAAATTTTTACCATATCATGCAGTTCTTAGGAGAGTCTCGAAAGCAATTTTTTCAGATCTTCCATCGTCGCAATCGCATTTGCCTCCTGGCGCAGTTTTGCGGAATGCGGACAGCCCGCCGTATACCATGCAATATGCTTGCGCATCTCACGAACAGCGATAAACTCTCCCTTGTAATCCACCTCCGCCTGCGCATGGCGCAGAATCATTTTCTTTATTTGCTCTAAATCCGGGCGGGGAAGATACTTTCCCGTCGCAAGATACTCCTTTGCCTGCGCGAAAAACCAGGGGTTTCCCTGAAGTGCGCGCGCAACCATAACTGCATCGCACCCTGTTTCCTCCATTATCCGCCTCACATCCTCCACAGTTTTTACATCCCCGTTGCCAATCACGGGGATATGCACTGCCTCTTTTACCTCGCGGATAATCTGCCAGTTCGCGCTCCCGCTATAATATGCTTCGCGCGTCCTAGCGTGTACCGCCACGGCTGCCGCGCCGCTCTCCTGCACAACCCTTGCCACCTCCGGCGCATTGATATGTGTGGCATCAAACCCCGCCCGAATCTTTACGGTAACAGGTTTTTTTATCGCACGCACAATCGCTGAGACAATTGCACCGGCACGTCCCGGATTTTTCATCAGCGCGGAACCCTCCCTGTTATTTACCACCTTTGGCACTGGACAGCCCATATTGATATCCAAAAAATCAAAAGGGCGGTCTTCTAACCGCTTTGCCATCTCCGCCATAATTTGCGGATCTTCCCCAAAAAGTTGCAGTGCCACCGGGCGTTCCTCCTCGCGGGTTTCAAGCAAGATCGCCGTATTTTTATTGTTGTAGTAAATTCCCTTCGCGCTCACCATTTCCGTGTAAATCAGATCTGCACCCTGTTCTTTGCATAAAAGGCGGAACGGCAGATCGGTAACCCCCGCCATAGGACCTAGGACAAGAGGTCCTGCGATATGGACATTGCCAATAAAAAAACCGGTTTGTGCTGACATTTTTCCTCCCGCAAAGTTTTATTTTTCTTTCAGATTTTTGTACTTTTGATCATCCGATAACCGCTTTTAGGAACAATGATTTACATTTTTTTCCAGTTCCTCCAGCTGTGCCAAAAAGAGTGCCGCACTCGCGTCACTTGGCATACGCAGATCGCCGCGCGGCGAAACGGCTACTGAACCCACCTTTGGTCCGTCCGGCAGACAGGAACGCTTAAACTGCTGTGAGAAAAACCGGCGATAAAAAGTGCCAAGCCATTTTAAGATAGCAGCAAAATCATATTCCCCCTCAAAGGCGCGCAGCGCGAGACGACAAATTTTCCTTGGGGCAAAACCGAAGCGCGTCACATAGTAGAGAAAGAAATCATGCAGTTCGTAAGGTCCTACAATATCCTCTGTCCTTTGCGCAATCTCGCCATTTTTAGGAGGAAGCAGTTCGGGGCTGACCGGGGTATCCAAAATATCCAGTAGTACCCTTGAAAGTGAAAGTTTCCCCTCATTCTCTGCCTCTTTTGCAAAATACCCCACAAGATAGCGCACCAGCGTTTTGGGAACGGAGGCATTAACCCCGTACATTGACATATGATCACCATTGTACGTCGCCCAGCCGAGCGCGAGTTCCGACATATCACCCGTCCCGATCACCAGCGCATTATACTGATTTGCCATATCCATCAAGATCTGCGTGCGCTCCCTTGCCTGTGCATTTTCATAAGTAACATCATGCACCGAGAGCGAATGCCCAATCTCGCTTAAATGCAGGCGCACGGACTCCTCTATATTTCTCTCGAACAATGTAGCTCCAAGCTCCTTAGTCAATGTACAGGCGTTGGCATAGGTGCGTCCAGTCGTGCCGAAGCAAGGCATAGTCACAGAGAGAATCCCTTCCTTGTCAAGTCCCGCAAGCTCAAAGGCGCGACAGGTGACAAGCAGAGCCAGAGTCGAGTCCAAGCCGCCTGAAATTCCAAGTATGGCTCGCTTTGTCCCCGTGTGAATCAGACGCTTTTTTAATCCCATCGCCTGGATAGAGATGATTTCCTGGCAGCGCGCGGCGCGCGCATCTTCCTTGGAAGGGACAAACGGGGCCTTATCCACCGAGCGCGTAAGAACAATCTGCTTTACCCCTTCTCTTTCAATAGATGGCAGTTGAAAATACACTCTCTCAAAGCCCTCCGCGTCCACGCGGTACGTTGTCATTCTTCGCCGCTCCGCCGCAAGTCTCTCCAGATCGACCTCCGCTGTTACGCTCCCATTTTCAAAACGCTTGCTTTCTGCCAGAACCGTCCCATTTTCCGCAATCAAATTATGTGCGGCAAATACCAGATCCGTTGTCGATTCTCCTTCTCCCGCATCCGCATACAAATATGCAGTGACCGTTCGCGCGGACTGACTGCTGACTAACTGTCTGCGATACTCCGCCTTTCCCGTCGTCTCATCACTTGCGGAAGGATTGACAATCAGCAGCGCACCCGCACAGGCCAAGGCACCCGAAGGAGGACTTGCGACCCAGAGATCCTCACAGATTTCCACGCCAAAGATAAAATTTTCCATATTTTTACAGCAAAATAATAATTTTGTACCAAATGGCACTTCTTCGCCAAAGACAGAGAGATACTCTGTCCGCCCTATTCCCGGCACAAAATGTCTCGCCTCATAGAACTCAGAATAATTTGGCAGATGTGTCTTTGGCACAAGACCCAAAATCCTGCCATTCTGTACCACGGCGGCTGTATTGTAAAGTTTGCTGTCCTTTAAAAACGGAAGGGTAAAAACAACTGCTGTATCCTTTCCCACTGTTGCCTCCCGCACGCGGGATAAGCCGGTCAATGCTGCCTCCGTAAGGACATTTTGCAAGAAGAGATCGCCGCAGGTATATCCAGTAATGCAAAGTTCTGGAAGTACTAAAAGTTTCGCTCCCGCTCTCTCTGCCTCCTGCAATGCCCCAATTATCCTCTCTGTGTTGAACTCACAATCCGCTACTCGGATCTCTGGCGTTGCCGCCATCACCTTTAAAAAACCATCCTGCATTTTTTGTCTCCTTTCCGATTTTTTATTATGTTGTAACCTAAACCTTCTATACTTATACCATTTTATTTCAGTGAAAATACAATCCCCGACCGAGATCCTAAAATTTCCTGAATTCATTTAGATCAGCTGCAATAATTTTAAATCCCTGAATCAGCCGATCAAACATCCCCAGCCGATAAAATGAGATCAGTACCATGCCGACAGGAATTCCTAAAATCATCCCAAGTACGCCGGAAACCTGATAGCCGACAAACATAAAAAAGAGTGCGGCAAATGGGCTGACACCGATACTGTCGCCGACCATTTTCGGCTGCAAAAGCTGCTTTACTAACAGACAGCCAACATAGAGCAGTGCCAACACAATCGCGCGCTTGTAATTGCCATTCACAATATCAACGACAATCCATGGACCTAGCACTGTACCAGTTCCAAAAACTGGCAAAAGATCAAGGAATGCAATCAAGATTGCCAGCAGAAATGAATAATTTACATGAAGTATCTCAAACACGATAAATAAAATCAATGTAATAATCCACATAATTTTAAATTGTGCCTTAAAATAACCGCCAACCGCATTGCGGAAATTATCAGTGATCAAATGCCAGGTATTTTTTACCGACTCCGGCACAATCCGCGAAAGCGTCAAAAGCAGCTTGTCCTGCTCCGCAATGATAAAATAGGAGGCAAGAATGGTAATAACAAATTTAAGGAAAAAATTGGCAATATTCTTCACATAGCCACTCGCATCCGATAGTGTCGGCAAATTAATGGAACTGACAAATTCGGTAATATATTCGGTGAGTGTAGTATTTAAATCACCAAACATTTTCTGTATTCCCTCCGGAAGTTTAATCATCAGCCCAGAAAGCTCCATTGAGAGCGTATCAAAAAACGAAGTCACTGCCTGCACGATATTGGGGATATCTTTAACCAGGGAAACCGCCTCATGTATAATCAGAGAGATCGCTAAATAGAGCAGCCCGATCACTGCCGCAAGCACGAAGACAATAATAATTGCTGAACCATGCTTGCGCACGATCTTTATTCTCTTTTCCATAAATTTTACTAAAGGATTTGCAATCAGGGAAATAATCAGACCAATCACAAAGGGCAGAAAAAAATGTAATGCTTTAGGAAGCACAAAGATAACTAAAAATACCAGGGCAATGGTTAAAATTAAATTTGTAAAGATTTGCAGATAAATTCTTGATTTTTTCATAGAATACCTCCCACATAAATATAATTGTTTTTTCAAACCTTTACCGACGGTCGCACTGCCAGTGTCACAAAAAACAAAAGTGAGGTGACCACAACAATCATTGGTCCCGCCGCCATATCAAGATAGTACGATAAAATCAGACCAAGAATACCGGAAAAGACGGAAAACATCA
>CAJUCG010000013.1 GCA_910585065.1 uncultured Lachnospiraceae bacterium
GTGCCATAAATGTCCTACGATATAGAAAATGACAGCGTGAAAGAAATCACGTATGATAAGATTAAGATCGGTCTTGCTTCGCCGGAAAAAATCCGTGAGTGGTCAAGGGGCGAGGTAAAAAAGCCGGAAACAATCAATTACAGAACCTTAAAGCCGGAAAAGGATGGTCTGTTCTGCGAAAAGATCTTCGGACCGAGCAAGGACTGGGAATGTCACTGTGGAAAGTACAAGAAAATCCGTTATAAAGGCGTAGTCTGTGACCGCTGCGGCGTTGAGGTGACCAAGGCCAGTGTGCGCCGTGAGAGAATGGGACATATTGAACTTGCAGCACCGGTATCCCACATCTGGTATTTTAAGGGGATTCCGAGCCGCATGGGATTGATCCTTGACCTCTCGCCAAGGGTACTTGAGAAAGTACTTTATTTTGCAAGCTATATCGTGCTTGACAAGGGGGATACCGACCTTTCTTACAAACAGATTCTAAGCGACAAAGAATTTCGTGAGGCATATGATAAGTGGGGCAATACCTTCCGCGCTGGGATGGGTGCGGAGTCAATTATGGAGCTTTTGCAGGCTATCGACTTGGAGAAAGAGTCCGCTGAATTAAAGAAAGGATTAAGAGAGTCCACCGGACAGAAGCGCGCGCGCATTATCAAGCGTCTTGAGGTAGTCGAGGCATTCCGCGAGTCTGGCAACAAGCCGGAGTGGATGATTATGACTGTGATTCCCGTGATCCCTCCGGATATTCGCCCGATGGTGCAACTTGACGGCGGACGTTTTGCAACATCTGATATGAATGATCTCTACCGCCGCATTATCAACCGCAATAACCGCTTAAAGCGGCTTTTAGAGCTTGGCGCGCCGGATATTATTGTGCGCAATGAAAAAAGGATGCTCCAGGAGGCGGTGGACGCACTGATTGACAATGGGCGGCGCGGCAGACCAGTTACAGGTCCTGGAAACCGGCCATTAAAATCCCTCTCCGATATGCTGAAGGGAAAGCAGGGGCGTTTTCGTCAGAATCTTCTTGGAAAGCGTGTCGATTATTCTGGCCGTTCCGTTATCGTAGTTGGTCCGGAACTTAAAATTTATCAGTGCGGTCTGCCGAAAGAAATGGCGATTGAGCTGTTTAAACCTTTTGTAATGAAGGAGCTGGTGGCGAAAAATACAGCTCACAATATCAAGTCCGCAAAAAAGATGGTGGAGCGTTTGCAGCCTGAGGTCTGGGATATTTTGGAGGACGTGATCCGCGAGCATCCGGTAATGTTAAACCGCGCACCTACACTGCACCGTCTTGGAATTCAGGCATTTGAACCGGTGCTTGTCGAGGGCAAGGCAATCAAGCTGCATCCGCTTGTTTGTACCGCATTCAACGCCGATTTTGACGGCGATCAGATGGCAGTGCATCTTCCTCTCTCCGTGGAGGCACAGGCAGAATGCCGTTTCCTTCTGCTCTCGCCAAACAATCTCCTAAAGCCGTCCGACGGCGGTCCGGTGGCGGTTCCATCCCAGGATATGGTGCTTGGGATCTACTATCTGACGATGGGCAAGATGGTAGATTTCTCGGAGGATAAGGAAATTGCAGCGCGTGCCACAAAGCTTTATACGAACCTTGATGATATAAAGAAAGATTTGACTGAGAGCTATCTGGCAGTACAGGCGGGCAAAGCGGAGCGCGAGGGGATGTTTAACGAGGACAGCTATATCAAGTACCTTGTGGACGAGAAGACGGGGCGCACGGTAATCTGTCGTCCGAGTGATCTGTTGGGACATTATTACGAGGATACCAACACCGCACTGCTTGCGCATATGAATGGAGCAATTACCCTGCACCAGAAGATCAAGGTAAAGCGATGCGGAGTAAATGCGGCGGGCGCACCGATCGAGAAGATTCTTGAAACCACTCTCGGACGTTTGCTCTTTAACGAGATTATCCCGCAGGATCTGGGCTTTGTCGATCGCAGCAAAGAGGAGAATATACTGGCACTTGAGATAGATTTCCACGTCGGCAAAAAGCAGCTAAAGAAAATTCTTGAGAAATGTATCAATATCCACGGCGCGACAACGACTGCGGAGACACTTGATGCGATCAAGGCGATGGGGTATAAATATTCGACGCTTGCGGCGATGACCGTATCGATTTCTGATATGACAGTTCCTGCGGCAAAGCAGGAGATCATCGCTGAGGCTGAGGCGACAGTGGATCGCATTGCAAAGAATTTCCGGCGCGGGTTAATGACCGAGGAGGAGCGTTACAAGGCGGTAATTGAGACTTGGAAGGAAGCGGACGATGAGATCACGCACAAGCTTCTCTCCGGACTTGACAAGTACAACAATATCTATATGATGGCGGACTCCGGTGCGCGCGGTTCCGAAAAGCAGATCAAGCAGCTTGCCGGAATGCGCGGGTTGATGGCGGATACCTCCGGCAAGACCATCGAGCTGCCGATCAAGGCAAATTTCCGTGAGGGGCTTGACGTACTCGAATACTTTATCTCCGCGCACGGCGCGCGCAAAGGGCTTTCTGATACCGCGCTGCGCACGGCGGACTCCGGTTACTTGACCAGACGGCTTGTCGATGTATCACAGGAGCAGATTATCCGCGAGACAGACTGTTCGGAGGGGCTGGAGGAACTTCCGGGGATGTGGATCAAAGCGTTCTCGGACGGCAAGGAAATGATTGAGAGCTTAGAAGAGCGCATTACTGGAAGGTACTCTTGTGAGACCATCTACGATGATAACGGCGAGATGATTGTCAAGAGAAACCATATGATTACCCCGCAGAGAGCAGCGCGCATCGTGGCGAAAAAGGAGATAAAAGAGGCAGGATTTGACGCAAAAATAAAGATTCGCACCATCCTGACCTGCCGTTCCCATGTCGGTGTGTGTGCAAAATGTTACGGATCAAATATGGCAACTGGTGCGGCGGTACAGGTCGGCGAGGCTGTCGGCATTATTGCGGCACAGTCGATCGGCGAGCCGGGCACGCAGCTGACGATGAGAACCTTCCACACCGGCGGTGTGGCGGGAGATGATATCACACAGGGTCTTCCGCGTGTCGAGGAGCTTTTCGAAGCGAGAAAACCAAAGGGACTTGCTATTATTGCGGAGTTTGGGGGCACCATCAATATCCGCGACACAAAGAAAAAGCGCGAGGTAGTGGTGACGAACACCGAGACGGCGGAGTCAAAGGCATATCTGATCCCATATGGCTCCCGCATCAAGGTAATAGAGAATCAGGTGATTGAGGCGGGCGACGAGCTGACCGAGGGAAGTGTCAATCCGCATGACATTCTAAAAATTAAGGGTGTCCGCGCCGTGCAGGATTATATGATTCAGGAAGTGCAGCGCGTGTACCGCTTGCAGGGTGTGGAGATCAACGACAAGCATATCGAGGTGATTGTGCGCCAGATGTTAAAGAAGGTGCGCATTGAAAATAACGGTGACTCAGAATTTTTGCCGGGTGCGATGGTCGATCTTTTAGAGTACGAGGATGAGGTGGCAAAGCTTACCGCACAGGGCAAGGAGCCGCCGGAGGGTAAGCAGGTAATGCTCGGTATCACAAAAGCCTCCCTCGCGACAAATTCCTTCCTCTCGGCAGCCTCCTTCCAGGAGACGACAAAGGTTTTGACCGAGGCGGCGATCAAGGGTAAAATTGACCCATTAATTGGTCTGAAGGAGAATGTTATCTTAGGAAAGCTGATTCCTGCCGGCACGGGAATGAAACGCTACCGCAATATCAAACTTGACTCGGATATGGCGGAGGAAATTATTGTAGCGGAAGATACCGAGGAGGGAATTTATCCGGAAGAAAATTACGAAGACGATTTCGAAAAACTGGATTTTTCTGAGGAAAGTTTCGCACAGGATGATTTCTTAAAAGCGGATTCCCTAGAAGAAATTTCCCTTAAGGGGATGGAGATGGAAGAAGCAGTGACAGAGGAAGTGTCCGAAAAAGATAAACAATAAAATGGAAACAGCATAAAGTCTTCCCGGCTTTATGCTGTTTTGAAAAAATATAGCAAAAACAGTTTATTTTTTTTACAGGATGTAGTATACTATAGACAATTTAAGACAAGGAGGATTTATTTATGTTAGTATCAGCAAAGGACATGCTTGTAAAGGCAAAAGCAGGTAAGTATGCAGTAGGACAGTTCAATATCAACAATCTTGAGTGGACAAAAGCGGCTCTTATCACAGCACAGGAGTGCAATTCCCCGATTATTCTCGGAGTTTCCGAGGGTGCGGGAAAGTATATGACCGGTTTTAAGACTGTGGCAGCTATGGTAAAGGCAATGATTGAGGAGCTTAAGATCACAGTTCCGGTAGCACTGCATCTTGATCATGGTACTTACGATGGATGCTACAAATGTATCGAGGCGGGATTCTCGTCAATTATGTTCGACGGCTCCCACTATCCGATCGATGAGAATGTAGCGAAGACAAAGGAACTTGTTGGAGTCTGCGCAGAAAAAGGGATGTCTTTAGAGGCGGAAGTCGGCTCCATCGGCGGTGAGGAAGACGGCGTGATCGGAAAAGGCGAGTGCGCTGACCCAGCAGAGTGCAAACAGATCGCAGATCTCGGCGTGACGATGCTCGCGGCAGGAATTGGAAATATCCATGGCAAGTACCCGGAAAATTGGGAGGGATTGAGCTTTGAAACTCTCGATGCCATCCAGAAGCTCACCGGTGATATGCCGCTTGTACTGCACGGCGGCACAGGTATCCCGGAGGATATGATTAAAAAAGCGATCTCCCTCGGCGTTGCGAAGATCAACGTAAATACGGAGTGCCAGCTTTCCTTTGCGGCGGCAACAAGGAAATATATTGAGGAGGGAAAAGATCTCTCCGGCAAGGGATTTGACCCGCGCAAGCTTTTAAATCCGGGCTTTGAGGCAATCAAGGCGACAATCAAAGAAAAGATGGAGCTTTTTGGTTCAGTTGGCAAGGCTTGAGAGTGAAGGGGAAATTCTTCCTTTCCTGTAGGAGAAGCTAAGGGGCTGTCGCACGAAGAAAAACATATACAATATATTGTATTGTTTCTTCTTCGTGTGACAGCTCTTTATTCTTGTAGTAATCATTATCTAGGGTGTGCCATTTTTGGAGGGATGGAATTAGTTTATGGATGAAATTGTTAGGCAGGCGATTCAAGAGGTTAAGCAGCTCTCTGACAAGGTGCCGCAGGGAAAACATATTGTGACCGGGGATATCCGAAAGCTTTCCGGGAAATTGTACCGACAGATTAAGGATAAGACCATCGCGAATGTGCTTATCCTTGCAGAAGAACTTTTAAAGCAGCATTCCTGGGCACTTGGCGTGATCGCATTTGACTGGGCGTACCGGGTAAAGACTCAGTATACGCTGGATACCTATGATATTTTCTATGCATGGCTAAAAAAATATGTGCGCGGGTGGGGGGACTGCGATGATTTTTGTACCCATGCTTTCGGGGAATTGCTAAGACAGTATAAGCAGCTTTTTGCAAAGATATCTGACTGGACAAAGGATGCGGATTTCTGGGTGCGCAGGGCGGCGGCAGTTATCCTAATACCGGGGATTTTAAGGGAGGACTATCAGGGGATAAACCCCTATGCGGTTGCGGACGCGCTGATCTATGACGCGCATGATCTGGTACAAAAAGGATATGGCTGGATGCTAAAATCACTCTCACAGGTGGAGCCGGATGCAGTCAGAGAATATCTTGCCGCAAATTCCATGCGGATGCCAAGGACAGCGTTTCGCTATGCAATGGAAAAATTTGACAGAGAAACAAGAGAGAAATTGATGGCACTGTAAGGAGATGTTTTGGAAATTAAAAAATATGCACAATGAGTAGGAGGAAAATTCCCCCTACTCGATTTTTAAACATTTTGGGATGATTTACAGCCGCGCTCGCTATGTTTGAATTTGTAGATTATGTATCTTTCATCCAGGTAAAGAGGGTATCAAATCCCTTCTCCGCCGCAAGCTGGGCTGGTGTAACCCCGTTATTATTTGCGTGCTTGTAGTCCGCGCCTTTTTTAAGCAGATATTTTGCGACAATCTGAGATCCTGCCTCCAGCACATAATGCAGTGCATTATTTCCTTCCCCGTCAACGGCGTTAAGATCCGCGCCTGCCTCGCAAAGTGTTTTGATAAGCTCCAGATGTCCGCCAAAGTTATCGGCGCATAATAATAATGCCGTATTGCCTTCCAAGTCTGTCCGGTTTATTTCCGCGCCTTTTTCGAGAAGTATTTTAAGTATTGGCAGTATATCGAGATTCATCCTTGTAGTTTCCCAGGAAAACAGATGAAGTAATGGTGTTTTTTTGTTATTGTCCACAAGGTCAATATGGGTAAGAAGGGAGAAAAGCTTTATGCGGTCTTCTGATGGCAATTCACTGCGATATCTATTTCTCAAAAGAAGATAATGTGCTGCACTGTAGCCTGCTGCATCGTAAATGGCATCATCCGCGCCAAATTTTAGCAGCAGCTTCGCCGCCTCGAAATTTCCGTAAATGCAGGAGAGATGCAGCGGAGTCATTCCCGCAGTGGCAGGGGCATCCTGCGGCAGATTTGGATCGGCTCCCCGCTCCAGCATAGCTGCAAGTGCATCCATATTTTCTTCTATCACCGCATAGTGGAGCGCGGCAATTCCATAATTATCCCGCTCCTCCATGGACTGTGCCGAAAAAAGCGAAAAGACCTCACTTTTGCAGTGTTTGTTCTGCGCAAGCGTACATACAGGATTTTTGCCCTCAATTACCGTGGATTCCATATCTACGCCAAGTTCAATCAATTTTTTTATTATTGAAACATCCACACAGTATTCTAAACATTTGTCCCGCAGACAATTGACTGAGTCCGAACCGCCATAGTATGGCTCAGTAAAATTCACCCCCGCATCATTGAATAATTCTAATATTATTGTCTGTCCATAGTACAGAGGGGTTTCTAATATATCTTCCAGACATCCATAGTCTTCCTCTTCGTCCGCAAGTTTTAGAAGCTTTTTGACCAGATATAGACCGAGGGCAAGTTTGTCGTTTTCCTTGCGGTAGCCAAAGGCATTGGTAAAGGCACTGTCCGCGAGACGGGCGAGATTGATCGCATCCACTTCTGCAAGTTTGCATTCCCCTTTTGCCCCGTAGTCTTTGAGTGCAACACAGAGCCCTTCTGCGCGATTTTCCTCGGCGATCATAAGGAGTGTTTTCCCGGATTTTGATTCTTTTGCGATCAATTCTGGGTATTCCATCAGCCGCAAAGCCGCCGTGGTGCGTCCGCGCAAAAGTGCGCGGTGCAAAAGAGTTTCGCCCGCATCATCTACAAAATAAGGATCTGCGCCAAGTGCAAGATAGGTGTCGACCAAAGCGGCGGAAATCATGGGAAGTCCGCCATCCACCAGATAGACAAGTGGAGAAATGCCCTGAGCATCCTTTTGATTGATGGCAGCAAACAATAAGGGAGTTTCGTCGGTGGATATTTTTGTTTTCTGGAAATTTCCATATTCTGTATGCCCCGCCAAAAGCAGAGCAATCTCTTTTCTCTGGCTTAATGAATGGATGGGTTCATCCGAAATTTTAAATCCCTCTGCAAATGGGTGTGCCAGATAATGAAAACCATTTCTCCCCTTTGCGTCACAATGTGACAAATCTGCATTGTATTCCATCAAAAGTTTTGCCATCGCATAATTGCCGCGGCAGCACGCAAGAAGCAAAGGGGTTATACTCCAACCTTTTCCATCAGTAAGGTCGGCGGGAACGCCAGCGGCAAGAGATATTTTTACTGCATCGTAGAAATTATGCCATACTAACAGGGAAAAGAGGCTGTACCCATTTTTGTTATCGGCGGCGGATAATGTATCTATATCGCAGTTTCTTACACAGTCTTCTACTTCTTTGATTTCTTCCGGGGTGAAAATTTGATCCTTATCGTCGCATTGATCAAAATCATCCTCCCACCAGGGGAGGAATTTGCCGCTTGTGCTTTCTGCGGACTCAGATAATTTTTTGATGACTTCGTTTAAGTTCATAAGCTTTTCCTTTCGGCTGGTGTGTCAATATTAAAGAGAACATTCTCAGCCAGTAATTGGGGCTGTACCATATCTTATGGTTCTCACCTTCTCGGATTTTGTAACATCCGATCTCCTGTAGCATTTTTACCGTTTCTGCTGCCTTTATCCCTTTTCTTTATTGTTTTTATTGTACACGTAAATATTATGTATGTCAATGGTGGAGATGCGATAGTTTTCGTATCTATATTTTTTTAGATTTAAGGATTATTTAAATAAATACAGAAATGATGAATGTATAAAAACGCTGAAATCCCGCTATTTTACTGGGATTCAGCGTTTTTTGCTTTTTCTGGAAACATCTGAAACTTGTTCTGACAATTTGCATTAGTGACAAATTAGCGACAAATTTCAAATCTGTATTTTCAAGATTTCTCTTCGCAGTTCCTCCAAAGTACGGTGTCCGTAAACTGCTTTCTCCACATCATTTCCAAGGGAATGTCCCATAAGTAAATGTTTGGAAAAATCATCAACTCCATAATGATCACAGAGCCAACTAAATGTGTGTCTGCAATCATGGGGAGTATGCCTTTTTCCGCTTGCGGTTAAAGAGATGCCTAAGTGTTCAAGAACAGGATAAAAGTGCTTCGTTCTAAAGTTCGATGCCCGGAATTTAGATGGGACAAAATTTTTTGCATACGGTAAGATAGCATCATGGATCGGGACAATTCGATTCTTTCCTGCTGCCGTTTTCACACCACCCTGAAAGTATCTTTCTTCCAGATTGATAGTAAGGCCTTCTAAGGCTTTGATTCGATAACCACTATAAATCATAATCAAGATAATGTCAACATACTTGATATCCTTATGCGCCCATAAAATATTGATTTCTTCCTGAGTAAATGGTTCGCCGGATTCATCATCCTCTGCCTTGTTGATGGTTACAAATTGAGCGTAGTCCTTATCTATGATATCATTTTGGATGGCAAAGCGGTACATCTGCCGAAACAGGGTAACAATCAACTCTAAACTTGAGTGCTTGAGCGGGCAGCAGTCCACAACGTCTTGCATATCCGGCTTGCGGATGCTGCGGAATTTTCGTTCATGCAGCGCGGCGCAGTTCTGGAAGGCAGCGCGTGTGGAATTTAAGGATGCTGCAGAAAGCTTCTTTTTCTGATTTACGACATACTTTTCATTATAGTACATTTCATACACATCCCGAAAGGTCAGGTTTTCAGATGTGAGATCATAAGGATTTTTATTGTACTCAAGCAATGCGGATAACGCGCTTTTCCAGTCCGGATAATAACCGATGGCTGGCACGGGGATGGGGTTGCCGTTCAGATCAAATTCTGTAGTGGGTGGATAGGCAGCGTAAGGGCGGGTTCGCCTGCCGGAGAGCTTCTTGATGCTTCCGATGCCATTTGGGAGTTTGTGGCGGGTACTGCGTCCCCGCCGATATCCTGGGACGGGGACAGTCTGGATCGGATACCCGCAGCCAGGACAGGTAAATGCTTGATCAGATATACTGCGGGAACATTCTGGACAAAGTATAAGCATAATAAGATCCTCCGAAAAAAGGGTGCAAAAAATACACCCTAGACTTTTTACTGGATGTATGGTACAATCAGGTTGCGATTGGAAGTATCATACATCCATAGGATGGAGTTACTCGATCTGATCAGCTCCTGGGTGGTGCCGGGAGCTGATTTTAGTAGTTGCACCGGTGCAACTTTCAATTATCGAAGAGATTCGATTTGCGCAATGGATAATCCTGTAACTTGTGCTATAGTATCCGCAGGAAGTCCTATTGCAAGCATATTTTTAGCAATTTGAATTGCTTTTTCATATCCGCCCGTTTCCCTTGCTTCCAGCATCCCCTGATTGTAGTCCCGGAGTGCTTTTTCTCTTGCTTCATACTCCATCCGCTTTTCTTCGTCTTGGCTGATCACTCGCAGGGTATTATAGGCACTCTGGATATAGGTGTTTTTCGTTGCCAACATTTCGAAATCCTCCTTTCGTTCGGAGTTGATAAACTTCGCCCACAATAAAACATCGTCCTTCTCGTCCTTTAATTCCTGCGGAAGCTTCGGCAGCTCTATTAGGTGGAATTCCATCTTGTCCGTGTACAGGAACTGGTGCGTATCTTCTTTGATATGGAAACAAGAATAAAATTCGGTTTCTTCCGGAAAAAGGGTAAAATTTAAGATACTGATGCTTACACATTTCTTAAATACATTGTATGTCTGCCCCGGTTTAATTTGCTCTGCGTACATCTTAGCGAGATAGAACAGAGCGCGGTCTGCCCAAACCTTTAATTCGGACAACTGGATTTCAATGTCAATCTCCATATTTTCCATAAGAACTCGCACATCGAGAATACCTTGTTTATCATCCTCATGCACCCGTTGGAGGTAAGTGTTTAAGATCCTTGCTTCTTTAATCTTTGTCGGATCGAGCTTCAGGACAGCGGACAAAAAGCCGATCCGGGCTTTCTCGTCCATCATGATTTCCTTAAAGGCGAAATCAATTTTTGGTTTCATTAAAAATTCTGCCATGGGTTCCTCCATATTTTCGCATTATTTTCGCTTTTTTAAGCGTTTTTCTTTTGAACTGTAGTTGCACTGGTGCAATTTTTAATTACGCTGTGAAATTTGCTATCTTTTCTTCGCGAATTCTTATGCTTGCACGATATTGATCTGCATCAGGAACATCAACAAACTCCACTGTCTTATCATAGTTTTCCCGAACAACCTTTTTTATTTCATCGAGAGTAACATGGAAAAATTCGCGGCGGTGATTTACCATATTCACCTTTTTGTCTTCGAATGCTCTATGTAAAGCTGCTTCTAATGCAGGGGCATTGTCCGAAAAAATCATAGCATGAACATCAAAATTGAATGGAACGGATGCACTACCTAACTCGTCAATTCGCTCTTGCGGTTCAAGGCGGCGCGTCATACCAATTTTATATACATCTTCTCCGAAAGCTCCAATATTTGAAATCACATATACATAACCAGCTTTGGCATTAGCTTGCCGATAATCAATATCATTCAACGCTTTATCAATATCGTTTAACTGATTTTCCATATCGTTTTTCTTTTTTTGCAAATCTGTATTCTCCGGATCCGCGTTCAATTGTTGGATAACGTGTTCATATGCTGTCTGATAGTGAGTTTGTTCTTTTTCAATTTTCTTGCGTTGTTCGTCTAATTCCTTTTGAACTTTTGCTTGTTCTTTTTGTTCGGCACGCGCTTCTTTTAATGCTTCCTTTTCCGCTTCTTTTTTCTGTGCATACTCAAAAGCGAGGCGCAGCTCTTTTACTTTGGCTGATAAATATTCTTGGGTAATTCGAATATCCATAATAGTACCGCATTGTTATCTTTTATGAATGTTTTTTGCAATGCTCTGACTTTTGCAAGTTCTTCTTTGTAATCAAGGGCAGAAGCAAATTTGTAACGAGGTTCATATAAGCCAAAATTTTCTGCGGTAAGGGTATCCGTAATACTGGATAATTCTTTTCTCTTTGAGTTGGTTTCTTTGCGCAGTGTTTCGAGTTCTTGTTCGAGTTGATCCCGTTCCTTTTTCATGTTTTTAACAATCGCAACGGCGCGATTAGCTTCTCTGATTTCCGGAGTAAGCTGTGAATCCAACTCTTTAATCGTTTCATTAGTTTTTTCAAGGTCTGTACGTAAGCTTGCGGTCTCTGATCCGCCTTGCAATTCCATCTTGTTGCGGATAATTGTCAAAACAATCCCCACAATCAGAGGAATGCCCGCTGCAAACCATCACGCATAGCAGACTCCAATAAACCAAGTTGATACATACCATTTTTGCTTCATAATAGTACACCTCCAAAATTATAGTAGTTTAAAAACGATGGTTTTTCAGTCTCCAGGCTAGGAAACTTCGGATTCTTCCTCCACTTTTCTTTCACGCTCTAGCTCCTGACGGTAAAGAGCAACTTTTTCATCGATTGTTAAGTGGGAGAAGTCAACAGGAGCTGTTAAGTCGGTTGATGCAGAAGATTTTTTCTTTATGGTCTTGTTATCTGCAAAGCATTGTTCGGTTTCTTGCTTAGAAGTTTGTTCCCGCATATTATCTGACAGTTTGTGTATAAATTCTCTGAAAAGTCTTTTGTTGTCTTCGTCAAGTTTCCAATATTCGACAAGCAAGCCTCTAACGAAAGGATCATTTGAAAATGTTGCAGCAGCTTTCGAAAATTCATCTTCTGTAAGATTAGAGAACATTTCCCCGTTGCCATTTCGCAACCATTCTTCCCGCACATTAAATTCTCGACAGATAGACAGAACTGTTTGGTCTGATGGTTTACTTCCACTTTCGATTTTGCTTATTGCAGAACGTGTCAAACCGATTTTTGCTCCAAATTTTTCCATGCTTAATTCGAGAGCTTCGCGAAGTATCTTGATTCTTTCATTCACTGTTTGCACTCTCCTTTCTATGTATTGTACTATTATTATATATTCTATTGTTGAATAAGTCAACGAAAATTTAAAAAAAAGGTTGACAAAGTTGAAATATTCCACTATAATGTAGATATATTCAACGAGAGGTGGAAGATCGGATGAAGAAAAGTGCAGAGGAAATCAGAAGAGAAATATTTTCTCCCTATACAGGGGAAGTAACAAAGATTCTTGAAATACTGGATGAAAATTCGATAGTTCTTGCCAGAACCTTGGCAGACAGGCAAAGAATCGAAAAAGTGAAGCGAAAGCAGTTAGCATAGCCCGTGGTACAGCAGAAAGGGGGAAATGTGAAAAAAGAAAAGAGCGAATGGGAGCAGACAACGATCCGCCTGCCAGAGAATATCAAAAAAGAGATTCAAAGGCGGGCGGATAAAGAGGGACAAAGCTTTAACGCAGAAATAATTATTCTACTTTGGAGGGCTTTAGAATGGGAATAGTACCATGCTGTTTTTCGTAATCCGTAATATAGCGTAATAATGCGTGTTCAATTTGCATATTAACGGAGCGATGTTCAGCATATGCGAGATAGCGTACTTTTTCATATAGGTCTTCGGGCAAGCGCAGCATTGTGGGACGTTTATCAGTAGCCATATTTTTATACCTCCTTTTGAAAACAAAATCTTTATGAAACCTATTATATAATAGATCAACGAAAAATTCTAGTTTCATATTGACATCACTAATAAAAAGTGATATCATTTCAATGAAAATAAGTGATATCACTAAAACGGAGAAAAATCATGGCAAACATTATGACAGTCCGGGCAACAGACGAATTGAGAGAAAACTTAAAAGATCAAGCAAGAGAAAGGGGGTTAACAAGGAACGCTTTAATTTTGCAGATTTTGTGGGAGTGGGTGGAAAATAGGAAGCAGGAGGAAACCAGCGAAGCGAAAGGAGGAAGTGAATAAAATGGTAGAAGCAATAATGACTGCAACATTTTTTACAATAATGCTTGTATTGATACTTGCAATTAGAAAAGGGGTTCATCTTCTTTTGGAGAAAGAAAAATAGAGCGTTGCCACCCTAACAAAGTACAACGCCCCATGAAGCAAATTAACCTAAGTCAAGCTTAAGTATGTAAATATTATAGCACTGCATACCTCTGTTTGGCAATCTTAAAATATGATAGGAGCTATTTTTTTTATTATGAAGAACAGAACATTGGCAAAGGAGATTTGCACATCCGAAAAGAAGCGTACTGCTTTCTGGTTCACGACTTGCGTCCTGATGTCTGACTTTACCACAATTAACCGCACTAGGGGAGGGAAGCAGCAGAAATGAACATGGAAGTATTGCAAGATGCTATAGAAGACGTAAACCGCGCATTTGAAATCGCGCGCGCCACATTAACGATTATCAGCGAACGCTGGGATAGAAATTGATTCATGGGTGATCGTTGGCGTTTTGGAGCAGATTGAAAAAATCAGGGATTGCTTGACTGTTATTGATAAAAATTTGCAAATAAGTACCGTATAATCATATCTAATAATTTTCTGACAATTCGCATTAGCGACAAAGTTCGCCTAAAATGCGATATTTTCTGTATCTATATTTTTTTAGATTTAAGGATTATTTAATATTTCCCATGTTACAATAAAATCGCAGGATGGAGATGACAAAATAAAAAATTAAGAAAGGAAGCAAAAAATGTATCTTCGAATACTAAAAAAAGATTTAAAGCGAAAGAAGACAATGAATGCGATCGTGCTGATTTTTATTGTGCTTGCCGCGATGTTTATTGGGAGCAGCGCGAACAATATGTTTACGGTCGCCACGGCACTCGATCAGTATTTTGAGATGGCAGAAGTGCCGGATTACTGGTATGCGACACCCTATAAGGAGGAGGCAGACCGCTTTTCTGCCTTCGTAAAAGAAAATGGCTACGGATTATCCACTGTGGATCTGATTCAGGTTGATCCCAGGGATATTTTAGTAGATGGAAAACGCTTTGAGTACAGTAATTCCATCGTGCTTTCCAGCATACACGGCAGCAAGGTATTTGACGGGGAAGACGAGGAACTTACGCAGATAAAAGATGGGGAAATCTACATACCAGCAGGAGTCTTTTCCTCAGAAAAATATAATTTTCATGAAGGCACAGTGATTGAGATTAGCTTTGGTGAAGAAAAAAAGAGTTTTGTGTTAAAGGGCAGTACAAAGGATGTGCTTTTTGGTTCCTCGATGATTGGCATGACCCGCTTTTTAATTAGTGACCGTGATTTTTCTTTTTTTGACCGCGAAGGGCAGACAAAATTTGTTTCTCTTGCAGTTTACAGCGATGATCCGGATTATATGAAAAAGTCAAGCAATCTAAATTTTCGGACAGTACTGAATGTGGATCGCAATGGGATTAAAATGATGTATATTATGGATATGCTAATTGCAGCGGTAGTGCTGGTGGTAAGTATATGTCTGATTTTAATTTCCATGGTGATTTTGCGCTTTACCATCCATTTTACCTTGAGCGAGGAATTCCGTGAAATTGGGGTGATGAAAGCCATCGGTATCCCCGATCCGAAGATTCGCGGGCTTTACATTGTAAAATACCTTGCAATCTCCATTCTTGGCACGGGGGTGGGGCTAATGCTCAGCATCCCATTTGGCCGCCTTCTGATTGGGAGCGTGTCAAAAAATATTATTCTCTCAGGCGAAAATAAATTTTACATCAATATCTTGTGCGCTGTGGCGACAGCGGGAATTGTTGTTTTATTCTGTTATTTCTGCACAAGGAAAATTCGAAAATTTTCGCCGATCGATGCGGTGAGAAGCGGACAGAGCGGGGAGCGTTTTCACAAAAAAAGTGTAGTAAGATTAAGCCAGGTCCGCCTTACCCCCGTAGTTTTTATGGCGGTAAATGATATTTTAAGCGGGATAAAAAAATATTCCTCAATGGTATTGATTTTTACTCTTGGACTGCTGCTTATCCTTATTCCTGTCAATACGATCAATACCTTAAAGTCCGATGGGCTGATGACATTGTTTAATATGGCAGACTGCGATCTTACTATCTCACAGGAACTTTTATTTTCTGCAAACGGAGAAAATAAGAAGATGATCGATGAAAAACTAGAAAGAGTGAGAGAAATTTTGCGAAAGAATAAGATAGAGGCAGAAGTTTTTCAAGAAATTATGTTTCGCCTAAATATTTCCCATAAGGGAAAGAAAGAATCCTCCATAGCCTTCATTGGTGTGGGTGAGATCAGCGCGGATCGCTATGCCTATCTTGAGGGAACGCCGCCAAGTGGGGAGGGAGAAGTTGCACTTAGCTATATTACGGCGGATCATATTGGTGCCGCTGTCGGGGATACTGTGGAGATTGATTTTGGTGAGCAGACAAAAAAATTTATTGTAACTGCAATCAATCAGAGCATGAATAATCTAGGGGAGGGCATCCGGTTTTATGAGGGGGAAGAGATTGATTTTGATCTGGCAGCGGGAAGCTTTGCTATACAGATTTTATATAAGGATAACCCGGACAAAGAGACTATACAGGAGCGAAAGGACTTGTTAAAACAGGAGTACCGCAATACGGATGTATTTTCGGCGGGTGAATATATCAGCTATATGATCGGCGATGTGGCGGGGCAGCTTGAGGGGGTAAAGAGTCTGATCTTAGGGATTATCCTGTGCATCAATATTTTAGTCGCGCTCTTAATGATTAAGAGTTTTATCACAAAGGAAAAAGGGGAGATCGCGATGTTAAAAGCTATTGGATTTTCAAATACCTCCCTTGTAATATGGCAGTCTTTGCGGATCGGGATTGTACTTAGCGTCAGTATTTTGCTTGGGATATTAGTCTCTTCGCCGATCTCAAAACTGACAGTGCAGCCGATTTTTCGAATGATGGGCGCGTATAGTATTGAATTTGAAATTGTGCCACTTGAAGTATATGTATTCTATCCGCTTGCTGTGTTTTTTACAACAGTACTGGCCGCTGTGCTTGGAGCTGTACAGCTTCGAAAAATATCAGCGGCAGAAACCTCAAATATTGAGTAAGTAGGAAGGTGCTGGAAGGGCATATGCGGAACTAAAAATAGGAGAGTGAAAATATGGAAGCGATTTTAAAGGTAAAAGATTTATGCAAGACTTATATTGTGAACAAGCGTCAAAATCATGTTTTGCGGAATGTGAATTTTGAGGTGGGAAAGGGGGAGATGGTGGCAGTGATGGGTCCATCCGGATCCGGAAAATCCACCCTTTTGTATGCGGTTTCCGGCATGGATCACCCGACTTCGGGTGAGGTGGATTTCTGCGGGAGAAACATTGTGAAAATGAATTCAGGGGAATTATCAAAGCTGCGCCTTGACCGGATGGGCTTTATCTTTCAGCAGATGTATATGCTCAAAAACCTAACGGTACTCGACAATATTATTCTGCCCGCCTTTCAGTCGAAAGAGAATACAAAAAGCCGGAGGGAAAAGCTTGCTGATGGGCGAAGCCTAATGAAAAAATTGGGTATCACAGAGATTGCGGATAATGATATCAATGAAGTTTCCGGCGGGCAGCTTCAGCGCGCCTGCATCTGCCGCAGTATGATCAATAATCCCCAGATGATTTTTGCCGACGAGCCGACCGGGGCACTAAATCGCACAGCTTCGGACGAAGTGATGGAGGAATTGGCAAAATTAAATGCGGAGGGAACTACCGTGATGCTTGTAACTCACGACGTGAAAGTCGCGGCAAAATGTAGTCGGGTGATTTATATTGTTGACGGAAATATCAAGGGGGAGTATACTTTAGGAGAATACCGTGCCGCAGAAGGGATGCGTGGGCGTGAGAGAACGCTTACTGGCTGGCTGATGGAGATGGGCTGGTAGCAGATAGCCTTTGCTACTTATGGAGGCAGGGAACTTTCCGCTGCTTTAGGCTGAGCGGATGATTTGAGGAGTAGAATATTTATGGTGGATATTTTAATTGTGGAGGATAACAGGGAACTTTCGGAATTGCTCTGTGATTTTTTGCGCGCGGAACATTACCGTGTGGCGGTGGCAGAAAGCGGAGAGAAGGCACTTAAATTGCACGGGGAGACAGGGGCAAAGCTCATTATTCTCGATATTATGCTGCCGGGGATGGATGGCTTTGCCGTCTGCAAAAGGATCCGGGAACAGGGCAATACCCCGATCCTGATTGTCAGCGCGAAAACAGCGAAGGAAGATAAATTAAACGGACTTATCCTAGGTGCAGATGACTATATTGAAAAGCCGTATGATATTGATATTATGCTGGCAAAAATTGATGGGATTTTTAAGCGTCGCTACGCGCTTGATACACTATCCGACGGGGAACTTATCGTAAATCGGGCGGCGCGCACGGTCACAAAAGGCGGCAGGATGTTGGAAATGCGGGCGAAGGAATTTGATCTTTTGGTACTGTTGATGGAACAAAAGGGCAGGGCACTTAATAAGGAAGATATTTTTAATCAGATCTGGGGAAATGAAAGTATTTCTGAGCCACAGACCTTGACTGTCCATATTAAATGGCTGCGCGAGAAAATTGAGGAAGACCCAAAACATCCTAAGAGGATCCTTACCGTCTGGGGCGTGGGGTACCGCTATCAATGAAAAATTTTGATCGGATTATTGCGGGAGCAGCAATTTTAATGATAATCCTGATTCTCTGCACAAATCTTTTTTTGAGTCTTTATGGGAATTCAGATAGGGCGAGACCGTACCGGGTGGAGGTAAAACGGGCGGCAAGGGAAATAGAACAAAATGGATTTTTAGGGTTTTCCCTTGACAAATATCCGCATTTGACAAATATAGAGAGGATCGGGACGGTCGCGGATGAATACGAAAATGCTGGTGGGAAGAATATTCTAGTACTTGTAAATTTTCCCGCTCTTGAATCGGACAGTGACTATCTTATCCGTGAGATAGGAGGGATACTCTATCGCTTTGATTATATTGCGGGTGTGGGAGAAAAAAAGAAAAGTACGTTTATCGCAGTAAATCTTGCGATGGGGGGAATGGCACTTTTATTGTTTGGCGTTCTGTTTTATTTTCGCTGTCGGATTTTGCGTCCGTTAAACAGGCTTGTGGATATTCCATACCAACTTTCCCGTGGGATGCTGATAAGTCCCCTAAAGGAAAATAAAAATCGATTTTTTGGAAAACTTTCCTGGGGGATGGATCTTTTGCGCGAGGGGATGGAGGAGAAAAAAAGACAGGCATTAAAGCGGCAGCAGGAACAGGAAACCTTGCTTTCCTCACTCTCGCACGATATCAAAACACCACTTGCGGCGATAAAGCTCTATGCAAAAGCCTTGGAAAAGGGATTGTATAAAGAGGAAGAAAAACAGCGGGAAACTGCAGAAAATATTGGAAAAAAATCGGATGAGATAGAGAACTATATTGCACAGCTTACGGATGCTTTGCGGGAGGATTTTTTAAGTTTATCCGTAAGGAAGGGAGAGTTTTACCTTTCTATACTTTTGCAGGAGATTAAAAAATATTACTCGGAGAAACTCTCGTTTGCGGGGACGGATTTTTGGATCGAGGAAGCGGCAGATTGTCTGCTGGCGGGCGATATGGATCGGAGTGTTGAAGTCCTGCAAAATCTTGTAGAAAACGCGATAAAATATGGGGATGGAGGGTGGATTTTCCTCGCTGTTTCGCAGGAGGAAAACTGTATGTTAGTAAGGGTAAAAAACAGTGGCTGCACGCTTTCTGACGCGGAGTTTCCTTATATTTTTGAGAGTTTCTGGCGGGGTTCTAATGTGGGAGAGATGGCAGGGAGCGGGCTGGGGCTGTTTATCTGCCGCCAGATTATGCACCGGATGGGAGGGGAGATTTTTGCGGAGAGAGAGGGGGAGGCTTTTGCTGTGACGGTGGTATTTGAGAAGGCATAGAGGGGTGGGGAATTTAGGCATTATCCCTTCCACCCCCCCGGTTCCGGCATAATATTGAAGCCGTATGCCTGGAATGTTATAGCGGCGTTGCGATAATTGCAGGGTTAGTGCAATAGCTGACTACTAGGAAAAAAGGTCTTTAATCCGTCTAAGCAGCGGAAAGCGAATCTCTGGCTTTTTTTGTTTTGGCGCGTAGTCAAACAGAATTTTGCAGGTCTGTTCAAAAAAATTTATACTTGCATCCGTGGAGGCTAAAAGTGCTTCCTCCGGAAAGATCAGCGCGTATTCTTCTTCGGTTAAGAGTTCCCTAAGCTCTGCTTTTGAGTCCTCTGGCAATGTCCCCGTTGTCACGTCGACAAAGCAGAGCTGCGGAAAGATAAGGCACCACCAGTTTTTTCCCGACGCGCTGCCGAGGCGGATTCGTATGGCATCATATTCCCCGGCGGGCAGCACCAGGTCGCCGTAAAGTTTAATGGGAAAGTACACGCGCTCAATTCCCGCGTTTGCTGTGTAGGAAAAGCCCTGCGCAGAGAGTATCCGGTTCGCGGTATCATTTATTTCACCAAGATGTGTGTTAATTATCTCTATTGCTTCCTGCTTTGTTGTTACATCCTCCAAATAAGGTTTGAGATATGTAATAACAGCATCGCGTATGGAAAGTTTTATCTCCTGATCGGCATCTGAATTGCTGTCGGCAATAATATGCAGACGCAGTACTTGTTCAGCAAGTGCAGTCTGTAAGGCGGAGGCACTTGTCGCTCTGCTTTGCAGATCGCTTCCGGAGGCATCTGCAAAGGAATTGTTCAGAGCCTTTGGCGAAAAGTAAGAGCAGGCATTTACCATCGCGCTTTGAGAATAATTTGTGGAATTTTCTTTGTCTGCAAGCGGGGCAAAATTCTCCGTCCGGTGGCAGCCCATCAAAAAGAGCAGGAGTCCAATCCAAAAAAATAAGGAGAGGACAAAGAGCAAAAACAGGGCGCAGATAAGGGGGAAAAACCCGACAGATTTCTTTATTCTTTGTTGTTTCATATCAAGATCCTTTCTGAATTTTATTATTCTTAGTTCTATTTTCAGTATTGCTGTCTTTTGCCTGGTTTATTCAAATAATATGATTTTTTCATAATTTAGTTTTGGCTTGAATATCGTAGGGAATGAGTGTAAAATAAAGAAGGCTTGCGGTATCTTTGCCAAAATCTTAGAAATATTTTAAATCTGGAGGGTATGATGAAGAAGACAGTGGTAATTCTATTCGGCGGACAATCGTCGGAACATGAAGTTTCTTGTATGTCCGCGCACACTATTGCGGAAGCGATGAACAGGGAAAAATATAATGTACTTTTGGTTGGTATCACAAAGGAAGGGCATTGGCTCTATGTTTCCCATTTAAATCACATTGCGGATGGCAGCTGGGTAAAGAGCAGCAGACGCGCAATGCTTTCTCCGGATGCGGGGATGCGCTCACTCCTTGTTTTTTCTGACAGGGAGGTGGAGGGAAATACCGTTGTTTCCACAATTGCCGTGGATGTGGTCTTTCCGGTGCTACATGGACTCTACGGGGAAGATGGCACTGTGCAGGGGCTTTTAGAACTGGCAAAAATTCCCTATGTCGGGTGCGGAGTACTTTCTTCCGCTATTTCAATGGATAAACTCTATACAAAATTTGTTGTAGATCGGCTTAAAATACGCCAGGCTCCCTATGTGAAAGTGGGGCGGCAGGAATTAAGAGATCTTTCGGGCGTGGCGGCATACGTGGAGGAAGCACTTTCCTATCCTGTTTTTATCAAGCCGTCCAATGCAGGGTCGTCAAGGGGAGTTTCCAGAGCGAATAACCGGGAGGAATTAGTGCGGGGCATGAAGCTTGCGGCAGAACATGATCGCAGGATACTGGTGGAAAAGATGATTGTCGGGCGCGAGGTTGAATGTGCAATTTTGGGGGGCGAAAAGCCGGAGGCATCCGGTGTGGGCGAAATTCTCGCGGCGGCAGAATTTTATGATTACGATGCAAAGTATAATAATTCGGAGTCAAAGACCGTGATCTCGCCAGAGCTGCCGGAGGGAGTGACCGAAAAAATCCGGCGGGCAGCAGAGCAGATTTTTTCAGCGGTGGATGGTTTCGGACTTGCGCGGGTGGATTTTTTTGTGGAGGAAGGAACAAACGAAATTGTCTTTAATGAGATCAATACCATGCCGGGCTTTACTTCCATCAGTATGTATCCGATGCTGTGGGAGGCGCGAGGGCTAAAAAAGAGCGAGCTTATTGACCGGCTGATTGAAATGGCATTTGAGCGATAAACGATAAAACAGGGCACACTTAAAGTCGAAGAAAACAGTTGATAAATGTATTTTTAGGAAAAGGGGGAGAAATTATGGGCTGTAATTTACCCGTTGGTGTATTCGATTCTGGAGTCGGAGGGCTGACCGTGGCAAAAGAGATAATGGGCAGACTGCCGGGGGAGAGAATCTTGTATTTTGGGGATACGGCGCGTGTCCCTTACGGAAGTAAATCAAAGGAGACCATTACGGAGTATTCCGGACAGATTGTGCGCTTTCTGCTCTCGCAGGGAGTCAAAGTTGTGGTAGTGGCGTGCAATACAGCCTCCGCACTCGCTATTGATGCGATGCGCCGTGAGTTTGAAGTCCCGATTCTTGATGTGGTCAGCCCCGGTGCGCGGGCAGCAGCAGCGGTTACAAAGATCGGAAGTATCGGGGTGATCGGTACTGAGGGAACCATTCGCAGCGGGATGTACAGCAAACTTCTCTACAGTATTGATCCGGATTTAAATGTTTACAGTAAGGCCTGTCCACTCTTTGTACCTCTTGTGGAGGAGGGCTGGATTTATGATTCTGTTACTAGGGAGGTGGCACGGCGTTATCTGGAGGAATTTCAGGGCAAGGGAGTGGACTCGATTGTGCTTGGCTGCACACATTATCCTCTGCTGCGCAATCTTTTAAAGGACGTGGTGCGGGAGGTTTTGGGCGAGGGCGTAACACTTGTCAATCCGGCGGTGGAAACGGCAAAGGAATTGAAGAAGCTGCTTGGCGAAAAAGATTTGATGGCGTGTGGGGAAGAATTGCCGGAACATACGTTTTATGTGAGTGACGGCGCAGAAAAATTCCGTTCGTTTGCAAATTCCATTTTGCCCTGCAATGTGATTGAGACGAAGGACGTAGCAATTAAGACATTTGAGTAAACCTAGATTGGAAGGCCGCGTGCGCGGCGGAATGAGAGGAAAGATGACAAAGGATGTTTTGATCACCGTTTCAGGTTTGCAGTTTGAGACGGAGGAGGATGAGGCGGTGGAGGTGATTTGTCGCGGAGAATATTTTTTTCGGAACGGAAAGCATTTTCTTGTTTACAATGAGCCGACAAGCGAGGATGAGAATTCTAAGTGCGTGATCAAGATCTCAGAGCAGTCTGTCGAGGTAAGCAAGAAGGGCGCGATCAATGTGCATATGCTTTTTGAGAAGGATATCTCTAATATGACCTATTATACAACGCCGGTTGGTGACATACTGATTGAGATTACAACGCATGAGATCCTATGGGAGGAAAATCCGGACAGGATGTCTTTGCGACTGACCTACGCACTCGACATGAATTATCAGCATATTTCGGAATGTGAGCTGACGATTCAGATTGACAGTGTAAAAGGGGCAAATGTGAAAGGGGAATAAAGCAGACGGAATGAACTTATCGTATTCGGTAACGCAGAGTGAATTGTTGGACGTGCTGTTAAATGTGGCACCGAGCCGGCCGGTTTTTATCTGGGGGGCACCGGGAATTGGAAAGTCCGCGCTGGTGGAAAAATTTGCGACCGAGGTTGGACTGCCCTGTGTGTCGCTGCTTGGCAGTCAGCTCGCACCGGAGGATATCATTGGCATCCCGCAGATCAGGGGGGAGACATCGGAGTTTTTACCGCCGAAAATGATTGCGAGAAAGGAGGCTTATGTACTTTTTTTAGATGAGTTAAATGCCTGCTCACAGGAGGTACAGAAGGCATTTTACAGTCTGATCCATGAGAGGCGTGTAGGTGAATATCATCTGCCCGCGGGAAGTATTGTTGTCGGGGCAGGAAACCGCGCACAGGACGGAGCGATTGTAAAAACCATGTCCTCCGCGCTGATCAATCGGATGTTCCATGTGCAGATGAAGGTGGATGCGGCACAGTGGCTTGTGTGGGCGTATGAAAATCATCTGCATCCCTGGGTTACGGATTATATTTCACAGAGGCCGGAGCATCTGTTTTCCGAGCCGCCCAAAACGGAGGAGCCCTACTCCACGCCGCGCTCCTGGCATATGTTGAGCGACGCGCTTACCGAGTACGGCGCGGGGGAAAAAAATTTGACCGAAAATATTCTGCGCGTTTTAACCTATGGCTGTATCAGCGCGAAACACGCGGGAATGTTTCTGGCATTTGTAAAGCAGCTTGGCAATCGGCATCTGCTTGCGGAGATTCTTAAAGGGGATGCAAAATGGCCGTCAAGACCGGAGGAGCGGGATGTACTGTATTTTTTGGCGCAGTCCTTTCGCGCGAGGTTATTACATGATCTGCCGGAAAGCAAGCAGAATATGAATAAAGATGCGCAGTATCTGGCGCACCGGGCAAAGGCACTGATCAAAGAATTGTCCCAGATCAATAATGAGCTTGCGCAGATGGTGGTGTCATCCGAGGAGGGGGAAGTGCTGCCGGACTGGTTTATGGTGGAGATTGTCAGGGATCTGCCGCGTCTGGTCAAAGTGTAAAGATATATGGAAGGCGGGCGGGAAATGGCAAATAAGAAAAAATCACAAAATTCTCTTTCTCCGGCAGAAAAACGGCTTGAGATGGGAATTTCCCTGCAAAATAAAAATCCTCTTTTTTCCCGGTTAAAAGGGTATCTTACAGTTCTTGGAAAAAAGAATATGGGCGGGGATGCTGCCTATGTACACAGCGGGGGCACAATCTATTTAAATAAGGATGCACCTCTTACCCCGGAGCAGTGGGCATACACGATCGCGCACTGCAAACTTCATCTTTCGTTTGGGCATTTTGACGCGGAGAGAATGCCAGGATATGAGAAAGTGGCACAGGATGGTTCTGCGGAATGGGTGGTTTCCTGCAACCGAGCAATCTGGAACATAGCGTGTGACATTTATATTGCAAAATTTCTATATGATATCAAATTTGGTTCACCAACCTGTGCAAATCCAGCCGATCTTTTTTTGGGGAGTCTGACGGACGAGAGAAAGATTTATCAGTATCTTATAGAACATGGCTATGATACAGATGGGGCGCAGAGGGCAGGATATAAAATTCTCAGGGGGAAGATTTGTGTAAGTGATGGATATGGAACTGCCGCGGGCATGGATATGCAGGGATTGGAGCATCCGATTATCTATAATGCAAAGAGAAATCAGAAAAATGAGTTTATGCTTAATTTTGCCTTCGCACTGGCATATTCTGTATCGAGTGTTGTCAGTGAGGTGGGGGGACATGGGGGAGCGAATCATAAACCTACTGCCTCAGAGGGAGCCGCACAATGGTTTATCAGTCATTATCCGCTGCTTGGCGGGCTGGCGGCAGGCTTTCGCATTATCGAAGATTATCGCCTGTGCAGCCAGGAAGAAATTTCTATTGCGGCAGTCAATGTAACAAAGGGGGAGATCTATGTAAATCCTGCTGCCGGACTGAACAAAGAAGAATTAAAATTTGTGCTTGCCCATGAATTTTTACATGCGGGGTTAATGCATTACGAACGCCGTGCAGGGCGCGATCCCTACCTCTGGAATGTGGCGTGCGACTATGTGATCAACGGGTGGCTGTGCGATATGGGCGTGGGTGAAATGCCGGAGCGCGGGCTTTACGATGAGACATTAAAGAATATTTCTGCGGAGAATCTCTATGATCGGATAGTCAGTGATATTCGAAAATTTTCGAAAGTAGATACCTTTCGTGGTTATGGAAAAGGGGATGTAATAGTTGATCCAAAGGGAGGAAGGGGAGCTATCCATTCGGGAGTGACCTCGCTGGATGATTTTTACAAAAGCGCGTTGCAGAACGGATTGGAATATCATTTAAATGAGGGCAGGGGATATCTGCCAGCGGGTCTTATCGAGGAGATCAGGGCACTTTTCATGCCGCCGATCCCTTGGGATGTGCAGCTTGGAAACTGGTTTGACGAATTCTTCGCGCCGCTTGCCAAACATTATACTTATGCCCGCCCAAGCCGCCGTCAGAGCAGCACACCGGATATTCCAAGACCAAGTTATGTGCGCGCGGAGATCCCGGAGTATAGCCGGACATTTGGGGTGGTGATTGACACTTCTGGATCGATGGAGAAAAGATTGCTTGGATTCGCGCTAGGCGCGGTGGCAAGTTATGCGCAGGCGAAGGAAGTTCCCTATGTCCGCGTGATTTTTTGTGACGCGGCAGCCTACGATGCCGGATATCTGCCCCCCGAGGAGATCGCGGGGCGCGTTTTGGTAAAGGGCGGGGGCGGGACAGTACTTCAGCCGGGTGTGGATCTTTTGGAAAAATCCAATGATTTTCCGAAAGACGGACCAATTCTGATTATTACAGATGGGTGGATCGAAGATGATATTCGGGTTCGAAGAGAACACGCATTTTTGGTGCCAAGGGGAAGAAGACTGCCGTTTGTGCCGCGGGGGAAGGTTTTTTATTTTAATGAAATATGAAGGGGACATAAAGCGGCACCTAGGTTTAGAAAGTGTCCCCTTTCACATTTCATATATCTTTCTGTTCCTTTTATTTTTTTCCCTTTTTCTTTTCTGTTTCTAGTTCCTTATTTGCCTGATCCACTTTTTTTTGCAGCTTTGCCCGTGTGCGTTTTAGCCAGCTTTGTTTTTCCGGCTTCTGCTCTAACCCGCCGCGAAGTCCCTTCACATCCATAATATAGATGCCGTTCATCACCGCTTTTACTTCCTTTTTGACTGGGATAAGATCGAAAATCTTCTCATCGCACATTAAATTTGTAACTTTAGGCCCTATCTTAGCCTTTACCACAGGAACTTTTGCCCCGCGAAGTGCCCTTGGTGTCTGGTCAATCACAAGCTGCGGGAAACCCGCTTCCTTCAACTTCATTCTCTTTTTGTCAATAACAAGAATGGAATATGTCTGCGCTCCGGCACGAATCTGTTCCTGAGACGCTTCGGATTTCTTTTGCAGTTTATTCGCGTAAATTGCAAGTGCAATAAATGCCACGACTAAAACAGCAAGAATGATAAGTACCACGATTGCCCATTTTGGCATGATAACCCTCCTTTTTTCTGCGCCTTTCGCGTTATCTGGCATGGCGCGTAGTTTTTGATTTGCGTGACAGCTAGATTGTACCATATTAAAAAAAAAATGCAACTGTTTTTGTAAAAGAAGAGGGGAACGAAAACGTTTAACTTGCATTTTTATCGTGTTTCTGTTAAGATGGAGGAGGAAAATATTAAAAAAAATTGGAGGTAATTTATGGGGGATGAATTAAGAGCGTTTCCTGTGTATATGGGAAAGGCAAAATGCGCGGTAGATTTGGGGGATGGCTCAGAGCGGGGAGAGTATGTAAACCAGGATTATATTTTGCAGACGCTTGGGCGGCCGCACCGCTCGATCAGCCTGATGTACTGCTACTATCCACTGGATGAGGGCTGGCCGAATCGGGCGAGTGTTGCGCACGCAAGATCTGATGTATCATTTGCTTGGGATTATCCTTATGATGATTATTTTACCTATAAGGGCGGTCTAAATGGCAATACTGAGGGCGAGCCGTTTAATTATATGCGGGATGTGCGAAAGCATGGGCAGGATGTCACGCTGACCTTAACGATCGACCCACATGTGCCGGACGAGCATCTTATTGCCATCGCAAAGGATTTAAGACCGTTCGGCCGCATGATGCTGCGCATCAATCACGAGTGTACGGGCGACTGGTTCAGCTTTACCAAGCGCAGCAGCTACAAGGAAATCGGCGCATTCTACAGCCATTTCTGTGAGGTATTAAAGGAATACGCGCCGAATGTCAAAACGATTCTCTGCACGGGCGGTGTGGACGCGGGAAAGACCGAGATTGAGAAGGAGGACTGCTTTGCTCAGGCAGTGCGCGATGCGGATATGTGGTCGATCGACAAGTACTTCGCGCTGCATTGGGGCTGGCCATATGATGTGGCGGAGCGCGGGGGAAAATCCCACAGCCGCGGCGATATCCGGGATATCTACGAGTATACAAAGCGCACGTTTGAGCGGTTTAAGGAATTAAACGGCGGTGTGGCAAAGCCGATGATGATGAGCGAATTAAATGCGGACGGCGATGTGACAGGACCGTATGATCAGGTGAAGATGGTACAGGAATTCTGCGATTTGATTCAGAAGGAAAATGCGGTGTGGTTTACTAATTTTTCCATGTACCAGTTCCGCGATCGGGGCAGACTCGGACTTGAGATTGAAGATCCGAACAACGCGGAAGTGGGAATTGCACAGCCGCTGCTTGCCGCCTACAAAGAGATTATCCATGAAGAATATTTTTGCCCTCAGATAACGCAGAAAAACGAGGAGATTTCTCTGCCGGTTCGTCTGCGCTGGGGTGGGGCGGAGGATGCGGATGGTCTTGCCATCCCAGTGCATTTTGAGGGCAACCCACATTTTTGCGAACTCTATTTTGAGGACGAAACGAATTTGATGATCGAGGTGAATGGCAGATGGTTTTATCGCTCACCTAAGGTAAAGGTGATTGATCTGATGAGTGCGTTTTTTGAGAAGCCACTTGCAAAAGCCTGCGATCTGACCATCAAAATTTTCGCGCCGCCAAAGAGTGGAGAAAACGATTTAAGCGCGGAGGACGGTCTGCTTAATACCTATACAGTGCTTGAGAAATTGCCGAGACTCAGAGTGCGGTTTGAGCCGGTAGAAATTTAAAAAAGCATAAATAATGCGAAGGGGCTATTATACAGAGAAAAATGCGTACAATGTACGATGGTATTGTTTTCCCCAGTATGATAGCCCCAGTAAGATATAAAAATAATTTATCTATATAGATTATTCTAAATATAATTTTGTGTACTTTTCTGTTAAATATTTTGTGTAATATTCTGCGTTTAATGGTTCACCCGTCATGGCGATCAGAAGTTCATTCATATTTTTTGTCGATCCGAAGCAGTGAATATGCTCGCGCAGATATTCGCGGATCGGGACTAGATTCCCCTTTTCCAGACATTCTTTTACATTGACTTCGTTGTGCATATAGGCGTAGATCTGCGCAGCTACGGCGTTGCCGATAGCATAGGATGGAAAATACCCAAATGCTCCGCCTGACCAGTGTACATCCTGCAATACCCCTTCAGTATCATTTTTGGGCGTGACACCGAGATATTCTTTATATTTTTCATTCCAGATGCGCGGGAGTTCGTCCACGGAAATCAGATCTTCCATCAGCATCTTTTCAATTTCATAGCGGATAATAATATGCAGCGGGTAGGTTAACTCGTCCGCCTCCGTGCGAATAGGTCCAGGTTCCGCCTTGTTGATGCCCCGGATAAAATCTTTGAGATCCACGTCAGGAAGTACCTCCGGGTAGTTCTCCTTCAATTTTTCAAACAGTGGCTTCCAAAAGGCCTCGCTGCGGCCAAGGATATTTTCATAGAAGCGGGACTGAGATTCATGTACGCCCATCGAGGTGCCGCCGCCCACCGGCGTAAGAGTGAGTGCATCGTCCACACCCAGTTCGTAGAGCGCGTGTCCGCCTTCATGAATCACGGAAAACATGGCACTCTCCAAATTATTTTCATGAAAGTGGTTGGTGATGCGCACATCATGATTGTGGAGATTGGTGGTAAATGGGTGCGCACTTTCCGCTGTTACACCCCGGTTAAAGTCGAAGCCAATGTATTCCGCAAGAAAATGGCAGAATTCTTTTTGGCGTTCTACGGGGAAATGGCGGGAGTTGTAATCCTTATTTACGGTATCATTTTTGGCGACCACCTTTTTTAACAGAGGAACCACGGTCTCCTTGATTTTTTCAAAGAAAATATCAAGCTCCCTAGTGAGAATTCCCTCCTCATTCTCATCAAGCATTGCATCATACAGACTCATTTCCGGCTTTTTGGTGTAGGCAGCAAATTTTTTCTGGTAGGAAACAATTTCTTTTAGACTCGGCGCAAACGCGGCAAAATCGTTCTCTGTCTTTGCCTTAGCCCAGATAGAGCCCGCCTTCGCAGTTAGTTCGCTGTATTCGCGGTACTCATTTGCCGGAATCTTTTCCAGGCGATCAAAGCTTTTGTTCAGTTTCTTTACAATGCTTTGTTCTAC
>CAJUCG010000014.1 GCA_910585065.1 uncultured Lachnospiraceae bacterium
CTGTAGTGATGAGGCGGTATCGAGAATTGAAGGAGGAGGGCAGAATTGCATTTACAACATTTCATCCCTCTTACAGCTACGAGGAATTTATCGAGGGGATCAAACCGGCAGTGGATGAAAATAAAAACCAGATGGAGTACCGGGTGGAGCCGGGGATCTTTAAAAGATTCTGTGAGCGGGCGGCAGCAGGAATGCGGGGGATGGTTCCATATGTGTTTATTATTGATGAGATAAACAGAGGAGATCTCTCAAAAATTTTTGGCGAGCTGATCACGCTTATTGAAACAGCGAAAAGGGCTGGGAGGAAGGAGGCAGTTTCAGCAATCTTGCCCTATTCGGGGACGGAATTTTTTGTGCCGGGAAATGTCTATCTTATCGGGACAATGAATACAGCCGATCGATCGCTCTCCCTGATGGACACCGCGCTGCGCAGACGCTTTCAATTTATTGAGATGATGCCGGATGTGCAGGTACTTAAAAATTTAGGAGCTGACCGGGTAGGTGATCTTGATGTGGCAGCGATATTGGAAAAGATAAATGAGAGGCTTACATTTTTGTATGATAGGGAACATACCATAGGACACGGATTTTTTACCGGACTTCGGGGAGAGCAAGCGACATTAACTCATCTGCAATCAATTTTTGAACTGTCCATCCTCCCTTTGCTCCAGGAATATTTCTATGACGATTATCAGAAAATTCAGCTTGTTTTGGGGGACAATGCGAAAAGCAGTCCAGATTTTAAATTTATTCGGGACGACTTTGTCGCAGAAGATATATTTAAGGGAAATGCGGATGAGATTTTGGATTTCTCCGAAAAGGTTTATTCCGTCAATAAAGCGGCCTTTGGCAGGATGGAGAGTTACAGGGAAATCTTGTAATTTAGGAGATGATAAATAGATGGGAAAATTGTTTGAGGTAAGGGAATTTGATAAAATTATTGGTAATCCCCATTACAGGGAGGATACAAGATACCGATATCTGGAGGAAAAACAGTTTCAGGAATTGATCAATTTTCTGCATGAATCTTTTGGTGCGGGGACAAACGGACTGGATTTTATGAAGATCGAGTATCGGCGCGGGGTGGGAGAGGTGGTTCTTGTGCGGAATTATGTGGGATTACTTCAGTTAAAAAATGGGGTTCAGATACAGATATTACCAAAAATATCCTTTTGTTCCGGGGAAGAAGGGGAGACAAAAACAAAAAGGGTATTTTTGCATATGCTTTCCAGCATAAAAGATTTTTCCGGCAAGGAATTTTTGGAGGCTTCTCTAAACGCGGATCATATGAATTTATATGAAATTTTTATTTACCTGTATTTGCAGGAAGTGAAAAAATTGGTGAATCAGGGAATTGCATCGGGATATATGGAACAGGAGGACAATCTCCATTATTTTAGGGGAAAACTTCTTGTCTCAAAACAACTCTCGCTTAATTTGATACACCAGGAGCGTTTCTATGTCGCCTGGGAAGAACTTCATAAGAACCGACCGGAAAACCGCATTGTAAAAGCAACACTTATCTATCTGTTAGAGAAAACAAAAAATGCGGGGAATGCGAAGGAGATCAAGCGGCTGCTTTCGGTATTTATGCTGGTGGAGGCTTCAAAATGTTATGAGAAGGACTTTTCCTTGGTCGTAATTTGCCGGAACACAAAGAATTATGAGCGGCTGATGCAATGGTCAAAAATCTTTTTGATGGATCAGACCTTTACCGCTTTCTCCGGTTCCTTTTCTTCCCAAACAATGCTGTTTCCGATGGAGTCCCTCTACGAAAGCTATGTGGCACAGCAGATAAAAAGGGTATTTGGCAGGGCAGGATGGGAGGTTTCCAGTCAGGATCAAAGATATTTTCTCTTTGTGAAGCCGAAAAAATTTTCACTGCGCCCGGATCTTGTCTTGATGCGGGAGGGGCGAACGGTGGTGATGGATACAAAATGGAAAATGCTAAAGAAAAACAGGGGACAAAATTATGGGATTGCTCAGGCGGATATGTACCAAATGTACGCTTATTCCAAAAAATATAATACCCCGGAGGTCTGGCTTTTATACCCGGTAAACGATGAGATGAGAGGGCATACGCCAATAAGATTTGAGAGTGGTGACGGAACCTGTCTTCGTCTGTTTTTGGTTGATCTGGCAAGGATGGAGGAAAATATGGAAGAACTCAGGAGGGAACTGGAATAATTTTACAATTAAGCAAAAACTTCTTTCGCATATCTGCAATAAAATTTTTTGGTTGACATTTTGAAAAATTATGTTAAAATAATTTCCATATCATGAAATGCAAAGATGGTGTGCACATTTTGCGGCAGATTATCGTTTTCACAAAGAGAGGGGAAGTCACCGGCTGAGAGCTTTCCTGTGTTCAAACGATGGTTGACTTTCGCACCGGAGCAGCAGGGCTGAATCGAGGAATTTCCTTATGTCAGTAGGTTCTGACGTTTCATACACGTTATGTATGGCATTGAGTGTCCGCCATTGGCGGGAATCAGGGTGGTACCGCGAAGTAGATTACTCCGTCCCTTTTGTGTTGCAAAAGGGGCGTTTTTTTTGCTTTCCTTTTGCCGCAGAGCGATACCGGCTCCTCCCTGCGCGCTGTCAGGGCGGGGCGGGGACAGATTTAGAAGAGCCGCAGCGCAGAAAGAGGATTTTTATGAAGGAGAAACTGGCACAGTTAAAAGAAAAAGCACTCTCCCAGATTATGGATTCGGAGGGACTTGACAAGCTTAACGATATCCGCGTGGCATTCCTTGGAAAAAAAGGGGAATTAACGGATATGCTCAAGTCGTTAAAGGATGTTGCACCGCAGGATCGCCCTGCGGTCGGTCAGATGGTCAATGAAGCCAGAGCTGCGATCGAGGAAAAGCTTGAGGAGCGCAAACAGGCGTTTGAAAAGAAGCTGCGCGAGGAGAAGATGGCGGCAGAAACAATTGATGTGACACTGCCGGCAAAAAAACCGATGCTTGGACACCGTCATCCCAATACCATTGCGCTTGAGGAAGTGGAGCGTATTTTTATCGGTATGGGCTATGAGGTGGTGGAAGGACCGGAGGTGGAGTACGACTACTATAATTTTGAAGCGTTAAATATCCCCAAAAATCATCCGGCGAGGGATGAGCAGGATACCTTCTATGTGACGGATAATATTGTGCTGCGTACACAGACTTCTTCCGTGCAGGCTCATGTGATGGAGCAGGGGAAGCTTCCAATCCGCATTATCGCGCCGGGCAGGGTGTTTCGCTCGGATGAGGTGGATGCAACGCACTCTCCAAGTTTTCATCAGATTGAGGGGCTGGTGATTGATAAGCATATCACATTTGCAGATTTAAAGGGGACGCTTGCCGAATTTGCAAGGGAGCTGTTCGGTGCGGACACAAAGGTGAAATTCCGCCCGCACCATTTCCCATTTACAGAGCCGTCGGCGGAGGTGGATGTCTCCTGCTTTAAGTGCGGCGGCGCGGGCTGTAGATTTTGTAAGGGTTCGGGCTGGATTGAGATTTTAGGCTGCGGCATGGTGCATCCAAATGTGTTAAAAATGAGCGGCATCGATCCGGAAAAATACACGGGTTTTGCCTTTGGTGTGGGACTTGAACGCATCGCGCTGTTAAAATATGAAATTGATGATATGCGACTTTTGTATGAGAATGATATGCGGTTTTTAAAACAATTTTAGAAAAGCGTTTATGTTTGAATATAAATATATAAAAATTTATTGGAATCGCCGCAGGGCGGCAGAAAAGAGGTTTATTGATGAATACACCACTTTCATGGATTAAGGCGTATGTGCCAGAACTTGACTGCACGGCACAGGAATACACAGATGCAATGACATTGTCCGGCACAAAGGTGGAGGGCTATGAATGCTTCGATAAGGATCTGGAAAAAATAGTAGTGGGCAAAGTATTAAAAGTGGAACGCCATCCAGATGCAAACAAGCTTGTGATCTGCCAGGTACAGGTAAGTGAGAAAGGTGAGACGGTACAGATCGTCACCGGCGCGCCAAATGTATTTGAGGGTGCGGTTGTGCCCGTGGTATTAGATGGGGGTCGCGTGGCGGGGGGACATAACGGCGAGAAAACACCCGGAGGTATTAGGATTAAAAAGGGAAAACTTCGCGGTGTGGAATCTTTCGGTATGATGTGTTCGATTGAGGAACTTGGATCGAGTAGGGAGATGTATCCGGATGCGCCGGAGGACGGATTATATATCTTTAATAACCCAGCTTATGCGGATCTAAAGATTGGTTCGGACGCGGTGGAGGCACTCGGGCTGCATGATGTGAATTTTGAGTATGAGATCACAAGCAATCGTGTGGACTGTTTTGGTGTGCTGGGAATTGCGCGCGAGGCGGCGGCGACCTTTGGAAAAGAATTTGTCCCGCCGGTGGTTAAGGAAACCGGAAATCAGGAGAAGGCAGCAGATTATGTATCGGTTGCAATTGAAGATACGGATCTCTGCCGCCGCTATATTGGCAGAGTGGTAAAGAATGTTAAAATTGAACCATCCCCAATGTGGATGCAACACCGTTTGGCGGCAAACGGCATCCGCCCCATCAACAATATTGTGGATATCACAAATTATGTGATGGAAGAGTATGCACAGCCAATGCACGCCTACAATCTTGACCAGCTTGCAGGAAGAAAAATTATTGTGCGCCGCGCAAAAGACGGAGAAGAGTTTGTAACATTGGACGGACAGGCAAGAAAGGTTGATTCGTCAATGCTAATGATCTGTGACGGTGAAAAGGCTGTCGGGATTGCGGGGATTATGGGCGGCGAGAATTCAAAAATCACAGATGAAGTGAAGACAATGTTGTTTGAGGCTGCCTGCTTTGACGGCACAAACATTCGTCTTTCGGAGAAGAAACTTGGTCTGCGCACGGACGCGGCGGCAAAATTTGAGAAGGGGCTTGATCCGAACAATGCGATGGCGGCGATCAATCGCGCCTGCCAGTTAATTGAAGAGCTTGGTGCGGGTGAGGTAGTTGGCGGCGCAGTGGATGTTTACCCGCATCCGACAACAGAAAAGCGCGTAAAGTTTGATTATCAGCGCACAAATGCAGTGCTTGGAACAAATCTTGACAAGCAGACAATGATCGGTTATTTCAAGAAGATTGATCTGGGCTATGACGAGGAGACGGATGAGGTGATTGTGCCGACCTGGAGGCAGGATGTAAATGCACAGTGTGATCTGGACGAAGAAGTGGCGCGTTTTTACGGCTATGCCAATATCCCGGAAGCTCTGCCAACGGGGGAGGCGACAACGGGAAAACTTCCGTTTAAGCTGCGCATAGAGGCGATCGCCAGAGGGATGGCGGAGCAGTTTGGTTTTTCGGAGGCGCAAAATTATTCGTTTGAGAGTCCAAAGGTGTTTGATGAACTTTCGATCCCGCAGAATGATGTACTGCGGCAGGCGGTTGGAATCAATAATCCACTCGGAGAAGATTACAGCATAATGCGCACACTTCCGCTAAATGGTTTACTAAATTCCCTTGCGACAAATTATAACCGCCGCAATAAAAATGTTCGCCTGTACGAGCTGGCGAAGGTGTATCTGCCAAAGGCACTGCCGCTTTGTGAATTGCCGGACGAGCGCGTGCAGTTTACGCTTGGATTTTACGGCGAGGGAGATTTCTTCGATCTGAAAGGTGTGGTGGAGGAATTCTTAGAAAAGGTCGGGCTGTGTAAAGTGCTTACCTATGATCCGGCAGCCGGAAAACCTTTCCTTCATCCGGGCAGACAGGCAAATATTTGCTGCGAGGATGCGGTGCTTGGGTATCTGGGGGAAATTCATCCGGAAGTTGCAGAACACTATGGCATCGGGGAGAAAGTGTATGCGGCGGTACTTGATATGCCACAGATTGTAGCCATAGCAAATTTTGATATAAAATATGTCGGCATTGCAAAATTCCCGGCAGTGACACGAGATCTCAGTATGGTGATGAAAAAGGAAATTTTGGCGGGACAGGTGGAGGAGATCATTCGCAGGAACGGCGGAAAATACCTGGAACACTATGAACTTTTTGATATTTATGAGGGCGCACAGATCCTGGATGGATATAAGTCGATGGCGTATTCTATCCGTTTCCGCGCAGGGGATAAGACTCTTGAAGATACTGAGGTAAATGTGGCGATGGAAAAGATTTTAAAAGGGTTAAAAACATTGGGAATTGAATTGCGCTCGTAGGAAAATTTCAAGATAAATAAAAAATTTTTAAAAAAACTGTCAGTTTGAATTTGACTGACAGTTTTTTTATGTGCGGGGATGCAATTAGTTGCTGACACAGGCATCTTACACTGCTGGATAATCTGCTAAGCATACAAGAGAATTTTACATTTTTTTACATATTTCCCGAAAAACCGCTTAAAATATGACAAAATCAGAAAATAAGTGCAGATGAAAAAGACGAAAAATGACATACATATGCCACATTCCCCTGATAGAATACCCGCGTATTTTATGTTTTTTACATGAAAATAGAAACTGTTGGTACATACATAAACTTATTGGAGGGATAAGAATGCAGAAGCGATTTCGAAAATATCTTGTGATGTTCCTGTGTGTGTCATTTTTGTGCCCATACTTTATGACAATTTTGCAGCAGGGTGCGAGAAGTCTTGTCAGTGCGGCCGCCATACCGACAAAGGGTGTGTGTACCGCCAACGAGTTAAACGTGAGAAGCGGACCGGGAACGGATTACGCACAGGTGAAAGCAGGCGGGAAATATGTTGTATTAAGCAAAGGACAGGAAGTAAGTATTCTTTCAGAAAAAAACGACTGGTATGAAATTAAAGTAAAAATCTCAGGAGAAAATGTTACTGGCTATTGTCTTAGTACATATATAAAAGTTACGGCAACAGCGACACCAACGCCAACTTCAAAGCCGAAGCCTACGGCAGCACCGACCCCGGATATGGTAAAGACCACAGTTTATAATTTGTCGATCCCGGCGACGATAACGGCGAATGAATTGAATTTCAGGCGTTTAGCGGACACTGATTCCGAGATCTATGCGGTGCTAAAAAAAGATGAGTCTGTGACCGTACTGGGAGTGAAGGAGGCGGATGGCTATCTTTGGTATTATATCTCCGCAAAAGTGAACGGCAAGACAAAGAAAGGGTATATTGTCAGTGATTATGCCGCTTTTACGTTTAAAAAGAATTTTTATGCGAGGACGAAAGAGAAGATGAATTTGATGACGGAGGCGGGAGGAAGTAAGAAAGTGACCAATTCTGACGGAAAAGCGGTCTCCGTGGCAAAGGATAAGCTTCTCTATATTGTTTCCGAGCAGATGAAGGGCGGTGAAAAATGGCTGCGTGTGCGCGTAACGGTTTCTGGCGTAAAATATTACGGTTATGTTCGCCTCTCAGCAATAAATCTTGCTGGGGTGGCACAGACGGTCTATGTGACCCCAACTCCAACACCGAGCATAGCTCCAACACCGGTGGACAATGAGCAGGAATTTTCCTACGCTGCAACAATAACGGCAAACTCCTTAAATCTGAGGGAGAAGGCATCAACAAAGAGCGATATTTTGACAGAACTGTCCAAAAATCAAAAACTTACAATACTAAATGCCAGCGCGATGGAGGATGGGATCTGGTACCGTGCCGCGCTTACGACGGGAAAGAAAAATTATGTCGGCTACTTGTTTTCCCCTTATGTGGCACTTGATTTTCCACAGGAGGTGTACGCGAAAGTAGTGGGCGGATCGCTGAAATTGCGTAGCAAGGCAAATGATAAGGCGGTCTATGTAAAAAAGGCGGATGAGAGCATTCTCTCGCTTGCAAAGGGGACAAATGTAAAACTTGTCGGCGAAACAAATATTTCAGGAAATAAATGGTTTACCGTAGAAGTAGAAGTAAGCGGCAAGGTGTATCGCGGATTTGCGACGGCGGACAGGCTTATGCTTGCAGCGGAGCCGACCAAAGAGCCGGATCCGACCCCAACCTCGACTCCAACCCCAACTAAAGAGGAGGAGCCGACACCGACACCGGAGGAGGATGAGCCAACCCCAACGCCAAAGGAAGATGAACTAACTCCAACTCCGACTCCAAGTGCAACGCCGACCCCATCGCCATCTCCAACCCCGACAAAAGCTCCGACACCGACGCTGCCGTCAAAGGGACAGGGCAAGATTACCGAAGTGACAGCACTCGCCCTAAAGGAACTGCCGCAGTATGGCAGTAAGCTTATCAAGAATGCGAACGGCTTCTCAGTGGTGATTGACGCGGAGAATGTGTTTGAGGTACTAGATGTTGTGGATGACGGAGAAAACCGCTGGTGCCATGTGGTATTTAAGCAGGACGGCATAGATTATATTGGCTATATCAATGCAAATTATGTCCGCTATGTGGATGGCAGTGAAATTTTAGATGATCCGACACAGGAAGTTCCAACACCAATTGACCCGCAGCCAACGCCTTACCCGACAGATATTCCGGCAGTAACTGATCCGGCGGATTTCGAGGCACTGCTTGATGCACAGAACTTCCCAGAAAGTTACCGCCAGGCATTGCGCGATCTCCACGCACTTCATCCGCAGTGGAAATTTGTAGCAAATCATACCGGGCTTGACTGGAATACCGCACTAGATAATGAGAGCGTGGTAGGAAAGAACTTAATTTCCAACACCAAGGGGGCAGCGTGGAAGTCCTTTGAGACAAATGCCTATAACTGGAAAACAGACACTTTTGTAGTGTATGATGGATCGACCTGGGTAACAGCATCAAGGGAGGCCAATGCATATTATATGGACCCAAGAAATTTCTTGGATGAGACAAATATTTTCCAGTTTGAGCTTTTGACCTACGAGCCGACTTACCAGACAAGCGCGGGGGTAGAAAATATTCTGCACGGCACGGCGATGGAAGGGCAGTACGTACATTATACGGATGAGTACGGAAACAGCAAATCGGCTACTTACGCACAAATTTTTGAGGAGGCAGCACAGTATTCCGGCGTGAATCCATTTCATTTAGCCTCCCGGGTAAAGCAGGAGATTGTTGTTGGTGCAAACACACTTAGCAACAGTGTTTCTGGAACTGTTCCAGGATTTGAAGGGCTGTACAATTATTATAATATCGGAGCATATCACAGCACTGTGGCGGGCGGTGCAATTGCAAACGGATTAAAATATGCTCAGAATGGTGCCCCGAATGCTGCGGCATTAAACGAGAGTATGCTGATTCCGTGGACTGATCCTTACCGCGCGATCTTGGGGGGAGCCTACTATATTGGATACTCCTATATCAACCGTGGGCAGAACACGATCTATCTGCAAAAATTTAATATGACACCGACCTCAACTTACTCCCACCAGTATATGGCAAATGTGGAAGCACCGTATTCGGAGGGGCGCAAAGTTGCGGGAGCATATGCGGAATTTGGCGAACTTCCACTAGTATTCTCCATTCCGGTATATTTAAATATGCCGCAGGAGGTATGCGCAGAGCCGGGAATCTCATATAATCCAAATAACTGGTTAAAATCCCTTTCCGTAAAGGATGCTTCCGGAAATGAACTCTTTTTAACGCCAACTTTTGATATGACGGCGGATCAGGAATATTATATTGTGGTAGATCATTCCTGTGATATGGTGGAAGTGTCTGCGGAGGCGGTCAGCCATCTTGCAACAGTAAGCGGAAATACCTGGTATCCGCTGGCAGACGGGAATAATGAACTGGTAATTTATGTAACGGCAGAAAATGGAGATGTCAAAGAGTACCGAATTACCGTGGCGCGCTCTCAGTAATAATTCAGGGTGGGAGATCCGCAGGAGTAAGAGAAGGATGTGACAGAATGAGATATGTTTTAAAAAAGGTGCTCTGTTTTCTGCTCTGCCTAGGTATTGGAATAGCGGGGAAGACGGATAAAATAGTAATTGCGGCGAGCGCGGATATCGAATTTTTTACGGAGGATGCCGCGATAGAAGCGGAGCGTGAATTCACGCTGATTCTTGAAATTTCCTCGGATATGACGATCGGGGATTTTGAGGGGTATTTTACCTATGACGCGGAACTTGTAGAATACTTGTATGGTCCTGCCTGTATTACCGGGGGGGATGGCTACCTAAAGATTTCAGATATCAATGCGTCCGCCTCGTTTGGGCTGCGCAGTTACGCGATGACCTTCACCGCGAAAAAACATGGGATCTGTCAGTTTAAGATGAGTGGAATTCCCGTGGTTTACGCCTACGATTCCGGCAATTCTATGTCGGTTGCGGCAGAGCCCTATCAGCTTACAATAAATGCCTCTTCCGACGCGTCAGACAATGCGGAAATTGTGGCACTTAAAGTTAGTCCCGGCACTTTAAAACCAGAATTTTCGCCGGAGATTACAGAGTACGAGGTAGATTTGGAACCTTTGACTGAGCGGTTAATTGTCAGTGCAGTCGCGGCGGATGTCGGGGCATTGGTCAGCATTTCGGGCAATGAGAGTTTGTCCTTTGGCGAGAACGATGTCAACGTGACCGTTACGGCAGAAGATGGCACTGTGCGAGTCTATCATATCCTGGCAAAGAAGGCAAAAGAAGGGGAAGCTCCTGCGCCGACGAACCCGCCAGAGGAGGAAAAGCCAGAACCTTCACCGACTCCCGAGATAAAGGCATTCTATCTTACACCGGATAAGCAGATGCTGTGCGGAAATTACCGCTATCAGTTGGCACAGGATATCACAGAGCTTACGATCCCGGAGGGTTATGAAGCGGATTATTTGTTGGTGGACGGGGAGAGCATCCCCGCCTACATGACTTCCAGACAGTCAGAATACTGTCTTTTAGCACTGATAAACGAGGCAGGAGAGACGGGACTTTACCGTTTTGACCGCAGGGAATATACCTTGCAACGCTATGATCCGGAGATTGTAAAAGTGGCAGATACCAGTGGGCTTTCCCAGAAATTAAACGAGCTTTTAGAGCAGACAAGGGATTATGAGCAAAGAAAAAACAAAATGAGCATTCTCTGCGGACTGCTTAGTGTCGGGATCGTGGTACTCCTTCTTCTCTGTGTGAAGCTGGGGATCAGACGGCGGGCAGATGAGGATGAACGGTAAAAATTTTTTCACCTGTGTGGTTGTAGTTGCAGCTGTATGGGTGGAAATTTTTTTTCGCATCCGATTGCCTGTGGATTCCAGATTGACAAATGCGCCCGTCTGTTATATGATAGATATAACAAAGGATGCATCCGGAAAAAGACAGGAGGTGCGGGGATGATCGTGACGATCGACTTTAACAGCGACGAGGCAATCTACATACAGCTTTGTAACCAGATTATTTTGGGGATTGCGACGGCGCAGCTGCACGACGGCGATTCTCTGCCATCGGTGCGCGACCTAGCAGAAGATGTCGGGATCAATATGCACACAGTCAACAAGGCGTACTCAATTTTAAGGCAGGAGGGCTACCTAAAACTAGATCGCCGCAAGGGGGCGGTGGTAGCCCTTGACTACGACAAATTACAAGCGATCGCAAAGCTGAAAGGACAGCTTCGCTTAATCCTTGCGAGTGCTATTTGTAGAGGGATTTCCAGGGAGGAGATCCATCAGGCAGTTGATCAGATTTATGACGGTTTTTAGTTACTGTAAAAAATTTACAACAACAAATTGGGATCGGGTTTTTGACCCGCACTCCACGCTGCCGCGCTGCTTGGCATGGAGGGTATCAGAGGGCAGCGCAGGAATGGGGATATTATGTTGTGTGGAATCTGTAAAGCAAGGGAAGCAACAGTTTTTTATACGGAAATTATGAATGGAACAAAAAAGGAGCAGTATCTCTGTGAGGAATGCGCAGCGAAAAGCACGAGTTTGCGCTTAAAAACTCCGTTTGGCGGCAAGGAATTTTCTCTTGGCGGGTTGATTTCTAGTCTTCTTGAGGAGGCGATGCCAAGGGAGGAGAACGAGGAGGAGATGCAGACGGCGCAGGTGGGAAAGGATATTACCTGCCCGGAATGTGGGATGAGCTATGCCAAATTTAAGGAGGAAGGGGTGCTTGGCTGCCCGTCCTGCTACCAAAAATTTGGGCGGGCACTGCTGCGGGACATCCGCAGTCTTCAGGGCGCGGATACCCATACGGGAAAGCATCCGCTGCATTTTTCCGCCGGTAAGACGACAGCCCATATGCTGAAGGATAGCTTCTCACTTGATGAGATACAAAAGCTTTCCCTAAAGTTAGAGCAGGCACTAGAACGCGAAGATTATGATCTTGCGGCGCGTCTTAGGGATGAGTTGCGCGCACAAAAAGGGCGGGAGGCAGAGTGCGCACATGAATAAGTGGTACGAGAATAAGCCTGAGGAACCTATTGTGATTGCAAGCCGTATCCAGCTTAAAAGAAATGTGCAGAATTACCGTTTTGTAGGGAAGATGGGCGAGGGGGAGTATGAGGCACTTGCCCTGCGCGCACGCGCGCTTTCTGCGGGACTTGAAGAGAAGGAACAAATGAAATATTATTCCTGCAGCACGGGCAAGCTCTCGCCGTTAGAGCGGCAGGCACTTGAGGAGGCGGGGATTATCAGCAATCTTTTGACAAAAAGGCGGCATGAAACAGCACTTATTCTCTCGGAGGACGAGGGGGTAAGCATTATGGTAAATGAGGAGGATCATATCTGTATTCAGACAAGTGCAGGGGGAGCGGATTTAAACAGTGCATACTATCGCGCCGCAGGGATCGATAATTGTTTTGAGGAACTCGGCTATGCCTATGACGAGCGTTATGGCTATCTGACGGCATCCCCCCAGAATGCAGGTACGGGGCTGCACGCGGAGTACCTTGTCTTTCTCCCCGCAATTACCATGGTGGGGAAGTTAGCAAAACTTTCCGAAGAAATTGGAAAGTATGATATCATTATTCGTGGAGTTTTGGGCGAGGGGACAAAGAGTGAGACATTTTTATATCAAATTATAAATCAGAAGACACTTGGCAGTACGGAGGAGGAAATTATTGGAAATATAGAACAAGTTTTAAAGAAGATTGTGGAGCAGGAACTAAAATATCGGAAATTTTTATGCGAGGGGGGCGAGGACGAGATTGCGGATAAGGTATATCGCTCTTACGGCATTTTGCGCTATGCAAAAAAGCTTGCATCCTCCGACGCGCTGATGTTGTTCTCACAGTTAAAATTTGGGCGCGATCTAGGGATGATCTCGTTTGGTCAGGAATTAAGTTTGTATGAGCAGTTTATCCGCATCCGCCCTGCAAATCTGCAAAAGCTCTGCGGAAAGAATATGAATGAGGCGCAGCAGGAACACTACCGGGCGGAATATTTCAATCGGCTGATGAATGTGGCGGGACTGAAAGATTAAATAAAGCAGAAAGGAAGATAGAAACTTGAGGGAAAAATTCACAGAAAATGCCAGGGAAGCAATTCATCTGGCAACGGAAACAGCGTATGAGTTAGAACATAATTATATTGGTACAGAACATTTGCTGATTGGACTAACCAAAGCAAACGGTGTGGCGGGAAGGATTCTTGATGAGCATGAAGTGGACGAGGAGAAGTTACTTGAGATGGTGCGGCAGCTGATCGCCCCGGATACAAGTGTCAAGATGATGGAGCGGAATAATTTTACTCCGCGTGTGCGCCGGATATTAGATGCAAGTGCAAGAGAGAGCCAACGCTTAAAATCGAAGCAGATTGGCACGGAGCATATTTTGATGGCATTAATTAAGGAGTCGGACTGCATTGCGGTGCGTTTGCTTAACACGCTGGGCGTGAACTTACAAAAGCTTTATATGGATTTGCTGGCGGCCTGCGGCGCAGACCAAAATATGATGAAGAATGAGATGAACGGGGCGAGAGGGCGCGGAAGGGGAAAATCTCAGACACCGACTTTAAACCAGTACAGCAGAGATCTGACGCAGCTTGCAAGGGAGGGCAGGTTAGATCCGGTGATTGGCAGGGAGGAAGAGATCTCTCGCGTGATTCAGATTTTAAGCCGCCGCACAAAGAACAATCCCTGCCTGGTTGGGGAGCCGGGTGTTGGAAAAACCGCTGTGGTGGAAGGACTTGCGCAAAAGATTGTGGACGGGGATGTGCCGGAAGTGATCGAGGAAAAGCGAGTGCTTACTCTTGACCTTTCCGGGATGGTCGCCGGATCAAAATACCGGGGGGAGTTTGAGGAGCGTATTAAACGCGTGGTAAGCGAGGTAATTTCCGACGGCAATGTGCTTTTGTTCCTCGACGAGATGCACACGATTATTGGCGCAGGCGGCGCGGAGGGAGCGATCGATGCGTCCAATATCCTAAAACCTTCGCTTGCGCGCGGAGAACTGCAACTAATCGGTGCCACGACGAGAGAGGAATACCGCAAATATGTGGAAAAAGATGCGGCACTTGAGCGGCGTTTCCAGCCGGTGGTAATTGAGGAACCGTCCGAAGAAGAGGCAATCAAGATTTTGCGGGGGCTAAGTCCCGCATATGAGGCACATCATAAGGTGCGCATTACGGAGGATGCGATTGTGGCGGCGGTGCGCTTAGCCAGCCGCTATGTCAATGACCGTTTTCTGCCGGACAAAGCGATCGACGTGATGGATGAAGCCGCCTCCAAGATGCGCTTGAGCGTTTATACCCCTTCAGAAAAGATGAAGGAGGCGCAGGAGAAAATCGCAAAACTTGAGCAGGAGAAAGAGGCGGCGATCAAGGCGGAGGAATTTGAGCGTGCAGGCGAGATAAAGCGCAGTCAGGAGCGTGTCCGTGTCAAGATGGAAAAACTGGCAAAAGAGCGGGAAAAAGAGAGGGAGAATACCGAGCTGATAGTGGGCGAGGAGGAGATTGCCGACGTGATCTCCCAGTGGACAAAGATTCCGCTGAAACGCTTAAAAGAGGGGGAGAGCGAGAGATTACTACGCTTAGAACAGACGCTGCATGGGCGCGTGATCGGGCAGGAGGAGGCGGTCGGCGCAGTTGCCAAGGCGATACGGCGGGGGCGCGTAGGGTTAAAAGACCCAAATCGCCCGATCGGTTCCTTCCTATTTTTAGGACCGACTGGCGTGGGAAAAACGGAATTGTCCAAGGCACTTGCGGAGGCGATCTTCGGGGATGAGAATGCGATGATCCGCGTGGATATGACGGAGTATATGGAAAAGCACAGTGTTTCGCGCATGATCGGGTCACCTCCAGGATATGTCGGCTATGACGAGGGCGGACAATTGAGTGAAAAAGTGCGCCGCAATCCGTATTCCGTAATTCTCTTTGACGAGATCGAGAAAGCGCATCCGGATATTTTTAACATTTTACTCCAAATTTTGGATGATGGTCATGTGACAGATGCGCAGGGGCGTAAGGTAAGTTTTAAGAATACCATTATTATTATGACCTCCAATGCGGGCGCGCAGAGTATTGTCTCGCCAAAGCGTTTGGGCTTTACCGGGCACGAGGATGCGAAAGCAGATTACAACAAGATGAAAGAAGGGGTGATGGACGAGGTAAAACGTCTGTTTAAGCCGGAATTTTTAAACCGCATCGACGAGATGATTGTCTTCCATGCACTGAGCAGACAGGATATCTGTGAAATTGTAAAAATTATGCTGGGGACAATTGAAAAACGTTGTATGACTCAGATGGATCTCCGTCTAAAGGTGGATGACGCACTTTTGGGGCATTTAGCGGAAAAGGGCTTTGATGAGAAATATGGAGCCAGACCGCTGCGCCGCGCGATCCAGACAGAACTTGAGGACAGGCTGACCGAGGAGATCTTGGAGGGAAAGGTCCGCCAAGGTGATACAGTAACACTTGGATTTGCGGATGGGAATGTAAAAGTGGCTGTGCGCCATAGGCGCGAGTCGGGCAAGAAAGGCTAGATTTATATATCTGCAATAAAATAATCGAAATTGGCAGAAACCAGTAGAAATAAATTTAAAGTTATGTTAGAATAAAAGCAGATGCAATTTTTGCAGCAAAAAGGCGGGCGCGTAGGATACTTGTGCCAGTAAGGAGGATATGATGAATACGGGATTGATTTGGAAGGAAGAGGATGGGACGCTTAGTTTCGGGAATTATACTCTGACGGAGAAGTCGAAGGTAAATGATTTTGAGTTTGACGGGGATTTATATAAAGTAAAAACATTCTGTGAGATGACGAAACTTGAGCGCAACGGTATGTTTGTCTATGAATCCGTACCTGGAACCGTAGTGGAACATTTTGATATGACGGAGAAGTCGGTCGCGTTTTTCGTTACGGCAAAAGAGGATGCGCAGATCACACTGGAACTTGAGCCGGAGAAAGAATACAAGATTTTTATTGACGATATCAATGTGGGCAGGATGAAGACCAATCTCGGCGGAAAGCTTGTGCTTAGCATTGAGAAAAAAGAGGGGGAAGGACAGGCAGTGCGTGTAATAAAGTGCGTGTAGTCGGATGGGAGCATTTTTATGGCAGCCAAAGTGAAAAATGTATTTTTCTGCAATGAGTGCGGATATGAGTCGTCAAAATGGTTGGGGCAGTGTCCGAGCTGCAAGACCTGGAATTCTTTTGTGGAGGAGCCAGTGCAAAGAAAAAATGCGGGGGGCGCATCGTTTGCAGGAAAGGGAGTTTCCGGGGAAAGACGGATGACTCCCCAGAAGCTCTCCGAGGTGGCGCAGACTTTTCAGGAACGACTCTGCACGGGAATTGGGGAGCTTGATCGCGTGCTTGGCGGCGGAATTGTGCCGGGGTCACTTGTCCTAGTGGGAGGGGATCCTGGCATTGGCAAATCCACACTCCTGTTGCAGACCTGCAGCATTTTGGCAGAGCAGGAGCATAAAGTACTCTACATCTCCGGTGAGGAGTCGCCGCAGCAGATAAAAATGCGTGCCGATCGCCTAAAGGAGCCGTCCGGAAAGCTTCTGCTGCTTGCGGAGACCAATCTTGATGCGGTCGAGGCAGCAATTCTTTCTGAAAAACCGGAAGTTGTTGTGATCGATTCCATCCAGACAATGTTTAGGGAGGATATTCAGGCTTCACCCGGATCAGTCAGTCAGGTGCGCGAGACGACGGGGAGTTTGATGCGCTTAGCTAAAGGGGAGGGTGTGTCGATCTTTATTGTAGGGCATGTGACAAAAGAAGGTGTGGTGGCAGGACCTCGTGTGCTGGAGCATATGGTGGATACTGTTCTGTATTTTGAGGGGGAGAATGCAGTGTCCTACCGCATTTTGCGGGCGGTAAAGAATCGTTTTGGCTCGACAAATGAGATTGGTGTATTTGAGATGCGATCAAATGGGCTTGCACAGATTTTAAACCCTTCTGAATACCTGCTTGAGGGAAGACCGGAAAATGAGCCGGGTTCGGTTGTGGCGGCAACAATCGAGGGCAGCCGGACGATGCTTGTGGAGGTGCAGGCACTTGTGTGTCAGACCAATTTCAATATGCCAAGACGCACAGCGGCAGGCATGGATTACAACCGCGTCAATCTGCTTTTGGCAGTATTAGAAAAACGGCTTGGGATTCCGCTTGCCTACTGCGATGCCTATATCAATGTGGCAGGGGGAATGCGCATCAATGAACCGGCACTTGACCTAGCAGTGGTATTTGCCATACTTTCAAGCTACAAGAACAAGGAGGTACCGGAGCGCGCAATTGTTTTTGGCGAGGTAGGTCTGACAGGGGAAGTCCGAGCGGTTTCCATGGCGTTACAGCGCGTTGCGGAGGCGCAGAAATTAGGCTATGCGCAGTGTATCCTGCCGTATGCCAATTTGGAGAGTATCAGGAAAAATTGCAAAGAATCCGGGGGAATTGCTCTGATCGGCGTGAAAAATGTCAGGGATTTGTTCGGAGTGTTGGAAAGGTAAAATAGTCAATGAAAAATGTCGAAAACGAATGGCGTAAAGGGGTGGAACGCTTGTCGCAGGCGCAGCTTCAGGCGGGGCAGAGCGCGTTTAATGCACTGAATGAACATGATAAACTGCTCACAGAGATTCGTTCGCTTGCGATGAGTGTGCAGGAAGTTTTTTCTTCCATGGATATAACGAATATGGAGATTGCGGATGCACTCGGAAAAGTGGATCACGAGGCGGGGGAGGAAGAGAACGAGCGTCTTTTGCAGGCGAGCGAACAGAATATGAGATCTGCGGAACAGTTTGCACAGCAGTTACAAAGCGTGATGACAACAGCGGAAGTTGGCAGCGATATGATACACCGGATGGAGGAGGACATTGCGCTTGCGCAGGAGGTGCTTGAGGAGCTTAGAGAGACCGTTGGCGGCAGCGAACCGAAAGAGTAGGTTTGCGGGAAATTACAGGTTTTAGCAGGAAGATTTTGCTTTTCTGCGATATGTACGGAGGTAGGGATGATAAGAGGAATAAAATGTGCAGGAAGGAAGATGGTCTATGTTCTTGTGGCAGTGCTTTTCTTAGCTTCGTGCGGCAAAAAAGAGCAGCCAAAAGACGGGCTGGTGCCGATGGAAACCGCAAAGGGGTATGAGCATACGGCGAAATTAGAAACAGAGCCAGTAGTGGATGAACCGCCGACTCCTACGCCGGAAGATACAAATACGCCGCCGAGCACGGGCGATTTAACGCCAATTCCTACACCGGGGGAACCTGAGGTGGAGGATATCGTCTATGTTGCTGTTTCCGTACTTAATTTGCGCACTGCGCCGTCCTTAGAATCCGAAGTTGTTGTGCAGGCAAAATATGGTGATTCTTTTGTGCGGCTTGAGAAGGGGACGGAAGGATGGGATAAACTTCTCTATAATGATCAGGAAGTTTATGCATTTGCGGAATTTCTCTCGGACAAAAAGATCACCGGAGCGAATGACTCGCTGTCCGGCGCAGTAGTGGCGGATGCAAAAAAAAAATGACCATCGTTGATACGAGTAAACAAATCTACTCCTACGACGAGATGTGCAGTGATTTGGAGGAACTCAAAAGCCGTTATCCAGAGGCATTTGATTACCAGTCCATCGGCGTGAGTACCGATGGGCGTGATATTTATGAAGTGGTTTTTGGCAGTCCGACTGCTACAAAAACTATTATTATTCAGGCGGGCATTCACGCGAGGGAATATATGACTTCGCAACTTGTGATGGCACAGTTGGAATTCTATCTCTGTCTGCCGAAGGATACACTGTATGGTGGGATTACGTTAGGGGAACTTTTTGATACGGTATCCATACATCTGATGCCGATGATGAATCCGGATGGGATTGCAATTAGCCAGTACGGGCTAAATGGTATTTCAAATGCCGATATGCGCGCTAAGATTAGAGAGTGGTATGACCGTGACTACAACAATGGACGGACGAATGCCTCATTTGAAGACTATTTAAAATATTGGAAAGCAAATGCGAGCGGCGTGGACTTAAACCGAAATTTTGACTATGGTTTTGCAGAATATTCTGGTGCAGCTTTTCCCGGCGCAATGAAATATAAGGGGAGTGTTCCTGGTTCGGAGCCGGAGACGGCGGCACTGATAAGGCGCACCAGGGAATTAAATCCCGCACTTGCTGTCAGCTACCATGCTTCCGGCAGCGTGATCTATTGGGATTATGGACAGACCGGAGAACTTCGCAGAGTGTGCAACAACTTAGCAGAGACTATTCACGCAGTCAACCGCAATGAGATTCGCTATGCGGCAACGGATAAACAGGATGCGGCGGGCTATGGGGATTGGCTGGTGATGGCAGAGGGGATTCCTTCGGCCACGATAGAGATCGGTGTTGGGACGGCACCGCTTGCAGCGGCTGAGTTTTCGACGATATGGGAAAGAAATGCGGCGATGTGGGCGGCTCTGGCAAGTTTTGCAATAGAGTAGTTCACACGCCTTTAATAAAAATGGAAGATCAGGAAAGGATGGTAACAGATTATGAATCAGAATATGGCTTTACTTTCGCAGACAGAAATTGATACCCTGCTTGATTTTTTGCAGAAAAGTAAGGTTGGCGAGGAGGTTATGGATCAGACCAGCATTGACCGGCTGATCAACCTTTTACAGACCGACAAGAAGCCCCAGCTTAAATTTAACGCAAGTATCCCTGAGATGCGCAGCCATGATGAACAGCCGATTTTATTGCTTGACGGAATAAGTAATATTGAGGAACAAAAACGATGTGTCCTTGAGTGTAGGGTGGATGCGGATACAAAATATCTGCACATTGTCTGCCGGGATGACGCAAAGGATGCGGAGTACGAGATTACACCGACCTGTGTAAGCGAACTGCACTTTCTCCGGACGGACACAAGCTGTTGGGGATATGCGATCCCTCCGGTGACATTTGATCATATTGCCGCACTGATGACGGTAAAGTATACAAAATCTGTTTTTGATGCGGTTTGCCGAATCTTTGCAGAACATATGTTTGGTAATGCACAGATTATAATTCCTGAAATTTATATGCCGACGACCTACGATCTAATTCATAATCTCAAAGATTAGAGTATTTTCCTAAGTATTTTCCAAGGAAATGAATGGGATGATCCGAAAAATAACGAAAAAATCTCTAAAATTTTGCTAAACTAAGCGAAAACGCAAAATATTTTGTCACCGACCGCAAGAAAAGCTTAGGCAAACTTACTAAAACATCTTTTTAAAGCTGGAATAGATCCCGCAAATTTCACAAATTTTGCTAATTTTCTTCTGCTTTGGGGCATAGAAAACTCACTGTTGACGTAGAATGGAAAACATGATATAAATATCATACTTCCAGAAAGTTGAGGTGAGAATTATGGAAAAGAATCTGGTAAAATTTAATCGTGTGGATGATGTGAAAGAGTTTGTTGCTGCTGCGGCAAAGTGTGATTTTGACATCGACGTGACTTATAATAAAGTGATTGTGGATGCGAAATCGTTCCTGGGTGTATTAAGCCTTGCATCGCTTCCAGTATTAGTAGCAATGCACGGGGAGAATGCACAGCTCCATCAGTTATGCCAGAAATTCGCCTGCTAGGATGCGGATGATTTGTGGAAAAATGTTTTTACAAAGTGCAAAATAGCAGGTAAAAGGCAGGGAAGCCGCCGGTGAGAAATAAAATCTTCACGGATGGCTTCCCCTCGCTTTTTAAAGAAAATCGAAAAATTTTCTTGACAAGTTTCATTAAGTATTGTATACTGATAAAGCATTCAGCGATGCATAGGGGTATCTTCCAAGGGTAGGATGCCGGTCTCCAAAACCGTTAATGAGGGTTCGAATCCTTCTACCCCTGTATAGTAAAATTCCGCTGTCCAAAGGACAGCGGAATTTTTTTCTGTACTCGATTTGACTATAATTATTTGCGCTGTGAGCGTTTTCGCAGCAGGGGATCAAGAATCTTTTTGCGGATGCGCAGGGATTTTGGTGTAACTTCCAAAAGTTCATCCGTATCAATAAATTCCAATGCCTGTTCCAAGCTTAGAACCTTTGGAGGAACGAGGCGAAGAGCTTCGTCCGCATTGGAGGAGCGTGTGTTGGTGAGCTGCTTTTTCTTGCAGACATTCACTTCCACATCTTCCGTCTTGCCATTCTGCCCGATCACCATACCCGCATAGACTTTTTCGCCCGGACCGATAAAGAGTGTGCCGCGCTCCTGCGCATTAAAAAGTCCGTAAGTGATGGCCTCGCCTGATTCAAACGCAATTAGACTGCCGGTCTTGCGGTACTGAATATCCCCCTTGTACAGGCTGTAGCCCTCGAATGCAGTATTTAAGATCCCATTGCCCTTTGTGTCTGTTAAGAACTCACCGCGATAGCCAATCAGTCCCCTGGCCGGAATCAAAAACTCCAGGCGCGTATAGCCGCCGTTTGCGGTGGACATACCCAAAAGTTCGCCTTTGCGTTCCGAGAGTTTCTGAATTACTGTGCCGGAAAACTCTTCTGGAACATCGACAAACGCGCGCTCCATCGGCTCTGTCTTCCTGCCATCCTCATCTGTCCGGTAAAGCACTTCCGCCTTGCTGACGGCAAATTCATATCCCTCGCGCCGCATACTTTCAATCAGAACGGACAGATGCAGTTCGCCGCGTCCTGACACCTTAAATGCTTCTGTTGTGTCGGTCTCCTCCACGCGCAGCGAAACATCCGTGTTCAACTCGCGGAAAAGTCGGTCGCGCAGATGACGGGAAGTCACAAATTTTCCCTCCTGCCCAGCAAGCGGGCTGTCGTTGACAATAAAATTCATTGCGATCGTCGGCTCGGAAATTTTTTGGAACGGGATAGGAACCGGGTGTTCAACAGAGCAGATAGTATCTCCAATATGAATATCCGGGATGCCGGAAATTGCGACGATAGAACCAATCCCCGCCTCGGTCACCTCCACCTTTTTTAAGCCTTCAAACTCATAGAGCTTGCTGATTTTCACCCGTTTGCTCTTCCCTGGATCGTGATGATTTACAATGACAACATCTTGATTTACTTTAACCTTGCCATTATCCACCTTCCCGATTCCGATACGCCCAACATATTCATTGTAGTCGATCGTGCTGATTAAGACCTGTGTGCCTTCCTCCGGATCACCCTCCGGCGCGGGAATATAGTCGAGAATGGTTTCAAACAAAGGTTTCATATTTTCTGGTCTGTCCTCAAGTTCCAGGATGGCAACACCAGTTTTTGCCGAGGCAAAGACAAATGGGCAGTCGAGCTGTGTATCACTCGCGTCAAGCTCAATAAAAAGCTCTAAAACTTCATCGATCACTTCCTTTGGTCTCGCTTCCGGACGGTCGATCTTATTGATGCAGACAATAACAGGAAGGTTTAGTTCAAGTGCTTTTTTCAATACGAATTTCGTCTGTGGCATTGCACCCTCGAAAGCGTCCACCACAAGAATAACACCGTTGACCATCTTTAGAACGCGCTCCACTTCGCCGCCAAAATCAGCATGTCCAGGAGTATCGATAATGTTAATTTTGACACCATTATAATTGATGGCAGTATTTTTTGCAAGGATGGTGATGCCGCGCTCCTTCTCAATATCGCCCGAATCCATAACGCGCTCTTCCACAACCTGATTTGTCCGGAATACACCGCTCTGTTTTAGAAGTTCATCAACTAAAGTAGTCTTGCCATGATCGACATGAGCAATAATTGCAATATTACGGATATCTTCGCGTTTCATTTTCATACGTTCCCTCGATTCTTTTATTAATATACTCACTACATCTTACCATATTATAACGAATTTACAAGTTTTTTTCGGGCAGGAAAGAAAGTTTGTGTAGTTTTTCTGAAATTGGGCGGGAAAGGGGCAGGAAAATAGACAAAATGATATTGCAAAAAAGGGGGAAGAAAAGAGAGAAAAGAGAAGAGATATATTTAGAGGATACAAAATAATAAGAATCGAGAAAATGTATCCTTAAAATATAACAAAACATAAAGTAATGATTAAAAGGTGCTAAAAATAAAGAAAAAAGATTGCCTTTTTCCCTGAGTATGGTGTATAATGGGAGATGAGGAACTATCAACTACATTGATTCGTGATGAATCGAGGCGAAAAAAGAGGGACAGTGTATTATTATGAGAAAAAATTTTGATGAAAAAGACTTGCAATTCCAGTTATTTCCACATATAATAATACCTGTGAGAATACTTTGTTTACGAGGAAATTCTAACGAACCAAAGGAAAGAGAGGTTAAATATGACAGATAAAGTATTTGACAACAATCAGGTAATCGTGGCAGGCGAAGTCGTAAGTGAATTTACGTACAGCCATGACGTATTCGGGGAAGGTTTTTATTTGATGGAGATATCCGTAAACCGTTTGAGTGACACCTACGATGTTATTCCGGTTATGGTATCGGAGCGCTTGTTGAATGTGAAGGAATCCTGCAAGGGAAAATTTATGGAGATCACAGGGCAGTTCCGCTCCTACAACCGCCACGAAGACAACAAAAACCGTCTGGTTCTCTCCGTTTTTGCGAGGGAAGTAAGAGTGATGGAGCACGCAGAAGGCGAGCACAAACCAAATTACATACATCTTGACGGTTTTGTGTGCAAGCCGCCAGTGTACCGCAAAACGCCGCTTGGCAGGGAGATCGCGGACATCCTGCTCGCGGTAAATCGTCCGTATGGCAAATCTGATTATATCCCTTGTATCTGCTGGGGGCGGAACGCGAGATTTGCGGACGGGTTTGAAGTGGGCGCGCACCTGGAAGTATGGGGTCGTATTCAGAGCAGAGAGTATCAGAAAAAGCTCAGCGACACAGAATTTGAGAAGCGTGTGGCCTATGAAGTCAGTGTCAGCAAACTTGATCTGATCGAGAAGGATGAGACACCAGTCGCATCGACGAAAGAAGAAATGGAAGTATTGGAGCCAGTGGAGCCAACGACAGAGGAAATGCCTAAAGAGGGCGAGGGTGAAATCTGAAAGGGGCGATAGATTGGAAAAAGTTCCAGAATATATAACCTTTCACGTAAGGAATCGGGAATGGAGCCGGCGCAGACTTCATTCTCGATTTTTTTATGCGCAGGGGTGCGAATGGAAGATATGCAGTCAAAGTTTGGATAAAAATTAGTTCTTGACAAGGGGGGGATGCAATGATAAGATAATAGCATATAATATAGAGGGGTAGAGGCGCATCGATTAAGAGTAGACTGCAGGATATGTCAGGCATAGGAGAATGCAGAAGAAAGGATGAGATGCCGAAGATGTGAAGTTCCTGAAACTTTGCAGGCTGGGGGCAGGATGAAGAATCCGGTCACTGTCATGGCAGACAATAATTTTAAGATTTTGTCTGTGATGGAGAGCTACTGAAAATAGTGCTGCATTGGTGCATTGTGTGCTGCATCAAAATTAAGATCAATGTGGCGGGTATTTCAGTCGGCAATCCATGTCGGCTTTTTTTATGTGCAGACTCGCATATGGAAATTATTTCTACCTCGCAGCAAAAAGAAAGGATGGAGGATTATGGCGATTTTTGAGGGAGCTGGTGTGGCGATCGTCACGCCGATGAAAGAAAATGGGGAAGTAAATTTTGAAAAATTAGGGGAGCTTCTTGATTTTCAGATTGAGAATGGCACGGACAGTATTATTATCTGTGGGACAACGGGGGAGGCCTCCACGCTGTCTTTGGAGGAGCATACCGAGTGTATCCGCTATGCGGCAGCTCATGTGAACAAGCGCGTGCCGGTGATTGCGGGGACGGGTTCTAACTGCACAAAGACGGCGATCTCCCTATCGAAGCAGGCGATGAAGGACGGAGCGGACGGACTTTTGCTTGTGACACCGTATTACAACAAGGCGACACAAAATGGCTTGATCCGCCATTTTACAGAGATTGCAAAGGCAGTTGATCTGCCGATTATCCTCTACAATGTTCCAGGGCGCACAGGCTGCAATATCCAGCCGGAGACCGCTGCATATCTGGCAAAAAATATAGAAAATATTGTGGCGATGAAGGAGGCGACTGGCAATATCAGCCAGGTATCGCACACTGTTCAGCTCTGCGAGGGCGCGCTTGATATCTATTCGGGAAATGATGACTATATTGTCCCGATACTCTCCCTTGGCGGAAAAGGGGTAATCTCCGTACTCTCAAATGTTCTGCCAAAAGAAACACATGATATTGTAGCAAAGTACCTGGCGGGTGATACCAAGGGAAGCCTGGAGCTTCAGTTAAAATATATCCCGTTAATCAAGGCACTGTTTTGCGAGGTCAATCCGATTCCGGTTAAGATGGCGATGAATATGATGGGGCTGGACGTGGGAGGACTGCGCGCACCGCTTACTGAGATGGAGGAGGCACACGCAAATCTGCTGCGCGCAGAGATGCAGAAAGTTGGATTGATCTAGAGAAAAGATTTTTGTGCTAAAAATACCAAATAGAAAGAAGGGAACAAAAATGATAAATATTATTTTGCGTGGCTGCAACGGAAAAATGGGGCAGGTGATTTCTGATATTGTGAAAAATGACGCGCAATCGCAGATTGTGGCAGGGGTGGATCTGACTCCAAAAGAAGACAGGGCAAATTCATATCCGGTCTATGAACATTTAGCAGAATGCAGGGAAAGAGCGGATGTTGTGATTGATTTCTCCTCGCCGAAGGGGCTGACTGAACTGCTTAATTTTTGTAGAGAGAAAAAATTGCCGATTGTGCTGTGTACCACAGGTTTTTCTAATGAACAGCTTGCGGAGATAGAGGAATCGGCAAAGGAGATAGCGATTCTTCGCTCCGCCAATATGTCGCTTGGTATCAACACACTGGCAAAATTGGCGGAAGCAGCGGCGAAAATCTTTGCAGAGACAGGATTTGACATTGAGATTGTAGAACGTCATCACAACCGCAAAGTTGACGCGCCATCCGGCACCGCACTGCTTTTGGCAGACCGCATCAATACTGCACTCTCAGGGGAGTATCACTACACTTATAATCGCAGCGGGCGCAGACAGGCGCGCGATCATAAGGAAATTGGAATCTCAGCAGTACGCGGAGGAACCATTGTCGGGGAACACGAGATTATCTTTGCAGGGCGTGACGAAGTGATAGAACTAAAGCATACCGCATACTCGCGTGAAGTATTTGGCACAGGTGCAGTACAGGCGGCGAAATTTCTTGCCGGAAAAAAGGCGGGAATATACGATATGCAGGGAATGGTTGGAGCATAGGAAATCGGAGGACTGCTGCAAAAGCGGCAGTCCTTTTTTGCGCAGGGATGCGGAAAAAACACTTTTACCTACTCGATTTTCTGTCCGATTTCACAGGATGTTCACATAATTCACGGGAAGTTTTCACAAAGCCGCGCTATAATTTTACAGGAAAATCTTGCGGGCAAATTGCAGGTAGATAAATATAAACTACAGTATGCGGGATAGTACACAGGAAGCATAAAAAAGGAGGTAAAAATTTGATTGAAGTAAAAAATCTGGTAAAAAAATATGGGAATCACATCGCTGTGGATCACCTAAATTTTACCGTGGAAAAGGGACAAATTCTCGGTTTTTTAGGACCGAACGGCGCGGGAAAATCGACGACAATGAATATGCTGACCGGCTATATTTCCATGACGGAAGGCAGTGTTACCATCAATGGCTTCGATATTTATGAGAAGCCGGAAGAGGCAAAAAAAGCGATTGGCTATCTGCCGGAGCTGCCGCCGGTCTACCCGGATATGACTGTCCGGGAATACTTAAAATTTGTAATGGATATCAAAAAGGTTCCGCGTGGAGCGAGAGCGGCAATGCTTGCGGATATTATGGCGCGCACGCAGATCATGGATGTTGCCGACCGGCTGATCCGCCATCTGTCAAAGGGCTATAAACAGCGTGTCGGTCTGGCACAGGCGATCGCGGGATATCCGGAAGTAATTATTCTTGACGAGCCAACTGTGGGGCTTGATCCCATGCAGATCATTGAAATTCGTGATCTGATCAAAGAATTGGCAAAAAAGCATACGGTAATTATCAGCTCACATATTCTCTCAGAGATCAGCGAAGTCTGCGATACTGTTATGATTATCAATAAAGGAAAGCTTGTCGTGATGGACAGTGTGGAAAATCTGCCAAAGCATCTAGAACGCCAGGCTTCACTCCACCTGTCAGTAAAGGGGAGCGAGGAAAAGATTCGCGCAGCACTTGCCCCGATTGTATCGATCGAGAAGCTTAGTGTTGAGGGGGAGGAAGAAGGAGTTGTTTCTGTCTGTATTAGAACAAAAGAGTGCGTTGATGTGCGCGAGGAAGTCTTCTATGCCCTTGCTGGTGCAAAATGTCCAATCTATCAGATGAGTGCGGATGATATGTCACTGGAAGATATCTTCCTTGAGATGACAAAGGATGAGGGAAAGAGCCTGAATCCGGAAGAAAGATTAGAAAATTCCGATACGGACGCAGAAGAGGATTGTCCGTCTGACACGGACACAGAAATTTCTGTGGAGGACATTCATTCGGAGGAAAAAGAGAGGGAGGATTAAACCATGCTTGCAATATATAAAAAAGAAATGCGCACTTATTTTACCTCCATTGTGGGGTATTTATTTCTCGCGTTCTTTCTTGCCCTGATCGGGCTGTATTTCTACGCGCAGAATCTCTATAATGCCAGTCCAAATTTCGGCTATGCCCTCGGCGGTGTTATGATGTTTTTTATCCTGCTCGTTCCAATGGTAACAATGCGTATTATGGCGGAGGAGAATAAACAAAAGACAGATCAGCTTTTGTATACTAGTCCGATTTCTGTAACAAAGGTGATTCTCGGAAAATACTTCTCCACTCTTTCTATGTTTGGGATTGTTATGCTGATCACCTGTATTTATCCGCCTCTTATGGGGCAGTACGGTTCAGTCAATTATAAGCAGTCCTATGCTTGTATCTTCGCGTTTTTCTTGATGGGTGCGGCATATATGGCGATTGGATTATTTATTTCCGCACTGACGGAGAGCCAGGCATTTGCGGCGATCATGACCTTTGTTGTAGTGATTATCTCGGTCTTTGCCTCACAGATTGCCATATTGATGCCGACCAGTGCAAAAACGGCGTGGCTGGTCTTTTCCGTGCTGATTTTGGCACTGGTAGGAATCAGTTATGTTATAATGCACAATATTACCGTAAGTGTTCTTATTGCCATTCTTGCGGAACTCGCGCTTTTTATTTTGTACCGCGCAGTGCCGGATACATTAGAGGGAGCAGTGCTTAATGTGTTTAGCTGGTTTTCCATCAGCGATCGCTTTACCGATTTTGTCTATGGCGAATTTGCGATCTCAGCGGTGGTTTATTATATCAGCTACTGCGTACTCTTTGTCTTTTTGACCATCCAGGCAGTCAAAAAGAGAAGGTGGAGCTAGAAAGATACGGGACTGGGGACTGAAAATCAGTATCTGTCTTTCTAGGTTGTTGGCACCGGAAAGACAGATACGGAACTAAAAATAGGGAGATGAAAATATGGCAGAGAAAGAAAAGCTTGGCGGGCGCGTAAAGGCTTCCTTTGAGACGAGGAAATTTAGAGGAGGGGCATACGCCACTGTCCTTTCAGTAATTGCAGTAGCACTTGTGATCGTGATCAATCTGATTATGACAACACTCGATCTACAGCTTGATGTGACGGACGACGGCAAATTCAGTTTGGATGCGGAGACAATTCGGCTGTTAAAAGAGATTGACGAGGATATTACGATATATTATTTTGTGCAGAGCGGCGGGGAGTCCCCGTACCTTGACAATCTTTTTACCAAGTATGACGACTATAACAGCCGGGTAAAAATAGAGTACAAAGACCCGATTCTGCACCCGAAATTTGCGGCGCAGTATGTGGAGGATTCTGTAACTTTAGACAGTTTTCTTGTGGTCAATGAAACAACGGGCAAAGCGAAATTTGTGCCAAACTCGGAGGTGCTGGTGCAGGAAGTAAATTATAATACTTTCCAGATTCAAACCACGGGAATTTCCTTAGAAAACGGGCTAAACGCCGCAATCCAGTATGTGACCAACGAGGATTTACCAGTAGTATACAATGTGCAGGGACATGGGGAGAGCAGTATTTCAAACACACTCTCAAAAATTTTTGAAAAAAATAATATCACAACAAACGATGTTCGCCTAGTTACACAGGGGGAAATTCCTAAAGACTGTGATCTCCTCTTTATCAATCAGCCGCAGACGGATTACACAGCGGATGAGATTGCAATGGTAAAGGAATATCTCCTAGCGGGCGGGGATGCGATTTTCGTGTTAGACTATATGACACCGGAACTTACGAATTTCAACGAACTGCTTATCTATTATGGGA
>CAJUCG010000015.1 GCA_910585065.1 uncultured Lachnospiraceae bacterium
GTCAATACGCCTTGATTCATGGCGCTCTGTTCCAATAATCTTTAAGCCGCCAAGTTCTGTCACTCCCTCGCCAAGCTTGATATCCGTACCGCGCCCCGCCATGTTCGTCGCGATCGTCACCGCACCCATCTGCCCTGCATCTGCGACAATCTCCGCCTCAAGTTCATGGAATTTTGCATTCAGGACTTTGTGCGGAATCCCCCGCTTTTTTAAGAGTACACTAAGTTCCTCTGAAGCCTCGATGGTAATCGTGCCAACTAAGACTGGCTGCCCTTTTTGATGAGCATTTGCAATCTCCTCAACCACGGCGGTAAGCTTTTCCTGCTTCGTCTTGTAGACCGCATCATTTAAATCCTTTCTTGCGATCGGGCGGTTTGTCGGCACCTCAACTACATCCATCCCGTAAATTTCGCGGAATTCGTTCTCCTCGGTCAGCGCAGTACCAGTTGCACCACATTTTCTTGTATATTTGTTAAAAAAGTTCTGGAAAGTAATCGTGGCAAGCGTCTTGCTCTCGCGTTTTACCTTGACATGTTCCTTTGCCTCGATCGCCTGGTGCAGACCGTCGGAGTAACGTCTGCCCGGCATGATACGCCCGGTAAAATCATCGACAATCAGCACTTCATCATCCTTGACCACATAGTCTTTGTCCCGTGCCATCAGATAATGCGCGCGCAGCGCGAGAATAATATTGTGCTGGATTTCAAGATTCTGTGGATCAGCAAGGTTTTCGATATGAAAGAATTTCTCGACTTTCCCGACACCTTCCTCAGTGAGGTTAACATTTTTATCTTTCTCATTGACCACAAAATCGCCCGACTCCTGCGAGTCCTCACCCATGATAACATCCATCTTTGAAAGTTCTTTTTCGGTTCCCCGCTTTAACTGGCGGGCTAAAATATCGCAGGCTTCGTACAGGCTCGTAGATTTCCCGCTCTGCCCGGAAATGATAAGCGGCGTTCTCGCCTCATCAATCAATACCGAGTCCACCTCATCGATAATGGCAAAATGCAGATCGCGCATCACAAGCTGCTCCTTGTACTTTACCATATTGTCGCGCAGGTAGTCAAAACCGAATTCATTGTTTGTGCCGTAAGTGATATCACAGGCGTAGGCTTCACGCCGCTCGTCACTGTTCATGCTGTTTAAGATACAGCCGACACTAAGACCTAGGAAGCGGTGGATCTGTCCCATCCACTCCGTATCTCTTTTCGCCAGGTAATCGTTGACCGTGACCACATGAACGCCTTTTCCCTCAAGTGCGTTGAGATAGGAAGGAAATGTTAAAACAAGCGTCTTGCCCTCGCCGGTTTTCATCTCCGCGATACGGCCCTGGTGCAAAATGATGCCGCCCAGAAGCTGAACATGGTAAGGTCTCTGACCGAGTGTGCGCTTTGCTGCCTCTCGCACGGTCGCATATGCCTCAACAAGCAGATCATCAAGCGTCTCGCCCTCCTTTAAGCGCTCTTTAAACTCTGCCGTCTTATGCGCAAGTTCCTCGTCGGAGAGTTTTTCATATTCTGGTTCAAGTGCCTCAATCTGCTCCGCTAGGGGTTCGATCCTCTTAACCTCGCGCTCACTGTGGGTTCCGAATATCTTTGCAATTAATCCCATCTGTTCCTCCATACCGCGGCACTGCGTTTCTTGATTTTCAAACTCTCTGCCGCCTTACAATCTGATTTGTTTTTTCCGCTTTGTGCGGATCTCCTTATATCAGTGAAAACAGCATTTTCCCTTTCTCCGACACAAGGATTTTAGGCCCGCTTACAGAACAATTCAGTAAGCTTTATATGCCATTGTACCATTTCATTGCAAAGGATTCAACTAATTTTTGCCCGGAAAACAAATTTTTTTGAAAAAAAGCTGACCTGGCATCCTAAAAATGCCAAGCCAGCTAAAAAATTTAGCATTACCGCTAGAATTCCGGCTCAATAATGCCGTATGTCCCGTTCTTTCTCTTATATACTACATTGACCTCATCTGTGTCTGCACTGCGGAAAACATAAAAATTATGCCCGGTTAGCTCCATCTGCACACATGCCTCTTCCGCATCCATCGGCTTCATCGCAAAATGCTTCACCTTGCTAATAATAATCTCTTCCTCCTCGGTTTCCTCCTCATCGAGAAATGCCTGGCTTAAACTCTGTGCGGACTGCTTCTGATCCACGAGTTTGTTCTTATATTTGCGCAGCTGACGCTCAATCACTTCCTCAATCAGATCGATGGAGGCATACATATCACTGCTGACCTGCTCCGCGCGAACCACTGTCCCCTTCATCGGGATGGTCACTTCCACCTTCTGGCGATCCTTCTCCACGCTAAACGTCACATGGACTTCCGTATCCTGTGTAAAATAACGCTCTAGCTTCTTCCCTAATTTCTCATAAACTGCATTCTTTAACCCCTCGGTAACATCAATATTTCTCCCGCTGATAATATATTGCATAATACCAACTCCTTTTCTGACAAATTCTGTCCGGACACCCCCGATGCCAGATTCCCTCCCAAAAAAGAATGTATTTTTGACGGTCTTCTCGGACTTGTCTAAATTATATCGTATTTTCACCAAAATTGCAAGACAAAAAGAGGATTTTTTCCGTCAATACAAATCGCCCCACTTTTCTTTTTTTTCAATAAATTCATCATAAATCACAAAAAAAATCAAGTATTTCCTCTAAAAAATTATCCACGTTATCCACGGTGGAATTTGTGGATAATGTGGATAAGTCTGTGTATAACTTGAAAATCCGCAGGATCGGGCAAAGGGATTTGTGGATAAATTGACGATTATTTTTTTTTTAGTTTCTCCAATTTTTTGTTTTTTATTTTCCTCTTCGATATTTTGTGCAATTTATCCAAATCGGAAATTATCAACTGAAATTTTGTCAAAATTAATTTTCAGTATTTTCATCCCTGTTCCCGCTTTTCGCTGAATTGTTGAAAATTTATACACAGAAATCAAAAAAATTTGAATTCTACACTATTTTCCATAAACTGCTTGCATTTTTCTTAAGATCTGTTATACTAGAGATACCGTAAATCATAAAGGGGGTGATCGATATGGATATTCCTTCCTTGTCCATGGCATATTCTCAAGCCAATGTGATGAGCCAGGCGGGAACCGCAGTTTTGTCCATGGCACTTGATTCTACCATGCAAGAAAATAATGCTCTGTTAAAGATGATGGATGCCTCTGTGGAAATGCCAGTTTCCACAAAAATGATGGAGCAGTCCGTCCATCCAAATCTAGGAGCCAATATTGACATCTGCGTTTAATCTCAGCGGCTATCTTTCGTCCGCCCTCTGCGCATTAAAAAAGCCTGTTCCGGATTTTACTCCAGGGCAGACTTTTTTGTTTCTCTCCGACATATCCCAACGATCAAAGGATTTCATTTAACACCATCAACACCAACAAGATCCCAATTCCAATAATCAGCGGCACGGAAAAAAGTTTTATCCCCGCCTTTTTTTCTTTCCCACGCACAAAGAGTGCTTTTACTATCTCCCATCTCCCCTCCTTTATCGCAATTTGGCGGTAGATAACAAAAGCAGCCACCACGCCTATCACGGTTATCGGCAGATAGGTGCGCAGCACACTCAAAAGACTTAGCTTCTCTGTCTCATCCATTAGCTCAAGAGCCTCTCCAAATTCCTGCGGAAAATGTTCAGAAAGCAGATCCATAAGAGACAAAATCACAACGGAGGATGCGTTAATACAAAAATGCAATATCATAGAGGAGAGAATAGAGTCCGTAGCTTCTATAATCAGGCAGAACACCATCCCCATCACAAAGGCATAGGAAAATTGATTCCAGTTCGCGTGCATAATACCAAATAAAAATGCGGAGAGCAGCAGCCCGCCGATAGGGGATACCTGGCGATACTCGTTGTAAAATAATCCTCGATACACGGACTCTTCAAAAATAGCAGGCAGCAGCGCGATCACAATTAAGCTGCCCAAAAAGGAATGTCCTGTAACAATCTCCGCCATGGTCTGTGTTGTCGTATTTTCCACAAAGAGCAAGGAGATCGCATTGATTAGACTCATCAGGGGCAGCACCGCAATAAAAAATAGAAAAAGTAAAATCCCAGTGCTTATATGTATTTTTTTTAAGCGCACTGTACGCATATAATTGCGTTTCCCGGCAATAATCCACGCTGCACCCGGCGCGACCAACAAAATCTCCGAAAAGAGAAGGCGCGCACCATAATCCGGAAAGAGCCGGTTAAGTGGCAAAAATGCTGCCGTAAGAGAAACTAGGACAGTAATAAAAAACATCTGGTTTATCTTTTTTATATTCATCGTTTTCCTCGCTTTTTTCTTACATTTTAACCCAAGATTTCGCTTCTGTCAATCACTGTACCAAAAGCCTTTTAATTTACTTTTTTTTCCATATATAAACACTTGCAAATTCTTTCCATTCATATTATAGTTATAAGAACAACGAATCTCACTATTTTATAAGAAAGTCGTATACTTTATCCCTCTGCGATAAAAGGTTCTTTCTATAAAATAAAGATATCATACAGAAAAGGGGCATTCTATGAAACTTGGTGTAGTGCAGGAACTAGAAATTGTGAAAATAACAGAAAATGGCGTATATCTTTCTGAGGTGGAGGATAGTACACCGGGCGGCACACAGGCGGAAAAAGGTGAATCGTTTTTTACAAAGCCTTTGCCGGGAGATCTGGCGGTTACAAAAGTATTACTCCCCAAAAATCAGTCGCCAAAGAATGCGCAGCTTGGAATGCGCCTGTCCGTTTTTTTGTACAAGGACTCCGAAGATCGCCCGATCGCGACTACTACGATCCCGCCGCTTACCCTCGGTACTACCGCGATGCTCCCCGTAAAGGAAGTCACAAAGATCGGCGCGTTTTTAAACTGGGGATTGGCAAAGGATCTTCTTCTGCCATTCAAGGAGCAGATTGTGCGCGTAAAGACGGGCGACTCTGTGTTGGTCGCGCTCTATGTAGATAAGAGCAATCGTCTGTGTGCAACAGCAAAGATTTACGATTATCTGCGCACCGATTCTAAGTATCAGGAGAATGACACTGTAACTGGCACTGTCTATGAACTTATTGAAGCTTTTGGTGCTTTTGTTGCCGTGGATAATTGTTACTCTGCACTGATTCCAAAACAGGAATTATTCCGTCTTCTGCAGCCGGGCGATATTGTGACTGCGCGTGTGTGTAAAGTGCTGCCGGACGGGAAACTAACGCTCTCCGTAAGGGAACCAGCATACCGCGAACTTCTTGGAGATGCAGAGCTTATCTATGAAAAATTGATTGCTGCCGGAGGCTTTTTGCCGTACCACGATAAAACTGATCCGGAAACAATCAAACAAGTCTTCGCGCTGAGCAAAAACGCATTTAAGCGCGCTGTTGGTCACCTGTTAAAAGAGAGAAAGATCACTCTCTCGGATGTCGGGATCAAGGCGGTTGGCGTGGATAGTTCCCACGCACAGCAGATGAAATAGTACTGTTATTTATATATTTATTTCTGAGTACACAAAAAAAGGGGTGTCACACAAAGAAAAAACAATACAAAATATAATGATGTACAATTCTTATCTACACTATATGCTGTATGTCTTTTTCTTTGTATGACACCCCTTATCCTTATGGATAACTCCTTTTTTTCTCCTACTTATCTAAGAAACGCATTCTCGCATTTGATTTTGTTTCCTTCTTGACCGGCTCTTCCCTCGGTGTCTTGTACATTCCGTTGAGTTCATTGGTTAGCTTATTCTTACAGATCCCACAGAAACGTCCAGAACGTATCATCTTGCCGCATTTCTCGCATGCCAGACCCACGCGGGAATTTTCAGAAAATTCAAGCCTCTCTTCGCGCACCCACTGGCGGATCTGCTGCACGGAAACATCATTGTCCTCCGCTACCTGATTGATATCCGCATCACGGTTATCATAAATATACGCCTTGACCTCCTGGAATTTGTCTTCCAGAGCTTTCTTGCACGCTTCACACAAAGGGGTACCACCGATATAATTAAATATCTTACCGCATCCTTTACAATTCCTTACTTCCATATGTAGCCTCTCCTTCCTTGTTAATTTGTGGAAGCACCAATCGCCATACAAAGAAATACTACCTTCTTTACCCCTGCCTGCCGCAGCACAGCGGCGCAGGCATTCACCGTGCTCCCGGTTGTATATATATCATCCACAAGCATAACACTGTGGTAGACTGCCTCTTTCTTATCTCTGATGCCAAAAGCATCCTCTAACATTTTCACACGTTCTTTCGGATTTAATTCCTTTAAGCGTTTTGTGCGCTTTACGCGCACCAGATACTCCCGATCAACCGGAATGCCAAGTGCCCTCCCAATCCGATCCGCAAGCAATTCTGTCTGGTTAAATCCCCGCTCCGCACGCCTTTTTTGGTGTATCGGCACCGGCAGCAGCACATCTGGATGTTCTCTTTCTATCCTTTTCCCGCACAGACGCACCGCCTCCGCCGCATAAAAATCTGCAAATTCCTTGCGCGAATGGTATTTAAACGCGCTAAGCGACAATCGTATCTTCTCTTCATACTGCCACACGGCATAGCCGCGCAGATAGTAAAATTCTTTTTTCATACACTCGCTGCAATATTCTTTTTCCATCCGGAAAATCTGTCTGCCGCACCGCTTGCAGACAGGTTCGCGGATATAGCAAAGTTTTTTCTGACACTCCCTGTGAATCAGTGTCCCCCTCGGCACAACAATCTCCATACAGACCGGACAGCGCCTTGGATAAAAAATCTCCGCAATTCGCCCTGCAGCGTCCATGATATATGAATAAACTCTCCCTCCCTGCATTTCCTCCCCCTCTAATTTTCTACAATTTCTCCGGATACACTCCCTTTTTGATTAATTCCTGCAATGCACTTACCACCGCATCCTTGTCTTCCCGGTACGTCACACCAAACCATTTGTCCGGCGTTTCAAGCACCCGCACACGGGCGCGTTTTTGTTGTATCATCGTATCAATCACTTGCGGAAGCAAATATTCGGATTTTATATTATCTATTCCGCCATTTTTTAAGAAATCTACAAATCCAGCCTTCAGCTCCGGTAAAAAGTCCGGTGTAAGTCCCCACATATTCATTGAAACCGCACTGGAAAGCGGCAGGATAACCGGTTCGCCCGAAGCACTCTCACCTACAGCCCTCTCCCTGTCCCCCGCTATATTAAAAGTTTCCACTACTTTTTTAAGATACCCCGCACTGTCCACATCGCACACGCCACGCGTGACCACGCCATTTTCGCTCAATGTATTGCCAAGAATAAACCCCGCCATACAGTAATTCCCTTTTTCTTTGATATCCGCACCTGCCAGAAAATCATGGACTTTTACAAATGCTTCTCTGCCATAATAATCATCCGCATTGATCACGGCAAATGGCTCTTTGACTACCGGGAGGCATGATAAAACCGCGTGTCCCGTTCCCCAAGGCTTCTCTCGCCCCTCCGGCACCGAAAACCCCTCCGGCAGAGCAGAAAGCTCTTGAAACACATATTCTGTCTCTATCTTCTCTTCTACGCGGTTTCCAATAACCGCGCGAAATTCCTTTTCAAGATCTCTTCTGGTAATAAAGACTACCTTATCAAAACCCGCCGCCTTCGCATCATATATGGAATAGTCCATAATAATTTCCCCGGATGGTCCCACTTTCTCCAATTGTTTGATCCCACCACCATAGCGGCTGCCCATGCCCGCCGCCATAATGACAAGCGTCGTTTTATTCATTCCCTTTCTCCTCTCTTTTCCCAAGGCATTAATTATTTAACCATTTGCCTCTCCCTCCCCAATTTATAATAGTATACTATATCTTCTGCTAAAATGCACTACTTTTTTTCTGGTATTGGAATTTGCGCAATCTCACGGATACAGTCACTTAAACCAGAATAGCGTCTCTGCTCGCTCTCATTGTCAATCATCGCCTGTACCATAGAAGGGTTCCCCACGATCGTCACACAGCGTTTTGCTCTTGTTACCGCTGTGTAGAGCAGATTGCGGTTAAAAAGCATCTTTGGTCCTCCAAGCAGGGGCAAAAGCACCGCAGGATACTCGCTGCCCTGCGATTTGTGTATTGTGACTGCATATGCCAATTCAAGCTCCTCCAACTGCCCGAACGGATACTCCACCATCCTCCCCTCATCAAATTCAATGGTCATCTCTTCAGAGAAGGTATTGATCCGCCGGATAATTCCGGTATCCCCGTTAAAAACACCCTCGCCCGCCTCAATCACCGTTCCAAAACTGCTCTTGATCTCCCAGGCAAGCTGGTAATTATTTCGGATCTGCATCACCTTGTCGCCCTCGCGAAATACTGTCTGCCGGAATTCCTTCTGCTGCTTGTTCGCTGCCGGGGGATTTAGGTACTGCTGCAAAACCTTATTCAGCCGCTCCACTCCAAGTTCTCCCTTGCGCATCGGTGTCAGCACCTGAATATCAAAAGATGCCGCCTGCACATAGCGCGGGAGTTTGTCGCGGATCAGGGCGATCAGAACCCCCGTGATCACATTGACATCCATGCGCTTCAACATAAAAAAATCCCGACTCTTATTGTCTAAATCAATTTGTTCTCCATTATTGATTTTATGGGCATTGACAATAATATCACTCTCCGCCGCCTGTCGGAAAATTCTGGTTAAGCGCACAACGGGGAATGCCTTGGAATATATCATATCGCGCAGAACATTGCCCGGTCCAACACTTGGAAGCTGATTTACGTCGCCCACAAAAATCAGGCGCATTCCGACAGTCACTGCCCGCAAAAGTGCGTACATCAAACTGATATCCACCATTGACATTTCATCGATAATCAGCACGTCCGCCTCAAGCGGATTATTTTCATCGCGCTCAAACTGAGCGGGTGCCCCCTCCTCAATCCCCTTTGAAAGCTCCAGCAGCCTGTGGATTGTGCTTGCCTCATGTCCGGTAGTCTCCTTCATTCGCTTTGCTGCGCGCCCTGTCGGGGCAGCAAGCAAAATTTCCATGCCCTCCGCCTCAAAAAAACTAATGATGGCATTTATCGTCGTGGTCTTTCCGGTGCCAGGTCCTCCAGTCAGCAAAAACACCCCACTTTTCGCCGCAGTAAGCACCGCCTGCGCCTGATTTTCCTCAAGTTCCAGCTTAAGATCCCGCTGTAGGAGAACCAGCTTTTTTTTAAGCTCCGCCTCTTTTAACGGGTAGGAAACATTCAAATCAATCAGCATCCGCGCAGTATTTAATTCCATATAATAATAGCTGGACAGATACACATAGATCTCTTTTGCCATCTCGCGGTAGATAATTTTGCGCGTCAAGAGAAGTTCTTCTAACTGCTCCTGCACTTTCTCCGGAACAATAGTTAAAAGCTGTGCCGCGCGGCAAATCAGTTCCGGAAGCGGCAGACAAACATGTCCGCTGCCTGTCGCCTGTGCAAGCGCGTACAATATCCCTGCCCGAACACGAAATTCTGAGTCCGCACAGATCCCAACCTTTGTTGCAATCTCATCTGCAATCTTAAATCCCACACCATGGATATCCTCCGCCAGGCGGTATGGATTTTCCAGAAGGACAGTATGCATTTTTTCCCCGTAAAATTTATATATTTTTACCGCGAGATTTGCCGAAATGCCATACTGCTGCAAAAATATCATCGCATTGCGCATCCCGCGTTTTTCCTCAAACAAAGCGGCGAAATCCTTTGCCATCTTCTCACTGATTCCCTTGATTGTGGCAAGGCGTTCCGGCTCCTCATCCATAATGTGAAAGGTATCTTCCTTAAATACTTTTACAATGCGCGCTGCAAGCGCGGGACCGATACCCTTGATTGCCCCGGATGCCAGGTAGCGTTCCATCGCAAGCATATCCTCCGGTTCCTTGACCTCACACCGGCTTACCTGAAACTGTTCCCCATAGACCGGATGCGCTATATATCCCCCTTCTAAATGGACGTATTCGCCCTCATTAATGAACGTGAAGGTGCCGACACAGGTCACTTCCTCTTTCTTCTCATCCGAGATGGTAAGCACGGTGTAGCCATTTTCCGCGTTGCGAAATATTACTTTTTCGACATAGCCCTCCACAATTTCATCCATACTGATTCATCCTCACTAAATTTATTTAAAATTTCTGCAACAATAATTTTCAGACAAAAACTATTTTTTTCCCCATTTTTGTAAAGAAAGCCGGGAACCTACCGTCCCCGGCCGACGAAATCTAAATTTTCAAGTTATTCTGTCTTTTCTCTACTTCTAATTTTTTACAATCCCTGATTGCGCTTCATCGATTCAAAAAGCTGCCTTGCAAGTCCTAATTCCCCATTGTCCACGATCGTCTTGCTGACCTGTGTGTAGAGAATATCTCCAAATTGCTCCATATAAGGATTTTCTTCCTCGTCCTCATCCTTTGGGATGGTCTTCTCCATACCCTTCAACATTTGTTCTACTAAATATGCCTCAAATTCTTTGCAGGACTCCAAAAGTTCCTCGTCGGAGGCCGCCGCAGCGTCCATCGCACGAAGCGAGGAAGAAAGTTTCTCCGCTTTTGTCGCCGACTGCGAAGTCAAAGAATTATTCAAATAATAATCAGTACCAACCGAAATCGCCATAATTTCCCTCATTTCCTACCCTGACTTTTTTCGCCTCAAAGGGCATACCTTCACTCTGTTTTAGTGGCACAGCACCGATTAGCTTCTAAGATTGTTCGCCTGCTGCAACATCTCGTCGGAGGCCTGAATCACTTTTGAATTCATCTCGTAAGCGCGCTGTGTCACAATCAGATTGACAACCTCATCCGCTGTCTGCACATTGGATGCCTCCACATACTGCGCCACAATCCTGCTGCGCTTTAAGTTCATATCCGTCAATTCAAGCCGGGGTTCACCGGATGCGTCCGTCGCCTGAAAAAGACTGCCGGAAAGCTTTAAAAGCCCCGCCGGGTTATTGAACTGGGTAAGGGCAAGGGTCGCTATCGTCTGAGTCGTATTGCTGCCATTTTGGGAGTATATAAGATTGCCAAACTGATCAAGGGTGCGGTTATTTGGAGTGTATGTAAGATTGCCAAACTGATCAAAGCTTAAATTTGCCGTGTCGTAGGTTGCTGGAAAGGATATAGGCTCCCCTTCCGTATCAAGCACCGGGTATCCATCCGAACTGCAAAGCATCACAGTATCTCCATACATACCAAGTTTAAACGAACCGTTCCTTGTATAGCCTACAGTGCCGTCCGGACGGCGCACCGAGTAAAAGCCTTCACCGTCGATCGCCGCATCCAGCCATCTGCCGGTTTCCGTCAGAGAACCCTGCGTAAAATTTGAGACGATCGATGCGACACGCACACCAAGACCTACCTGACCAATCACCGGCTTCGGATTGCCCTCATGATCGGTCACTCTTGTCTGAAGTTTTGAATAGAGCAGAGATTGAAACTCCGTCTGCTCCCTTTTATAGCCTGTTGTATTAACATTTGCCAAGTTATTTGCGATATTGTCCAGACTCGTCTGCTGTGCAATCATGCCTGACGCGCCCGTCCACAATGCTCTCATCATAATTTTAGCCTCCTGCTGCGACAGTCTTTACAGCGGCTTTGGCGCAGCGCAAAACCTGCCTGAAAAAATTTACGAAACGCTTCCCAAAGTATTTACTGCCTTCTCCAATGTGCTGTCCACAGTTTGAACCACTTTCTGGTTCGCTTCGAATGCCCTTGTGATCGCGATCATATTGACCATCTCCGAGACAACATTGACATTAGACTGCTCAGTAAAACCCTGGCGGACAAAACCCGTCGCCTCCTTTTCTCTGGCTCCCTGCACCGGAAAACATCTGGTCTCCCCAAATTTCTTCAGATAATCATAATCTTCAAAATCTGTTAAAACAATCGTGTTTACCAACTCGCCGTCTGCGTACACATTGCCCCCGACATCCACCACGACCTCAGCAGCATCCGTCGGAACCTGGAGCGGTCCGCTCTCCCCTAACAGATGGTTTCCGTCGACATCCACCACATAGCCCTCCTTGGTGATGGTAAACTGTCCGGCGCGTGTGTACTGCGTTGAGGTCTGCCCATTTGCATTCGTGTACTCAATGGCAAAAAAGCCATCCCCGTCAATAGCAAAATCAAAGGTATTTCCGCTCTCGCGAAGAGACCCCTGCTTGTAGTCAGTATAAACCTCGCCGACTTTTACACCGAAACTCATCCTGCCAATCTGTTCCTTGCGCCAATCCACGGAGGCATCACGGATCTTTACCATCAGTTGCTTGTCGAAGGACTGGCTTGTCACCCCCTCCTTCTTGTAGCCCACCGTCGCGGAGTTCGCTAAATTGTTGGCAATGACATCCAGACGGTTTTGCTCATTGCGCATTCCCGTCCATGCAGTATATAACTGTCTTACCATTTCTTTTCCCTTTCTCTAAAGTGGTCTTCTTATTTCACTGGTTTGCTGCTGCCTAAGAATTCCACAAATTTCCCGGTGCCGATCGCCACCGCTGTCATCGGATCTTCCGCCGTCATTGTCGTTATGCCGGTCTTCTCCTCAATCAGTTCCTCAAGCCCATAGAGTAAGCACCCGCCGCCTGTCAGCACAATCCCCCGGTCTGCGATATCCGCCGCAAGTTCCGGAGGAGTCTTCTCAAGCACACTATGCACAGCCTCGACAATCTGCGAGGTGGTTTCTCTTAACGCCTCCTCCGTTTCCTCTGAGGTCACGGAGATCGTCTTTGGCAAGCCTGTCACCAAATTGCGCCCACGCACATCCATCGCCACGGTCTCTGACCTGCGATAGGCGGAACCAATCTTGATCTTGATATCCTCCGCCGTGCGCTCACCAATCAAAAGATTATGTTTCTTCCTCATATAGCGCACAATTGCCTCGTCAAAATCATCCCCTGCGATCTTTATCGAGGTGCTGACCACTGTGCCGCCAAGCGAGATCACAGCGATATCCGTCGTGCCGCCGCCGATATCGACAATCATATTGCCGCAGGGTCTTGCTATATCAATTCCCGCGCCAATAGCCGCGGCAATCGGCTCCTCAATGATCGCGACTTCTCTGGCTCCCGCCGTGTAAGTCGCATCCTCAACTGCCTTTTTCTCCACCTCTGTCACCCCGCTTGGAACACAGACGCTGATGATCGGTTTGCGGAAGCGTTGTTTGCCGACTGCCTTCTGAATAAAATATTTTAACATTTTCTCCGTCACCGTGTAGTCGGAAATCACGCCCTGGCGCAGCGGACGCACCGCTACGATATTGCCCGGTGTGCGCCCAAGCATTAAGCGCGCCTCCTCACCGATAGCCTTGATGCGGTTAGTATCGCGGTCAAACGCCACGACCGAAGGCTCCTTTAAGACAACACCCTTGCCTCTAATATATACCAGCACGCTCGCTGTACCAAGATCGATTCCGATATCACTTCCACTCATAACTTTCTCCTTTCAAAAATCACATTTGTCTCTATCGTCCAATGCTTCATAATTTTAGCATTTTATCCAAATCGAAAGATACTCAATCCTATTATAAACGCTATACCTGATTTTTTCAAAGGAATTTTTTAAAAGTTATGAAATATTTATCATTTTCCCCGTATCTCCCTGCATTTTTCCAAATTTTTTCCAAAAAAAGCACTTATCCGACTGCCAGATCAACTTGCTGAATCACGCCCGCCTGCCCATTCTCATGCAAAAATAGACCGCTCTCCCTCACCACAGCATTTGTTGAATTGTCCTTTTCCGAGTTCAGAGAAAATTTAGAAGCTACATGACCTAAATAGATCGCCCCCACTCCCGCCACGCCGAGTGCGACAAGCTTATCATTGCCCGCCGCATCCTTTGTCCAGATCCGTAAATGATTAAAAATCTCATCATTCTCGTCAATCCAGCCATTGCCGTCCATATCAAAAACTGCCAGATCTGCAAAACCATTGCCGCTCTTTGTCCCAAACAGCTCGCTCCCGTCATTAATCTTGCCGTCCCCGTTGCGGTCGAGTGCAAGAAAGCCACATCCCTGTTCAAGAAGCGAAATATTATCCAATTTTCCATCGCAATCGATATCAAAATAAAATTTCTGATCCGACACTTCGGCTGTCCCGCCGTTTAAATTGATTACAAGAGGATCCATAAGCTGCACTGCACCGTAATCGATCTGCACCGTGGTATGTTCTGAAAATCTTCGCGACATCTCAGCTTCAATATCAAAGTCGATCGTCCTTCCATCCGCTGTCTTGACCGTCCCCGAAGTATAAAAGGAAGTACTTTCCTTTTCCTCGTAGTAATGATGCGTTGAAAGAATCATATGTCCCCCCTGCACCTGCATAATCTGACCCACTTCTGGCAATTCTCCAACTTCAAGCCCAAGTTCACGCATTAGTCTGCGCATTTCCTCCTGCGCTTTCTCAATCACGTCCCGGTACGACATACGATGCGCCTTTACCGTCTGCTGCCCGGAAAAAATCATTAAAAGCTGATGCAATCCGTCGTACTCGGTTCCTCCTGCGCGAAAATACTCATCATCCTGGACTTTTATGGATACCCGCTCCATACCGCTTTGCATTCCCGTATACCATTGCATACGACCACTTTGTGATGCTAAATCTTTTGTTCCTGCCTGCTGTTCGCCATCCTTAGCCGAGGGCGTTGTAGCCGCTGTACTGCCGACAGAACGCACGGCACCGCCCCAGCTTCCATAGCCAACAGTTTGCAGATTCGTGCGGGAGAGATAATGTTTGCTCCCCATCGCAACACTGCTTGTCTGTACTATCATATGCTACACACCTCCATGTATTTTGGCAGGCACAGGCCGCCCGCCCATGCCTTATATATCGGCAGAAACAGGAAGTGACATTATAGGAAGCACAAAAGAATCTCTAATTCGCAGATTGCGGGGGGAAAAAATATATGATATACTATAAAAAATAAGATTAACCAGAGAAAGTGAGGTCTAAACTATGGCGGCTTTAGGAGACAACAAGGGCAATTCCCCTCTAAATTTATTTCCCCATAAGGACGACAGAACATATCCCCCCTTATTTTCCAACAGTAAACCCGCTTGCACCGTGGAAGAAATGGATGCGGAGATCCGTCTCGTCGCACGCTTTCACAGCTTAATTATCTGGCGCATTCCCTTTAGTATGGCACTCCTTTGCTTTGAATTTATGTGTATCATCTGCCACCTGTATGTTCTCTCAGCAGTCTATATTCTGCTGATTGCCAATCTGCTGCCTGTAATCCTAGCACCATTTCTCGCGCCCCATATCCGCAAATCTACACCGGTGCTGCCCTTTCTTAGAAAACGCTACCACTATTCCTCCCTGCGCTATAAAACTGCCGAACTTTCCTTTTTTATCACGGGGATGTTCTTAGTTCTCTGGCAGCTTTTTAACAGCGTCCCCGCCTACCCTGTGGCATGGCTGTACAAGTTTCCAGTGCTTTTGCTCGCCGCCTCTCTTTTCTGGCGCGTTGCTGCACCCATCATTTTTTCCATTCGCATTCGCAGAAATATGGGACTAATCGAGTAGGGGAAGGTTTTACCCGCCTACTCGTGCGTCAGATACCCATCCGCTCTTACTGAAATATTTCCCCTGCACCTCTGCGCACATTAGTGCCTGTGTGCATAAAACAGGAGGGGATTTCTCCCCTCCTTACAGAAATTTCCATCTTCAATTCTCAATTTTCAGGCAGGGAATCCTGTCCAGATACTCCTTCTTGTACATATCAATATACTTGCGATACCTTGGATCAACCCCCTTGTGCAGTTCATCCTGGTACAGCTTGCGGTCAAACGCCCGGTTCACTGTTAGCTTCTGCATCAGATAGATCGCAATATTGGAGCAGTGATCAGAAATACGCTCCGTGTTCGTTAAGATCTCCGTAAAGGTAATCCCGTCATCCGCCGTACATACGCCGCCCCGCAGACGGATAATATGATTGCTCTTCATGCGATCTACAATATCATCAATTACTTCCTCCATCGGCTCAACAAACGCAATTCGTTCCAGATCATTGCTTGTGTAGGCTGCCACGGTAAGATCGATTACATTTTTAATTGCATCAAACAGCACCTCAAGTTCCGCTTTTGCCTCCGGCGTAAAACTGCTCTTATTCTCAAACATATATTCTGCCGTCTCCGACAGGTTAATACAATAGTCCCCAATTCGCTCAAGATCGCTGACCGACTGCAAAATCTCGGTTGCCAAATGCGAATCCTCCTCCGTCATTGTATGGTATGTAACATTGACCATGTATGCGTTAATCCCAGCTTCGCTCCGGTCAAGAAACTCCTCGCCCACATTCAGATCCGTGAGTGTCTTTTCATTATACCCGTTTAATACCATATCTGTCACAATCACGGCATTCTCTTTTACTACATTGCACATATCAAACAGTACTTTGCGGCACTGTTCCATCGCAACCTGAGGGTTCTTTAAGAATGCGTCATCCAAACAATCTAAGGTGCGCTTTTCCTTGACATCGCCGCCATCCTTAATAATCTTGTGCAGCATTCTGTCATACTGCTCGACAAAAGGCATAAGCAGGAGTGCTGCTATCAGGTTGATCGCCGTATGCATTGTCGCAATATTCCCCCGGTTGACCACATTGTCCATCGCCGCAAAATCAAAGACCACATCAAGCCCGTACACGCCAAACCCAAACAAAACTAAACTGAACACATTAAAGAAAAGATAGCACATCGAAGCGCGCTTTGCATCCTTATTGTTGCCGATACTCGCCAAAATCACCGGAACGCATTTGCCGATATTCTGTCCCAGAAGAATCGGCAGTGCCGTCGCCACCGTAATAGAACCACTAGCTGAGAGTGCCTGCAAAATACCGACAGTCGCCGAGGAAGACTGAATCACCGCCGTGAGCAGGAGACCGACAATAATTCCGATAAATGGATTGCTAAACGAAACAAACATTTCATGAAATTTGGGGGAATTTTTAAGTGGTGCGAAGGTTTCCTCCATCGTTGTCATCCCCCAAAAAAGAATGCCAAATCCAATCAGGAGATTCGCGATATTCTTTGTCTTTCGCTTCTTGGACAAAAGCATAAGAAACGCACCCACCACAATAATAATCGGTGCGAAGAAGGAAGGTTTTAACATGGACAAAAATACTCCTCCTCCGCTTAAATCCCCAAGCCGCAGTAATTGTGCGGTCGCTGTGGAACCAATATTCGCGCCCCAGATCACCGGAATAGTCTGCGCAAGCGTCATAATGCCCGCATTGACAAAACCGATCATCGTGATCGAAGTTGCCGCAGAAGACTGAATCACCGCTGTCACCCCTGTGCCAAGCAATAGCCCTTTAAACCGGTTGTCTGTGAAACGTTCCATCGTCCTCTCAAGCTTCGCGCCCGCCAATTTTTCAATTGCCGAGGCCATTAGATTCATGCCGTAAAGAAACATGCCGATACCAGCTAACAGCGGAAGTACCTTTGATATTGTCTCCATCCTCTACCTCGCATTCTTCATTCCCAATATTTTTTACCATTGCCCCCCATCCTTCTCCTGTCATATTTTATCATGGAAAGTCGAAGGATGGAAGTAGTAAATTCCACAAAAATTCCATGCAGTTTTCATGGATTTCTATAAGTTTCCGATGTTAGTTTAAACTAACTTAAATTTTTTAAAAAAAATGCTTGACATTCCCCAGAAATCATGTATAATATAATTCGTGTCCACGAAATATGTCGCGGATAGCTTGCGGAAATGCTGGAATTGGCAGACAGGCATGACTAAGGATCATGTGGTGCTACACCGTGAGGGTTCAAGTCCCTTTTTCCGCATATTAAAGCGCGAAATCGAACCATAGAGTTCTCGATTTCGCGCTGTTTTTATGCGCAGAAACGCGAATATGTGTAAACACACATAGAAATTAGCTGCTAACACAAATATTCTGCGGCGGAAAACAAAGAATTGCCTCCCTGCCGCAGAAGAAATCTTACAGCCGCACACAAAATACAAATTTCCCCTGATCTTCAAGTTCAAAAAGAAGGCTGTAAATTGGGTATTCCATATCAAATGTTCGCCGGAACTGCGCAAAGGAAATCACCTCACTCTTCTCGAGGCTGTAGCCGTCAGTAAGCGGAAAATGTGTCTTTATGTCATCCACAAATTTCTCACAGATAATCTTTATTGCATAGAGTGCCGTCCGATCTACTTTTTCTAATGGCCGTCCAAGGATCTTGCTCAGTCCCTTTAGTATTTGCCTGTCCTCATAGACAAAAAAAATCTGGAGAGAACCTTTTTCCGATCGGTAACTTAAACGGTAGCAAATTTTCATCCCCGGATAAAAATTCTTTCCGCTGTAATGAGAACTAACCACTTCCACATTCATATGGAACAGCTTGCTCATCGCCTGAATTACTGCCTTTGCAAGGGAAGCCACCTCCTCCCCCGGCGTATTATGTACCCACTTGGCAGAACCCTTATTTACGATCGCGCGATCCTCCACCATAATATGCGCGTTCAGCCAGCCAATACAAACTCCCATAAAATGCTGCACGGATTTTTCCGAATAATTTTCCTCGTCCAGTTCCTTCTCCAAGTCCGGAATCATGATATCCCGCATATGATCATGTATCTGTTTGTGCTTCTCATACTTGCGATAGGCAATTCTTCGCATATATTCTTCTTCCTCCGCAAAATGTTTTAGCGTATAACCTTTAAAATACTTAATTCCTTCCCTGCAGGCATATGGCTGTTTTACTGGGTCCTCACCTAACGCAACCAACTTATTCACAATAGAAAATAGTTTCTGATGTGCCCTGTCAATTACTTCCACCCCAAGATTAAACTGATCATTCCATTTAATTTCTTCCATGATTCCAGCCTCCATAGTATACGATATTTTATTTTAAGTATTTCTTTAAAACTTGTGTCAGTCTGCTGATATCGATCGGTTTCGCAATATGCTCGTTCATCCCGCATTCCAGACAGTGTTGTATATCATCAGAAAAGGCATCCGCCGTCATCGCGAGGATCGGCAGATTCTGATCCGGTCGATTTAGGGCGCGGATGGCTTTTGCCGCGTCATAACCGTTCATTACTGGCATACGAATATCCATCAAGATAAGATCGTAAGTTCCAGGCTTGGATTCTTCAAATTTTTCCACGCATATTTTTCCATTTTCTGCCCGCTCTAGTGTAAAGCCCGCCTCGGAAAGAATCTCCTGCGCAATCTCCCAGTTTAAGTCGTTATCCTCCGCCAACAAGATATGCCTGCCCTCAAAATCCTTGCCTTCCACCAGCTTCTCGGGCTTTGTATCCTGCGAATTCAAGAGATATTTACTTAACCCCAGGAATAAATTGGATTTAAATAACGGTTTGGAGATAAAACCATAAATACCAACTTCTTTTGCTTCCTCCTCAATATCCGTCCAATCATAAGCGGAGATAATTAAAATCCGAACCTTATCCCCCAAAAGATCGCGCATCTTCTTTGCCGTGTGCAATCCGTCCATATCCGGCATCTTCCAGTCGAGAAGCACCACCTCGTAATCATTTCCCTCTTTATGCTGCTTTTCTGCCATCCCTACCGCGCTCTCTCCGTCCGTCGCCCAGTGCGCGTTTATTCCCAGTTCCTTTAATGCGGACACCGCACTCAGACAGAGGTCTTCATTATTGTCCACCACGAGCATTCTCCACGGAGGCAAATGCATATCCTCCTCCCTGACTGCCGCCTTCTCAAAGTCAAGCGTGATATGGAACCTGCTGCCCTCGCCGGGCGCACTCTCAAGCTCAATGCTACCATTCATCACATCCACAATCGCCTTGGTGATCGCCATCCCAAGTCCTGTTCCCTCGATTTTGTCTATCTGTGCTTTCTCCTCCCTGGTAAAGGTATCAAAAATCCTTTCCTGGAATTCTTTTGTCATTCCAATCCCGTTGTCCTTTACCTCAAAATGGCAGCGGACATAGTTCTCCCCAAGCGGCGAAGCCTCCTGCATAAGACTGACATGGATCATTCCCCGCTCCGGCGTAAATTTGATTGCGTTGGAGAGAAGGTTAATCAACACTTGGTTGAGACGGATACTGTCACAATACACATCCTCTGTACAGATATCACGGATAAAGATATCAAACTGCTGCTGCCTTGCCTTTACCTGCGGCTGCACAATATTTACAATATTTTCCATTGACTCGCGCAGGGAAATCTGACTCAAATTCAATGACAATTTTCCGCTCTCAATCTTTGACATATCAAGCACATCATTGATCAAGCCCAAAAGATGGCGGCTTGAGAGCGTAATTTTTCCCAGGCAGTCCTTTACGCGCGCTAAATCGTCAATATTTGCCATTGCGATCGCCGTCATTCCGACAATCCCATTCATCGGTGTGCGGATATCATGACTCATGCTGGAGAGGAATTCGCTCTTTGCCTTGTTTGCCTTGGTCGCCTCTCTTCTTGCCCGGTCAAGTTCGCGCATCTGCTGCTGTGACATCCGGTAATATAAAAGGAAGATCAAAAACAGTCCGGCAAGGATCGTCAGCCCCACAACCATAATCGTGTTCTGTCGTCCAGTATCCAGATTTTCCATAATCGTATCCAGTGTCCCAAAAGGCATCAATGAGATTAGATACCACTCTGAGTCCGGCAGATGCGTACATAACAGCGATTGATACTCCCCGTCCGCCGCCCGGATAATCGTAGAATAATCTGTGTTGGAATTGATCGCCTGCTGCAATTCGTCCGCGTACTCCTCCGCGGTTTTTCCATCATTCTTTGAAAACATCTCCGAGATATGTTCAAAATAATTATCCTCTTTGGTTCTTACCACATATGTACCATTCTTACGAATAATAAAAGAGTACATTAAATTATCTTCCTCATCCAGTGCGAGGATTCTCTCCAGATACTCCATCGGCAATGCCGCCACCATCGCCACGCTGTGCTTATTTCCTTTCATCGGGTATGCGGCGTTGATCAGCATACAGAGCTGCCGCTCCCCCTGCTTATTGATCCCGGAAAATACACGCAGATTACTGTCATTCAGCACCGTTTTAAATGTGCTTTCGTCCTGGTATTCCACAGCCTCACCATATATGGTCTCGGATTCTCCCTCCGCCGTAAAAAGTCCAAGATAAGTGTAATTGCGCACCTGCGCACTCAGCGCGAGCTGCTCTAGCATCTCAGTACCATATACTTCTGTTTCTGGCGGATGACGCTCCAAAATTCCCTTCATTTCCATAATCTGCAAATCCACGACCGCATCAAATTTTTGCTGCGTCTGTTTTGCCATCGCCATCATATAAATCTCGCCGACCTCACTGATCGCTGTTCTGCTGTTTTCCTCTATATTGGAGGAGGCTAATTCAAACATAATCACGCAGACCAAAGCCAGTGCCGAAAAACTGATTAACAAAAATCTCTTCGCATTTTTTATCATCCTATTAACTCCTTCTCGCTTTTTAAATTTTCTCCTTAGCCTACATTAAATTATACATAGAAGATAAAAAAAAGTCAACCTTATCCGTTACTGAAAACTTATCTTTAGCCCATAAACTCTTTTTGCAAGTTTCCATCGAATATAAATCTTGCATAAGATAATACATCACCGGGCTGTCTTTTTCCCTTTCTTTTCAAGATCCTTCATGATACAATGCGCTTAATCCGGTTTTATGTACATTGTATAACTTGATAAAAATTAAATTTGGAGGACTTTTTTATGATACATTTTAATCAGATCGGCTACCTGCCGCATGCTACTAAAATAGCGGTACTCACCCACAAAGCCGACCATTTTTTTCTCTGTGATCGAAGGACTGGCGAAAACGTTTACGAAGGAATTGTGCAGCCCTTTGGAGAGGGGCAGGATGCCACTTCTGGAGATATCGTCTTCCACGCGGATTTTTCTGATTTCTGTGCGGAGGGGGAATATATCCTTCGCGCGGGAGAAATTCTGTCCGCTCCATTTTCCATCAGCAAAACGATCTATCACCAATTAAAAATCGATCTGTTGCGAAGCTATTATTTCCAGCGTTGCGGCTGCGCGCTGACTTCTGCCCATGCGGGAAAATACATCCACGGCTGCTGCCACAGTACACCCGCCACGCCCCTTGACGATCCTTCGGTGAAGCTTGACCTTTCGGGTGGCTGGCATGATGCTGGGGATTACGGACGTTATGTCACAGCAGCGGCGACAGCACTCGCCCATCTGCTCTATGCATTTGTTCTATTCCCCGACCGTCTTCTCACCCCGCTTGATATTCCGGAAAGCAGCAATGGCACGCCGGATCTCTTAAATGAATGCCGTTACGAACTAACATGGCTTTTAAAAATGCAGCGCGCGGACGGAGGGGTTTTCCACAAGGTAAGCACCTGGCATCACGCCCCTTTTATTATGCCGGAGTTCGATACTGCTCCTCTTTTTGCCTATGCCGTCTCAACTCCCGCCACAGCGGATTTTGCAGCGGTAACAGCACTGGCTTCCCGCGTCTACGCTCCTTTTGACAAGGTATTTGCCGAAAAATTAAAAAACGCAGCACTTCGCTCCTGGGATTTTCTTGAAAACCACCCGGATCAGATTGCATTTACCAATCCGCCCGGAAGTGGAACGGGGGAATACGGTGATTTTTGCGATCGCGACGAACGTTTCTGGGCGGCAGCTGAACTTTTTTCTCTGACAGGAGAAGAGAAATTTTTTGATGTCCTCTCTTCTCTTTTTAGAGAAGAATTTTCAAAAACTGCCCTTGGTTATGCTTCCACCGGCGGATTTGGCGCACTCTCTTTCTATCTGAACCCTGTTTTTGAAAAAACAAACTTAGAAAATCTGCGGCAGCAGGAAATGAATTTTCTTAGAAATGAGATCCGAAAAGAATTTTTGGCGGCGGCTGATCACTGTATCACCTTGAATTCAAAAAGTGCCTATCCGGTAGCTATGTCAGAGAAAGATTACCATTGGGGCAGCAATATGACAGTAATGAATCGCGGCATCCTGCTTATCCTTGGTTTTTTGTTTACGGGGGATAAAAAATACCGCGAGGTAGCACTTGCACAGCTTGACTATCTACTTGGGCGCAACGCGCTCGGCTTTTGCTATGTCACTGGTCATGGCACTCACTCCTGTCTCCATCCACATATGCGCACAATTTTTGCCGACGGGATCGAAGAGCCAATCCCTGGCTTTGTCTCAGGCGGACCAAATATGCACCCCTGTGATGAGATTGGCAGGCACCAGCTTCCAGCCAACACACCGCCAATGAAATCTTACCTCGATGACTACGCCTGCTATTCCCTAAACGAAGTAACAATCTACTGGAATTCCCCCGCAGTCTTCGTAACCGCATTCTTTGACGGGGAAGAGAAAGAATAAACCAGGAATATTTAGAAACCTCGCTAAATTTTTTTCACTTTCCTGTTTCAACTTTTAATTATTTATGGTATAATGTCGACAGACATTATACCTGCGCCAGTTCACGTCCGACCAAAGGGAGGACAAATACCTTTGTGAACTGTGCGCACCCCTCGGAGAGAACATATCGGAACGATATGGTATAATATCGCTAGATATTATATATCGTCAGATATTATACCTGCGCTGATTCGCATTCGACCGCAGGGAGAACAATTCCTTTAGCGAATCATGTTCGCTCCCTAGGAGCGATTCATCCGCTGGAGGCACCATATCGGAGCATACGCATTTACAAAAAACAGGAGGTTTTATCAAATGGGCGATTCCACTGGACTGATTATATTGGCACTGATTATTCTTCTGTGCATTATCGTCGCTGTTATCTCCGTCGCGATCACTGTTACCACAGCATCTGCTGCCATCGCAGTGGAGGAGGACGAGGAGGAGGACTAGGATAAAAATTAGAGTTCTGTAACCCTTACTGATTACAGAACTCTAATTTTTATTTCTTTATTTCAGATAATCTTCATCCGGATCTGAAGTGTCCTCCTCCACAATCTCCTTCTCCTTCACCAGAATATAAGTTCCCGGACGAAACAGCGTCACTTCAATCACACCCTTTTCATTTACTTCCGGATTTATCTTTGCAATCACGCTCTTGCGGTTCGAAGTATAGTACAGACAGGCACTCGTCCCCTCATTTTCCTTTACCTCCGGGTTAAATTTCTTTGGAAGTTCTATCTTCATTGTCAGCGGGAATACATCATCCTGTTTCTCATCCGCTAAGAGAACATCAAAAGCAATATAATTAAGCACCTCCGCCTTAATCTTATTGATAACTCCCTTTACGCGATCCGGCTTTAAGGATTTTCCGACAATAGCATCTTTTGTCATCCGCTTTGGCATGGCTATCTGCACTTTCGCAACGTCTTTGTCGCTATTTTTTACCTCAAACGTGGCGGCGTTGCTATAACTTGCACCAGTCTTTGCAATTCCATTTACATTGATGGTGGTACTCTGCCCGCCGTAGTTAATAATAATCGTATTCTCACCAATCATCGCAATGCGGTCGGAGGAAAACTTAAAATCCGTCACCACCGCCTTTGTCCCATCACTGTAAGTCGCCGTCACCGTCACATCCTCCGCAGCGACATAATCGCCGACTTCGATGCTTCCGCCCTTGTAAACCGCCTCTATACTCTGTGCGGTAAGTTCAATCCCCTTTACCGTGAACTCCGCAATCTTACCCCCAAAAGCGGCCTTCATCTTATTGTTCCCCAGTTCCTCGACAAGTGGAGGAAGCAATTGATAATTGTAGATGCGCTCCGACGTTCCGTCCGTATAAATTGCTGTGACAAACAGACTTCTCTCCGGCACTACATAGCCCTGTGGCACCCCCTCACCCTCGTAGACTGCAGTCAGCATCGAAACCGTTTTCGCCGCCTGAGTGTAGACATAGACTTCTGTTTTTAAATTATTGTACGTAATCTGTACCTTCTGGCTGTTTGCCGAGGTAATCACCGGATTTACCACATGGTAATCAAAAATTTCCTTGCTGCTGCCATCTGTATAATACAAAGTTACAATAAGACTTCCCGCGCCAACCTTATTGCCGACACTGAGTGTATCCCCGGTGTACATAGCATAGAGTGAACTTGGCTTTTTGCCGAACACATAGATCTCCGTCACTTTCCCGCGATAGATAATCATAACCTTGTTTGAACCCTCAGCTAAGACGCGCTCCGTGGACATCACGAAATCTTTTATCTCCGCCGTCGTATTGTCGCTGTAAGTCGCCGTCACAGAAATCTTATCTCTTGGGATCGAACCGCCGACTTCAACGGCATCTCCCTGATAAACCGCACTGATATAAGTCACTGTCGGATCTGCTGCGTCCGTCCGTCCCGGACGTATCAGCGCGCACAAAAACATACAAAAAATTAATATACCAAATCCTCTTTTCGCCTTCATACTGCACCTCCTTTATTTTCTGCTATCCACAGCCTTTTGAGTATAGTATTCCTCAAGTTCCGCAATGGTGATGGATGCCCCCGCCGTAACGCGCTTTTGAATATCTGTCAGACGCTTAACCTTCGCCGCCTCTTCCTCGGTCAGTTTTTTTGTATCCTTAGGCGCAGTGTAGATATATTTTTTGCTCATCTTCTCCGTCGTCACATAGACATCTCCTGCATTCTCCTCGGTATTTTCAAGCACCGTTACCGTAAACGACACGGATTTGCCGCTCGTCTTATCCTTCATTGTAATCTTTGCCTTTCCCGCTATCTTCGCGTGCAGAAGTCCGCTCTCTTTCTCCACCTGTGCCACTCTTGTATCGGAACTTGAAAAAGTAAACTCCGCCCCGGTAAAACCGTAGGCTTTGCCGATCAGCTGGTAATCGCTGCTTGCCACCAGCTTTGTCTTTTTATTTGAAATGGAGATGTAAGGATTCTTCACTGTCACGGCAATCTTGCCCGTGTAGGTCTTGGCACTCTGCGTCATTGTAATGGTGATTGTGGCACTTCCCTTTGCTACTGGCTGGATCAATCCCTTACTGCTTACCGTAGCCACTTTTTTATTGCTTGATTTGTATGTAACTTTCGCTGTTTTTGCGAGATTCTTAAACTTTATCTGATAGTTCTCACCACCAACATAAAGTGTCTTTTTTGTAACCGTTACTTTCGGGGCTGCCGCCTGCAAGGACACCGATTCTAAAGTAATGGCAAACACAAGCAAAAACACTGAGAAAACGACGGCTCTGCAAATTTTATAACGCCTTGCACCCATCCGCTCCCCCCTGCACTTTTCAAAAAAAACCATACGCATTCTCCTCTCCTGACCCATAGCAATTTTTGGATACTTTGTTTCTCCTTTTATTATACCATATCCCTTTGTCAAAATTGTTACAATCCGGATAAATTTTCTTGATTTTTTCTTACATTTTCTATTCGCCCTTCTCTTTTTCTCCTGCTCTTACCTCCAAGATCCGACTTTTCACGCATAACTCCAGATCGAAAGTGCGAACCATCCCCTTTTGGTCAAACTGCACCGAGATCCTGCCATCCCGGATCTGAAGAATCCTTCCGTCCCCATAAGTCTTATGGGTGATAAGTGCCCCCTCCCGAAACGCTGTCCGATCGGTGAGAAGCTCGGAGACAAAACGCGAGATTTCCTGCTTTTTTCCGAAACGCTCCCTCGTGTATGTCACTGTAAGTGCCCGCTTTGCTCGCGTTACCGCCACGTAAAACATCCGGCGTTCCTCCTCCATATCCTCGTTTACCACCGCCTTATGATGGGGTGTAATTCCCTCGTTTGCATCCACAATATAGACATGGGGAAACTCTAAGCCCTTCGCACCGTGAAATGTCATAAAAACCACGGCATCCCGATCGCGATCATTCTTTTTCGCGCTCTGTTTTTCCAGCTCCTCGCGGTACTCCTCTATATGTGCAAACCACTCCGCAAAGGTATTGTACTCTCTCGCTGCCTCCTGAATCTGCGAGATCAAATCAAAAAGCTCCTCCTCCTGAATGCGCCGCTGCTTTGCATACTCCCTCAAATAATCATCGTAGCCCACCGCGCGCCGAATATAGCCCACCGCCGCATACGGACTGGTTTTTGAAAGAAGCCTTAAATCGTCCTGAAGCTTTTGAATGCGCTCGATCACATAGCCTTTGCCCGACCGGCTGTAATAATATCTTATCACCTTTCTAAGATCCACCTTCGCGTCCGGGAAAGCCTCGCGCGAGAGGTAACGCTTCGGGCGGTTCATTATCTGAAAATACAGCGCGCGGTCATTTTCTCCAAGTGCCAGCCTAATATACGCCAAAATATTTTTTGCGATCCAGTGTTCGTAGATATTGGGCAGTGAATCTTTCATCGTAAATGGAATATTATATTCCATCAGCTTCTCCGCCAACGCGCCCGGCTGTGTGTTTGTCCGGTATAATATCGCCGTATCGCAGTAGTTCTCCCCCTTGTCATGAGCCGCTAAAAGCTGCCTTGCAATTGCTTCGTTCTGTGCCTTCACATCAGAAAATTCCTGCACCCGCACCGCATTTTCCCGCTCATGCACTGCGCGGATCTTTTTCGGAAACCGCCTTGTATTTGCCGCAATCAGCCGCCCCGCTGCCTCCACAACATCCGCTGCCGACCGGTAATTGATATCCAAAAGCACCTGTTTGCAGTCCGGATAATCCTTCGGGAAATTTAACATAATCTCCGGTTTCGCTCCGCGAAAGCGGTAGATACTCTGATCATCGTCCCCGACAATAAAGAGATTGTTCTGCGGAAGCGCGATCAGCCGGATAATATCATACTGAACACAATTGATATCTTGAAATTCATCAATCAGGATATACTCGTAATATTTTTGCCACATCGCCAGGATATCTGCCCTCTTGGTCAAAAGCTCATAACACATCAGCAGCATATCGTCAAAGTCGATTTTGTTCGCCGCGCGCAGCATATTTTCATAGGCGCAGTAAATCCTCTTAAAATTCTCCTCCGAACAATTCATCGAATAGTAGTGTTCTATCTCCACGCGCTCCCCCTTGACCAGGCTAATCTCGCTGATAATCCCCTCAATAAACTCCTTCTCATCATCGATCTCCAAGTCAAGCTTTGCGATATAATCCCGGAAAAACTGGTATCGCTCTTCCTCCCTGATAATGCAGGATGCATCGTAGTGGTAGGCATATTTAAGTATCTTAAAATATACGGCATGAAAAGTGCCAAATGTAACCCCGCACGGCGCGCCCATCAGCTTTTCAAACCGCCCGCGCATTTCCGTCGCCGCCGCTTTAGTAAATGTAATTACTAATATCCGATCCGGGCTTACCCCACACTCTTCAATTAGTGCCTTAGCTCGATTTGTAATCACTGTAGTTTTGCCCGATCCCGGTCCTGCGAGTACCATCATTGGTCCCGTGCGGTGCGCGATCGCTTTTTGTTGTGCCTCATTTTGCTGCATAAAACTCCCCCTTAATTCCTCTGTTTTGCTAAACCTGATTTTTTATTAGAAAATCTTTGTGCTTAGTATAAAAAATTTTTACGAAATTGTCAATAGAACAAAGAATCTCACTTTGATGACATCATTCCCCTCCAAAGCAGTGCGATCCTGTCCGAAGGACTTTTTATTTCATATTTACAGTAAAAGAGTTTTCCTCTGTGCGAACCTGCACAAAAAAAGAACCGCCGCAAAACAAAGAGCGATATGCTTTATCGACCCCTTTATCTTGTGACGGTTCTTTCTCATTTCCAGTGATATTACAATTTTTGCAGACGGAATAAATCCCCTATTTTATTTTACTCCTGCACACTGAGAGAAAGCTTCTCGATCGCTGTGCGAATTCTTCTTAAACTCTCCTCTTTCCCAAGGATATGCATGATCTCATACGCTCCGCCCGGAGTGGACTGTTTGCCGGAAACCGCCGTGCGCACTGGCCAGAGACCCTGCCCATTCTTTATGCCCTTCTCTGCAATATACCCCATCAAAAGACTTTCAATCGCCGGAACCGAATAATCGGAAAGCTCTTCAAAACGTGGAAGCAGTTCCCTTAGCACCTCAAGCGAATTCTCCGCATTTGTCTTCATCTTTTTGTGCGTAAACATCGCCACATCATAGTTCGGAAGCTCCTCAAAAAAATCCACCAGCTCTGCGATATCGCAGAAAGTTTCAATGCGGGTCTTTACCAGATCAGCGATCATCTTCTTGTCACAGTCACAATGCACTGCGTCATCAATATATGGCATAGCAAGTATATAGTACTCCGAATCATCCATGCGCTTAATATATTCTGAATTCATCCAGCGCAGTTTCTGCATATCAAAAACCGCCGGGGATTTGCTGATCTTGCGGTAGTCAAATTCCCTAATCAATTCCTCCAGGGAAAAAATCTCCTCGTTGCTCTCCGGACTCCACCCTAAAAGTGCAATAAAATTTACGATCGCCTCCGTCACAAAGCCCTGTTCCAACAGATCTTCAAACGAGGAATGTCCGCTGCGCTTCGCCAATTTTTTATGCTCCTCATTTGTGATCAGCGGACAGTGGATATAGATCGGTTCGTCCCAGCCGAAGGCATGATAGAGTCTTGTATATTTCGGCGTGGAAGACAGATACTCGTTGCCGCGAACCACATGGGTAATCCCCATGAGATGGTCGTCGATCACATTGGCAAAGTTGTAG
>CAJUCG010000016.1 GCA_910585065.1 uncultured Lachnospiraceae bacterium
CTCTCGTCCGCGACTTCAATAATTTCCAATTTATGGTAGCGGCTGAGGCGTTTTGTATATTCCGCCACGGCATCGGTAAAGTATTTTTCCTTGATTTTTCCCACACATAGAATGGTAATTCGCATTGTTATCTCCTCCCTGTCACAAAAATAAAAAATTAATTTGTTCACAAAATGTTATCCTGTCATTCATAATTTGCTCATATTTACTGTCTATACTATAATCAGAGTTTAAGAAATAGTTTTTTTCTTTTTCATACTCTCCTCCTCCCTATTTATATAACAAAAAACCTTAGCAGCCGCTAAGGTTTTTCTGTTTCCTGCGCCGTATCATGCGCTTCCTCCTCACACCGCACCATCCGCACACGCCGTATCATGCGCGCGCGCGTCGCCACTGAGTCAAAGCAAAATCCCCCATACTCTACAGAAAATATTTCGTTATCCTGGGGAATATGGTCGAGCAGCGAAATTAAGAGTCCGTTGAGTGTATCAAAGCTCTCTTCGTCTTCCCGGCGGACTTCTATTCCCGTTTTTTCGCAAAGTTCCTCAAGGGATACTTCCCCGCTTACTATAAAATCTTCGCCTTCCCGGCGGATCAATTCCTCTTCCTTATCGTACTCATCCTTGATATCCCCGACAATCTCCTCCAAAATGTCCTCCATTGTCACAAGACCCGCCGTCTGCCCATATTCGTCCGCGACAATTGCCATATGTATTTTCTCTTCCTGCATCGCGCGAAACAAAACGTCCAAATCCTGTGTATCCGGCACAAAATAAGGCTTATGCGCTGCCTCGACAAGCGGGCGTTTGCGAAGCTTTCCATCTGTATAAAAATTCATCACATCTTTTAAGTGCAGAACACCGATAATATCATCCACATTTTCTCCATAGAGCGGGAAACGAGAGTAAGGTTCGCTCAGCATAAAATTTAATGCATCCTCAACACTGGTATCCGCCTGGATCGCTATCATGCGCTTTCGGTGCGTCATCACATCCTTGGCTTCCTTCTCGTCAAATTCAATGATATTGGAAATCATTTCTGCTTCCTCCGCCTCAAGCACTCCCTGCTCGTGCCCCTCGTTGACAATGGAGATAATCTCCTCCTCCGTCACATTCTCCCCCACACTCGCCTTTTTAAAGCCAAACAGGCGCAGCAGAAAATTTGAATTTTTCTCAAGCAAAAATACAATTGGCGACAGAATCCGATAGAGTATGATAATCACGGGAGCCAGTGCGTAAGCCGCCCGCTCCCCGATGCGGCCCGCTATCTTTTTGGGGACGAGAATTCCAAAAAGTACCACCAGATAAATCAAAAAGATAGTCACCAATATCATTGCTATTGCCGTGGGAACTACCGCAATTTCCTCACCCTTTTGAAGAGTGGGCAAAATCAGGTGCCGAATCCAGCCATAGATGCTGAACGCATACATCATTCCGGCAAGCAGACTTGTCGATGTCACAATAATCTCAATGACATTCCGGTAATAATGCGGCGTGTCAAGCAGCATTTTTAAGCGCGCCGCACGCTTTTCCCCCTCCTTTGCCCTGTGTTCCACACTGTTCTCACTTACATTTCCAAATGCTTCTTCCGCCGCCGCCACCAGTGCATTTAGGCACAGCAAAAGCAGCATACCTATCAGCCCGCGTATGGGATGACCGTCCATAACCTCTATTTCTCCTTCCGCTCATATACCGTTTTCACGGCTTCTTCCCGGACTATGTATCAAGCGCGAAGCTGACGCAAAGCGCATGATCGATCCGCTTTAAAATTTCCTGATCCAGATGACATACCTTCTCTTTTAATCTCGACTTGTCAATGGTCCGCACCTGCTCAAGCAGGATCACCGAATCCTTGACCACTCCATATTTGTCCGCCGCAATCTCCACATGGGTTGGGAGTTTTGCCTTGTTCATCTTTGAGGTAATTGCCGCACAGATCACGGTCGGACTATGTTTGTTCCCGGTATCGTTCTGCACAATTAGCACCGGTCTTACTCCACCCTGCTCCGAGCCGACTACCGGACGCAGGTCTGCATAAAAAATATCTCCACGTTTAATTATCACAATAATTCACTCTCCATCTACGAAATTCCGGATTACATTTATTACCATTATCTCCTGAATTTTGTCCTCTTATACAACAGAGTGTAAATTTTGCGTTATGATTTGCCGCCGGTATTCTAGTCCTATATAAATTCCGTCCGCACCTCCACCGGCTTTCCGCCTTTAAAATAAATGCGCGGCACACGTTTTGAAATACCGCAGGCAAACTCATAATGAAATGAACCCGCAAGCTCTGCCGCTTCTTCCATCGAAATAAACTCTTTTCCATCACGCCCGACTAGCGTGACAGTATCCCCCTGCTTTACCTGTGGGATATGCGTCACGTCCACCATAAACTGATCCATGCAAATGCGTCCGAGAATTGGCGCGCTCTTTCTGCAAATCAGCACGCGCCCCTTACCTGAGAGTGCGCGGGGATAGCCGTCCGCATACCCTGTCGGGATGGTGGCAATAACCATCGGACGATCGGTAATAAAAGTGCTGCCATATCCAATAGGATATCCCGCCCCTACTTTCTTTAAAAATGAAATATGACTGAAAAGTTCCATCACTGGAGTTAGGGAAAGTTTACCCTTATCCACCTCATCGGACGGATAGAGACCATAGGTGGATATCCCGCTGCGCACCATATCAAGCTGTGCCTGCGGCATATCAATAATTCCCGCGCTGTTTGCAATATGTTTTACTGGGATCAGAACACCGCCCTCTGCAAGAAGTTTTTCAAATGCCAAAAACCGCGCAAGCTGTCCGCACGCCGAAGTCTTATCGCGCTCGTCCGCGCACGCCATATGGGAGAACAGCCCTTCAATCTTTATCCCCGGAAGTTCTGCCATCCGGATAATTTCCTGCGCGTCTTTTGTACTCCCCGCATATCCGATCCGTCCCATCCCCGTATCCACTTTAATATGTACTGCGGCAGTGCGCCCCGCTGCAACTGCCTCTCTGCTCAATTTTTCCGCCAGGGAAAACTCAAATATGGTCAGCGAAATATCGTATTTTATCGCCTCCCTAAACCATTCCTGCGGCGTGTAGCCAAGTACCAGAATTGGCTTTTTTACTCCTGCCCGGCGCAGTTCAATTCCCTCTTCGACCATGGCGACACCGTAAGATGCCACAATCTCCCCACCTTTTTCCATCGCATCAAATGTTTTTGCGATCGGCACAGCTCCGTGCCCATAGCCATCCGCCTTAATCACCGCCATAATTTTTGTCTGCGACCGCACCAGTTTTCTTGTATTTTGCATATTGCGGCACAAAGCATCCAAGTCGATCTTTGCATAAACCCGATGCCAGGTCTTTTTATATTCTGTTTCAACCATATCCCTGCGCGGTTTCTCCGCGCTTCGCCTTCTTTCTGTATTATATCAAATGTGGGAAATCCCGCTCAAGCCAAAGCATCCCATCCAAAATATCTCCCGCTAACATTGCGCGGCGACCGCATAATTTCTCTGCATACTCCCCGGCAAGCCCGTGTAAGAAAACTCCCGCCGTCGCCGCCTTATATGCCTGCTTCCCCACACACAGCCCGACAATCATCCCAGAAAGCACATCCCCACTGCCGCCGGTCGCCATCCCGTCACATCCGGAACGGTTAATGTATATTTCCCTCCCGCAGGCAACTAGCGTACTTGCATCCTTCAATACATAGATCAGGTGATTATTATAAATACATTGTCTCGCCGTGTCAATAAAATGTTCTGTAATTTCTTCAATTGTCCGCCCCGTCAGTCTGGATAGTTCCTTGGGATGCGGGGTGAGAATGGAATATTTTGGGATTTTTTGGGAAATCCATACAAGACGTTCGGAATTTTGTATTCTTTTCTCCTGCTCTTGGCAATCCGCCTCTTTTGCCAAAAGATTCAGCGCGTCCGCATCCAGCACAAATGGTTTTTCCTGCTCCCTTCCTGCCTCAAGCAAGAGAGAGAGATTCTTTGCGGACTCCTCCCCCATTCCGATCCCCGGTCCTGCCAATATGGCATCCGCCCAGGCAACCTCTCTGGAGAAAAACTCTGCATCCTCATCCCCGTGAAAGCTCTGATACAAAGCCTCCGGCAGCATTCGGCGCACGGTATCCACACATTCCGGGGCGGACAAAAGCTTTACTAACCCCACGCCGCAGCGGTACGCCGCTTTTGCCGCCAGGTAGGCAGCCCCAGTAATATTCACTGAGCCTGCATAGATCAGGACCTTTCCATAGCTGCCCTTATTAGAACGCGGCACGCGCCAAGAAAGCAATCCCTCTCTATCGGATTTCTCATAGGTAAAATATTGATATTCCCCCTCCAAAAGTATCTTGCGATTAAACTTTGGCACAAAACCGGCATCTGCAAGTACGGTTCTCCCGCAGTAAAAAGCACCCGGATAGAGCAAATGCCCAATCTTATACTCCCCGAACGTCACGGTGAGAGCTGCCTTCACTGCCGTGCCAAGACATTCCCCCGTCCCCGCATGGATCCCGGAGGGAATATCAATGGAAAGTACAGGGCTTTTCGCCTCATTGATCCGCATAATCAGCGCGCGGTACTCTCCTCCCACTTCCCTGGAAAGTCCGATCCCAAAAATGCCATCCAATATTATATCATATGCGGAAAAATCGATATCTTTGCCTGTCTTTTCGGATTCTGGAAGCGGATCAACCTCTTCCACTCCACATTTTCTTGCGATGGCAAGCTGTTTTTTGGTCAGCTCACAGGGCGTTTTATTATCCGCAGAATAGAGATATACGGATGCCCCCCTTAATTTCAGCAGCCTTGCTGCCGCCACCGCGTCCCCGCCATTTCCCCCCGCGCCGTATATCGCGAGTATATGTTTTCCAGCCAATAAATTTTCCTGGGCAGAAAATCTGTCTTCCTGCGTGCCAAGCAATAGTTCCATTGCCTGCTTCGCAATTTGTTCCGCTGCTCTCTCCATCAACACAATTGCTGGAATCCCTATCTCCTCCGATGTACGGCGATCAATCTCCTTCATCTGTGCCACATCCGCAATATACCTCATAATTTTCCTCCTGCCCTTTCGGCGGCACTACAAACCAGTTATAAAGTAATGGCAAAGGCGATCGCATACTCCCTCTCATTTGCAATCGAGATCGGACAGTTGCAAATCCCCATTTCCGCCGCCATGGCAGCCGCCTGATCATGCAAGATCACAAAGGGCTTTCCCCTCTCATCTCTCAACACTTCAACCTGTTTTGGCGCGACTTTTCCAAATCCCGTGCCAAGTGCTTTCACCACTGCTTCCTTCGCTGCCCAGTTATCCGCTGCGCGGGATAATCTCTCCCCGATCATCTCCTGTTCCTTCTCCGTGTAAACCTGCTCCCTAAATGCCTTCTTTTTATATGCACACTCCACGCGGGAGATCTTTACAATATCCGTTCCAATCCCTGCAATCATTCTTCGCTCCCATTCTCAAGTTTGCGATCCAATTGCTCCATCAGCCTAGCACCCAACAGCGAGTGCAGATAAGTATACATCTTGCTATCCTGCATTTCTCTCTCCTGCTGTTCTAAAACGCACATCTTTAACTTTTGTTTCAACTCCGCAATTTCTGCATCCAACTCCTGCATCCGCTCTTTGTTGACCCGAAAACGGCTATAACAGATATGTGTACTCTCCACCATCAATTCCGCATTGGTCTGCCGGATCTGGTACGGCAGTTCTGAAAGGCTGTCCTCCGTCTGTTTCAACTCTTCATTTAATTCCAGAATCTTTTTTTGGCTTTTGTCCATCTTTTTTTGTTTCAGGCGGCCAATCGCGCTTTCGTCCGCGCCCATATTATCCACGATCTCCTGCATCATCTGCGATTTGTACCGCTTAATTCCCTTAATCTGCTCAAGCTGCTGCCCCTGTTTTTTCAACAGATCATTCAGCTCCGAGACCCTCTTGCGAATCACATCATTTTGCAGATGTTCCGGAAAAATTTCAAGCCATTTCTCATCTAAGATCAGCAGCGGAACATTCTTATTTTGCAGAGAATGAATAATCTCCTCCTCCAATTCTTCAAACCCGTCCGTCTTTTTATTCCGTCTCAATTCCCCCATCTCCTTCCTCCGATTCACCAAGGTGAACCGATGCTGATTTCAGCTTGTAGGAAAGCCGCATCAAACTCTCCGATAAATGTACATTTTCAAGAACAATCTCTTCCGGCAGATCTAAATCTGTCGGGGCAAAATTCCAAAATGCCCTCACTCCGCATGATATCAGTTTGGCTGCCACACACGCTGCATTTTCTCCCGGAATAGTTAATGCCGCAATCTTAACCTCGTTCTTTTGCAGAAAGTCCGGAATTTCTTCCATTGACCGCACCCTCACCCCCCGGATCTGCCTGCCAATCTTTTTTTGATCAATATCAAAAATTCCACAGATAAGAAAGCCGCCGCGCTCAAAATCCTTGTAGTTTGCAAGTGCCTGTCCGAGATTGCCCGCACCGATAATAATTACACCCGTCTTTGTATCTAACCCCAGTATCTTTCCGATCTCCGTGTGCAAAAACTCCACATTGTACCCATAGCCCTGCTGCCCAAAACCACCAAAATGATTTAGATCCTGGCGAATCTGCGATGCAGTAACATTCATTTTCTGGCTTAATTCCTTCGATGAGATACGGACAACATCCTTTTCCAGCAACTCGCCCAGATGGCGATAATATCTTGGAAGGCGCTTTACTATCGCCGCCGAAATTTCCTTATCCTTCAAAATGCTCTCCTCCTCTCCCCAGATAAACCCCATATCACTATTCCATTATTATAGTAGATTGTTAAGAAATTGTCAATCATTTCCTCCCCTCCAAACCCGCCATCTTTTTTCGATTTTTCATTGAAATTTTTCCATCAATCGTTTATAATAAAGTCGGGGGTGTTATTGATATCCGAGGAGGTACATCATTATGGACGAAAAAAGAAAAAACCAAAGGTTCAATATAAGATTGGAATTAAAGATTTCCTCCCTGTTTCGACAGGACAATGTATTGGTAGAACACATTGATGAACCAATCACCGTCGTGGATATGTCAAAGGGCGGGATCGGTTTTCAGGCGCAGAGCATTCTTCCGGTCGGCTACTATTTTAACGCGTGCATTCAGATGCATCCGGATGATGATTCCAAGCTTTACTGCGTGGTCAAGATTATCCGCTGTACCGACTTAGGACATGGACTAAAGGGCTACGGCTGTGAATTTGTCGGACTTGCACCGGTGCTTTCCTTTATCTTCGACGACTATGTTGAGACATATGTCAATGAACAGTAAAATTTATGGGGTTGTCGCACAAAGAAGAAATACATTGTATGCATTCTTCTTCGCGCGACAACCCCTTCTTTTAAATATCATATTTTGCCGCAAGTCTTGCCGGAGGCAAACATAAAAGTCTTGTCACCGGAATCAGTGAGATAAACAGATAGTACAAAAAAATCCCCAGACCGACGGCTGCGCCCGCCTGCCATGGCAGCACCATGGAAAATCCCAGATCTGTAAACAGATTCAAGACCGCCACCACCACCCAGGTAAGCACGGCAGCGGGCAGAATACTCTGCATTGCCAAAAAGAAACTTTCTATTCCAAAAATTTCCAAAATCTTCTTTTTCGGCAGACCCAAAAGCCGATACACCGCTAATATACCAACGCGCCGTTGCACATAGGAACGCTGTAAAAGATAGAGCATCACCATGGATAAAGCAATAATAGTAACAGTAATTATCGTTCTCGCATCCGCTTTCATCGAAGCGGCAGTCCTGTATTTTTGCAGTGCTTCACCGTTGCGATCTCTTAATTTATACTGAATCTTCCCTTTATAATCCCGCTCCAAAATCCGGGTCAGCGTTGTTCTCAGCTCCCCTTTATCCTGTGCGTAAAAATCATAGGTCAAACTATTCATCGACAGCACAAGATCCTCAAATGCGGCATCGGAAATTATCAGTCTTGCGTGAGTGGGTACTTCTAGCGCGGCAGCAATCTCAAAAATTGTTGTATTGTTCGCCTTAAACCCAGAGCCAATCTTACTTCTGTAAGAAATACCTGCATTGTTCGTTACCACAATACATTCATCCGGTGCAAGTTCCTCCCCGTCATATAGTCCCTTATACTGTTCCGCTTCCATAAACTCGGAAAATCCAAGAACCTCCGCCCCCATATCCCCTATGGAGATAAGACCTGCCCACGGAACATAAAGTGTCGGATCGCCGCAATCGCAGATCCCCACAATCACTCCCTTATAACTCTTCTTAAAAAAGTCCAGAGAAATTCCCAAAAACTGTTCAATGCTAAAGATATCATTTTGCAGCACGCCATCTTGTTTAAGCACGGTATCAAGAACCCATCGGTCAATTACAACTTCGTCAACCCTGGTTGGCATTCTTCCATAAATTAAAGAAGATTCCGTAAGCCGATCCGTTGGGGCATAGCTGAAATTTTTTAGCTTTACCGAAATTTCCCCAAGCTGCGGAAAAGTATGCAGAGAAAAACTGGCATTGGTAAATGTCACATGGGGCAATAGATCAAAATCCACACCCTCCGCTTTTAGCGTGGCAATTAATCCCGGCACTAGGGAGAGTACACCGCGCGCTGCATCCGGATCTAGCGGGTCAAGATCCGAACCGCGCTCAATCGTCATTTCCAAGATATGGGAATCACTCACCAAAAATTCTTTTGGATCGATTGTGGAAAGAGTGAGATAATCTCCCATGATCCATATGGTAAGTATAGTCATTGCCGCAAGGAAGAAGCAGATGCTCCCCCGCCTTATTCCCTCTCCATGCATCAGCCGTCTAGCTTCCTCCACCACTTTTCGAAAAGGAAATCCAAATCCTGCCTTTGCTGGCGCGTCCGGTTTTTTCAAAGTCAGGGTATCATCCATCTCCGAGAGCGTGAGTACCGGCGAGGTTCCCTCTTTTATTACAGGAAGTTCGCCGTTTTTCGAGCAGCTCACTGTGCGCGCATCACTCGTCTTTATTATAATCTTGTCATTTAATACGGCGATGGTTAAATCCGCAGGGAGTGCCCCCTCCTCGGTAAGAACGCGGATGGTAATACTATTGTCTGAAACATGGGAAGATTCATAATCCCCCGCATAGAGGGTACTTCCCTCGCCCACCAAAAATTTTTCGCGCTTCCAGCTTGTCTCATCCGCCACCACACGCCCGTCCGAAAGCGTAATGATCCGATCGGCAAAAAAGCGTGCGATCTGTTCCTCGTGTGTTACCATAACCACAAGGCTATTCCTTGAAATCTGGCGCAGCAGCGTACAGATATTTAAGGTGTTCTCCTCATCCAGATTTCCTGTCGGTTCATCAGCAAAAATCACTCTTGGTCTTCTGGCAATCGCCCGGGCAATCGCGACGCGCTGCTGCTGCCCGCCGGAGAGCTCCCCAACTTTTCTGCGGGAGTAGCGCGACATATTTACTGCCTCAAGTGCCTCCCTTACGCGGGCAAGCCTCTCCTTATGTGTAAGTGCTAAGGCGTGCAGCCCCAAATAGACATTGTACGCGGTACTGTGATCGGGAAGGAGATAATAATTCTGAAAAATATAGCTGAAACTATTATCGCGCTCCCTCTCATACTCGCGTGTTCCAGATTTGGAAACGGTGGTTTCTAAAGCAGTGATCTGCCCGCCATCAAAGGAATCCAGTCCCCCCACCGCGTTTAGCAGGCTGGTCTTTCCACAGCCGGAAGCACCGATAATACAGACAAAACCAACATCGGGCAGCGTTAAGGAAATATCGTGCAGCACATGGTTTGCATTGCGGCTCTTTCTGTCATAGGTTTTGTTCAGGTTTTTAATCTCTATCATTCCTCTTCCTCCTCCCCGTCTAAGTCTAAATCTGTATAATCCAAACTGGATGGATATACCTGGCGGCCGATAAAGTGCTGAATCCACAAGGCCGCTAAAAAACCAGCTACAAGATGGATCGCCATAAAGATCAAAATATAGCTTAGAGGCAAGTATTTTACAATCTGTGCAATCCGGGAAACCTCCGCCACAAAAGCGAAAAATACTGCCACAAAAGCGAGAAATTGTCCACCAAGTGTAAAGATAACTACCTGCCATAAAACAGAGTGTTTCGCCGTGCGGCAGCGAAGTCCAAGATTAGCAAGCAGTTTAAATTCTCCCGTCTCCATACTAAACATTGCACGCAGCACAAAAACTTGCAGGAAAAATATGGCAACTGATGCAAGAATACAGATTTTTAAGGTCTGCAAACGCTCAGCGGCAAGCTTTTCATTCTACTTGGTCGATCCTATCTGGTACGGAGACAAAGCCGGATAGCCCAGCTCATGCACTGCCTTCAGCACGCGATCCGTGTAGGCATAGTCCGATATCGTAAGCGATATTACCTCGCTTCCCGTATCCGGCACCATCTGTTCAAATAGCTTTGGTTTTACAAGATAATAATACCGGTAAGTGGAAGTATGTGTCCCATAGGGTTTAAGCATAAAGGGATTTCCATAAACATCAAAAAAAGAATATTGCGTTTTATAGTATTCCTCTGTTATATTAATATCCCCCCACCCTTTCTTTATCACCTTAGTAAATACTTGATCTATCAACGAAGATTCCATGGCAACGGAGCAGATAAATCTCCCCTCCATCGGGTCATCCCCCGTAACATATATATTATCTGGAATATCGTAGGTTGGCGCGATAACTACTTCTCCCATCTGATTCCTGGTCAGAACACGCCCTAGCTGCTCTGCAACATAAAAATGCCGTCCCAGATCGGTCACTCCCACCACGGTAGCCTTCACCTCGATATAAGTGCCAACAGGCCATAATTTTTTATTGCAGATATAAAAGGTTATCTCCGTCCCAATCTGTTCTTCATTTCCCACAGCCACGATCTCGTACATATTCTCCGGCAGGCGGCCCGCAGTTAAAAAATCTGCGCCCTCCGGCAAATATGGCACGGTCTGCAAAAAAATATTGGTATCGCCAAGGGTGAGTGTCTCCTTAATCTCCCCTGTTGGAGAGCCAAAATCATCCACAAGTGCCTCAAAATGCCGCTCATAATCCACACCGTCCCGATAATATAAATTGATATCCGAGATGAAGCCATAACGCTCAATCCTCTCCACAAAGGGTAGTGCAAGCAGTGCATCGCAATCCTCTTTTGTTATGCTCGTCCCATCCTCCCTCACCACAGCAATCCGGGTTTTCTCCCCATTGGCAAAAGCGGAGGCATCGTAAGTTCTGGTAAAACTATCATCGATATTGATTACAAATGTACCCGCAAAAACAAAGAGTGCCAATGCGGTAAGCGCGAAGAAAAACATCATGATTGCCGACCAGATGGGGCGCGAGCTTATCTGGAGGAATGCAGTATACCAGTTTAGATTTTTCGTTTTCTTTCCCAAATCCGCTTTTAGTGGCGGCTTTGTATTGTCGCGGACAGGTTTGGCAGTCTCCTCCACCGTCCGCACTTTCCCTTCCTCCATCGGCTGCAATCTTATATCCGCATCCACCTCGCCATCCCGGATGGTAATGCGCCGGGTGACAAATTCCTGTGCCTCGTTAAAATCATGCGTGACCATCAGCACTAGCTGTTCTCTTGCCGCTGCGGCAAGCAATTGTATAACTTTCGCGCTGTTCTCACTGTCAAGATTTCCGGTCGGCTCATCTGCAATTAAAATTGGCGCGGGCTTAGCCAAGGCTCTTGCAATAGAAAGACGCTGTTTTTGTCCGCTGGAAAGTTTGGCGGCACGGCGTTTCTTCTTATCTAATAGTTCCACTTCAGCGAGAATTTCCTCTGCGCGTGCCTTTGCGTGCGTCTTATCCATCCCTGTTAAGATCAGTGCGCTGACCACGTTTTCAATTACTGTGCAGCCCGGCAGGATATCATAATTTTGTGAGATAAAACTGATGTTGCTGATGCGGTACTGCTCCCAGTCCGGCAGTCCATAATGGGAAGTCGGCTTCCCATTTACACTCATCTCCCCGCTCTCATAGGGCAAAATCCCCGCGATCACTTTGGCCAGGGTGGACTTCCCGCTGCCGCTCTCGCCGGTGATCGCAACAAACTCTCCCAGCGTGAACTCCAAATTGACCCCGTGCAGCCCCATCACAACGGACTGACCAGAAGTATAATATTTTGAAATATTTTCAAGGGTTAAAAATGCAGGCATATAAAATTCCTCCAAGGATTTCCTACCGAACCAGGTAAAAAACGACGAATACGGTCAGAAATTGATGCTACAAAGTATATAACATATTGAACAAAAATGCAAGTATGATGAATTTATTTCATCTTTAAGCATATTACTTTTTATTTTCAGAAGAATATCATTCTCTCAGAGCCTATCTAAGCGGGTTTTATATTCCTCAATATTTTACTTTCCCTTCCCTGTTCAAAAAATCTTGATTTCTTCACTTATTGCGATTATAATGTCCTTGTTGATTGGAATCGCTTTGTGGGAGATTCCCGCTAAAACACAGATATTTATACGGAGGTTTATTATGGGCGGATTTTTTGCAGTAGCTTCAAAGGAAGATTGTGTATTTGACTTGTTTTTCGGCACGGACTATCACTCGCATCTTGGGACAAGGCGTGGTGGGATGGCCGTCTTTGGGGAAAAGGGGTTTGATCGCTCCATCCACAATATTGAAAATTCCCCGTTCCGCACCAAATTTGAAAAGGATATCAACCAGATGAAGGGGCATTTCGGAGTTGGCTGTATCTCCGACTACGAACCTCAGCCCCTTTTAGTTCGATCACATCACGGCACCTACGCGATCACAACGGTCGGGAAGGTAAATAATACCGATGCAATTGTGGATACTTTGTTTCAGAATGGAAATTCCCATTTTCTTGAGATGAGCGGCGGCGATATCAATACAACAGAACTTGTCGCCGCCATTATCAATCAGAAGGAAAATATTGTCGAGGGAATTCAATATGCGCAGGAACTAATTGATGGTTCCATGACCATTCTTTTGCTGATGCAAAAGGGCATCTATGTTGCGCGCGATAAAATGGGGCGCACTCCTGTTGCCATAGGAAAGAAAGATGGCTCCATCTGTGCCGCGTTTGAAAGCTTCTCCTATTTAAATCTCGGCTACTCCAATTTTAGAGAATTAGGCCCTGGAGAAATTGTTGTTCTCACCCCGGATACAGTCACAACACTTGCTGCGCCAGGCAAAAAAACGAAAATCTGTACTTTCCTTTGGGTTTATTATGGCTATCCCTCCTCCTCCTACGAGGGGATCAGCGTCGAGCGGATGCGCTACAACTGCGGGAAACTAATGGCAAAGCGCGACAAGGTAAAGCCGGATGTCGTTGCGGGAGTTCCGGATTCCGGCACCGCCCACGCAGTTGGCTATGCAAATGAGTCCGGCATCCCATTCTCCCGCCCGTTTATCAAATATACTCCGACCTGGCCGCGCTCTTTTATGCCGACCATCCAGCAAAAACGCAATCTGATTGCAAAGATGAAACTGATCCCTGTGCATGATCTGATTGAGGGACAGAGTATGCTATTGATCGACGACTCGATTGTGCGCGGCACACAGCTTGGCGAAACTACCGAATTTCTCTACCAGAGCGGCGCGAAAGAAGTCCATATCCGCCCTGCCTGCCCGCCGATTATGTACGGGTGCAAATACTTAAATTTCTCGCGCTCAACTTCCGAGATGGACTTGATTGCGCGCCGCGTGATCGCAAGACTTGAGGGTGATAGGGCGGACGACGAGGAAGTGCTTAGCCGCTACGCTGACCCGGACACAGAAGAATATGCGGCGATGGTTGAGGAGATCTGCAAGGAATTAGGGTTTACCTCACTGCAATTTAACCGGCTAGATGATATGTTAGCGGCGGTGGAGATCGATCCGTGCAAACTGTGTACGTACTGCTGGAACGGAAAGGAATAAGATTAGGAAGATGTCCGCAAAAAAGAGCGGGACAGAAAGCAATAATCTCTGTCCCGCCCCATAAAAAAACTTATTTTTCTTCCAATGCCTGTTTTAACAGTTCATTTACTTTTCCGGGATCTGCCTTCCCCTTCATCGCCTTCATGGTCTGCCCGACTAAAAATCCGAATGCCCTGTCTTTTCCGCCCTTAAAATCTGCTACGGACTGTGTATTTTCTGCTAATATGTGCAAAATGGTTTCTCTTAAAAGTGCATCATCCTGCACCATCAAAAGCCCTTTTTCCTTTACATACGCTTCTGGTTCAATATTTTCTTTAAAAATCTGCTCAAATACCTCCTTGGCTACTGTGCGGTTGATCTTCCCCTTATCAATCAGTGCGATCAGCGATGCGAGTTTCTCCGGATCGAGCAAAAGATCCTCCGCATCCATCTCCTCCTCCTTTAGCAAGCGCATGGTTTCCACCATCAGCCAGTTGGAGACCTCCTTTGGTTTACCACAGAGTGCCACGCACTCTTCAAAGATATCCGCCATCTTTTTTGCCCCGGTAATAATTGCCGCATCGTAGGCAGGAATTCCAAATTCTTTTTCGTATCGCGCCATTTTTGCATCGCGCAGTTCCGGTTCGCGTGCCTTGATCTCAGAAAGCCACTCTTTCGTAATCTCAAGCGGCACAAGATCCGGCTCCGGAAAATACCGATAGTCCTGTGCGTCCTCCTTCGAGCGCATCGCAAAGCTGGTATCCTTATTCTCATCCCAGCGTCTTGTCTCCTGGATAATTTGTCCTCCGTATTCTAATATTTCAATCTGCCGCTTTCTCTCACCCTCCACGGCACGCGCAATCGCCTTAAATGAGTTCATATTCTTCATTTCTGTGCGCGTTCCAAATTTTTCCACTCCCATCTCGCGGACGGAGAGGTTGATATCTGCGCGTAGCGAACCCTCCTGCATTTTGCAGTCTGACACACCGAGATATTTTAAGATCAGCCGCAGTTTTTCCAAGTACGCAATCACCTCGTCTGCAGAGCGCATATCCGGCTCACTCACAATCTCAATCAACGGCACGCCGCAGCGGTTGTAATCCACCAGTGTGCAGTCTTCCCAGGGGTCGTGTATCAGCTTGCCCGCATCCTCCTCCATATGAATTTCATGAATGCCAATCCGCTTTTTCCCCGCACTCGTCTCAATTTCTATTCCGCCGTTTCTGCAAATTGGCAGATAGAGCTGCGAAATCTGATATGCCTTTGGCAGATCGGGATAAAAATAATTTTTCCGGTCAAATTTTGCATTTCTTGTGATCTCGCAGTCCATCGCAAGCCCTGCGGCAATTGCATACTCCACCACTTTTTTATTTAACACCGGCAACGTCCCCGGCATCCCCATACAGACCGGGCAGCAGTGAGAATTTGGCGATCCGCCAAACTCTGTGGTGCAGCCGCAGAAAATCTTTGTTTTTGTCGCCAGTTCCACATGAACTTCAAGCCCGATCACAGTTTCATAATTTTTCATTTTAACCTCCTCGCTGTAATTTACTTTATCGATCGCTCAAAGCAATATGCCGCGCGAAGAATTTCTCTCTCGCCAAAGGGTCTGCCAATCAATTGCAGACCGATGGGAAGCCCCTCTTTATCCCGCCCGCACGGCAGACTAATGGCAGGAAGCCCCGCCAGATTCACGGAGACCGTATAAATATCCCCCAGGTACATTTTGAGTGGATCGGACAAATTTTCTCCAAGTTTTAGCGCGGTTGTCGGCGCAGTTGGTCCCAAGATTAAATCATATTTTTCAAAGGCACGGTCAAATCCCTTTTTTATCACAGCTTTTACCTTGAGTGCTTTGTTATAGTACGCATCGTAATAGCCGGAGCTTAATACAAATGCCCCGATCATCATACGGCGTTTTGCCTCCTCCCCAAAACCTTCTGTGCGGGTGCGCCTATACATTTCTTCTAATCCCTCATAATCTTTTGTGCGAAATCCATATTTTACGCCATCGTAGCGCGAGAGATTGGAACTCGCCTCCGCACAGGCGATCACATAGTAGGCGGGGATAGCATAATCCACTGCTTCAAGGTCAAATTCCTCCACCGTAGCACCTCTTTTTCGCAGCAGATCCGCTGCAAGAAAGATGGCGGATTTTACCTCGTCATCCAGTCCTTTCCCAAGATACCCGCGCGGAATGCCGATACGCATTCCCGAGATATCCTCCGCAAGTGCGTTAAGATAAGAAAATTCTTTCTGCTGCACACTGGTGGAATCTTTTACATCGCCCCCAGCAATTACGGAGAGTATTGCCGCACAGTCCGCTACATCCTTTCCGATCGGTCCTATCTGATCGAGCGAGGAGGCATAGGCAATCAGTCCATAGCGTGAAACCATGCCATAAGTAGGTTTGATCCCGACAACGCCGCAGAAGGCACTGGGCTGGCGAATGGAGCCGCCAGTATCCGAACCAAGTGCTAAGAACGCTTCCCCTGCTGCCACTGCCGCCGCAGAGCCGCCCGAAGAACCGCCCGGAACTCTCGTGATATCGCGCGGATTTTTCGTCGCTCCAAAATAGGAAGTTTCCGTGGTGCTTCCCATCGCAAACTCATCCATATTGGTCTTTCCCAATACAATCATTCCCGCCGCATCCAATTTTTTAATTACCTCTGCATTGTAGGGCGGCTTAAAATTTTCGAGAATTTTCGAAGCGCAGGTGGTTCTTACCCCTTTTGTACAGATATTATCTTTAACTGCAACCGGCACTCCTGCAAGCGGCGAGGTGTATTCCCCCGTGCGAATCCCCTCCTGCACTTTTTTAGCACGGGCAAGTGCCTCCTCCTCTAATACCGTGATATAGCAGTGATATTCACTCTCGCGCTCCCTTATCATATCAAGCTGTGCGCGCACCACTTCCTCAACCGAAATTTCTCCCGCCCGGATTTTTCTTCCAAGTTCAAGAGCTGTCCATCTGGTTATCTCCATAAGTTCTCTCCCCCTATCCCACAGTTTTTGGCACTACAAACTGCTCTTCCTTACTGCGCGGCGCATTTAAAAGCAGTGCTTTTGTTTCTTCTTTATTTGTCACCACATCCTCCCGAAACACATTGGTAAGCAAAAATACATGGGACATTGGTTCAAGACCCTTTGTATCAAGCCCGTTCATCGTATCCATATATCCAAGAATTTTGGAGAGATCCTCCTTTGCCCTCTCCACCGCCTCTTTATCAAGCTCCAATTTTGCAAGTGCTGCCACATAGGCAATTGTCTCATCCGTTATCTCCATGATAAAAACCTCCTCTGATTTTTTCTTAGCCATTCGATCAAATTTCCCTTGTTATATCACTTCTGATATATTTTCTCAAAGCGAATGTACAAGATTCATTAAAAGATTTTCTAAACAAACCTGGTCGCTATCCCATTCGTTTTGTACGTATATCTTACGGGGTCAGTCTAGTTACATCCCTCGCAAACAATGCTGCCCCTCTTACATTAGCCTCGCCAATCAACTGCATAGTCAGCCGCTCCAACCCAATGCCAAGCCCCCCATGCGGCGGCATTCCATATTTAAAAATCATAAGATAGTCCCTAAAATCCGCTGACTTCATCCCGCGCTTTTCCATCTTTTTTACTATTGCATCATAGTCATGGATGCGCTGCCCGCCCGTTGTCACTTCCATCCCCTTAAAAAGCAAGTCAAAACTCAGCGTAAACTTCGGATCAGCAGGGTCATCCATCGCATAAAACGGTCGCTTTTTCGACGGGTAATGCGTAACAAAGACAAAATCACTGCCGTATTCCTCTTTAAAATACCGCCCAATCAAAACTTCCTCCTCCGGCTCCAAATCATAGGGATTTTTAATTGTATGCCCATATTTTTCCGATGCGAGCCGTTTTGCCTCGTCAAAGCGCACCGACGGAATTTTTTCCGTATCCGGCAGAGTAATTTCAAGTAGAGAGATCTCTTTTTGATATTCCGCGCCAAGCAGCCGCACCACATAGGAGAGCATTGCCGACTCCATCTCCATAATCTCTGCAAAATCTTCAATATAACCCATCTCAAAATCCAGTCCCGTATACTCATTTAAATGCCGCACAGTATTGTGCTTCTCCGCACGAAAAACTGGTCCCACTTCAAAGACACGGTCATAAACACCAACCATGGTCTGCTTGTAAAACTGCGGGCTCTGCGCTAAAAATGCAAGTTTTCCAAAATATTCCAATTTAAAAACATTCGCCCCACCCTCCGCGTTGCCTGCCACAATCTTCGGGGTATGGATCTCGGTAAAATGCTGTTCAAATAAAAAATCTCGAAATCCGCGCACAATTCCTTCCTGAAGCTTAAAAATTGCACGCTCCCGCAGGTTGCGTAGCGAGATAGGTCTTAAATTTAATTTGGTTTCCAGAGAAGTGTTTAATTTCCTCTTTGCAATCGGCAGAGGAATCATCGCGTTCTTATCCGGCGCAGAAAGCACAAGAATTTTCGTTATCTGGAGTTCAACCCCCTGCGGCGCACGGCTCTCTTTTCTCACCATACCAGAAACCTTTACCGCTGTTCCCTCCTTTAGTGTGCGCACGGTATCCGCCAATTCTATCTTCCCTTCATCTGTTACGCACTGTACCAGCCCTTCACTGCTGCGCAGTACCAGAAACAAAATTTCCCCCATATCGCGCAGGGTATGCACCATTCCGTTTACCTTCACTTCTCTGTCATCCCAATCTCCCTGCAAAATCTCACTGATCTTCCAGATATCCTTCGGTTTCATTCCTGTGATAAACTCCATCGTCCTGCCTCCTTCTCAAATCAAAACAGATATTTGCAATTTTCTGTGCCGGACATCTCTGTATACAAAAAAAAGCCCCAGAATCTGGAGCTGTGCCCTGCCGCACAAAATCCAAAATTCCGGGACGAGAAATTTCCATCCATTTCCCGCGGTACCACCCGCGTTGGGAAGCACCTTTGCCTCCCCTCTCTTACGCTTAACGCGCGCAACGCGCGACCCTACTAATAGTTCAAGCCGCGAGCTCCAGAGTGTTCCCATATCGTATCGCCGCATCAGGGGTATGCTCTCAGTCGGTGACATACCGTTCCTGTCGTTCGGTGCGACCCTGATACTATAGAGTCTCCTTCTTAGCTGTTTATTCTTTGCCGCATTGTGCCGCAAAAAATTATGCCACCCATACTATCACAGGAAAATCAGAAAGTCAATATACAAATATTTATTTTAATCAAAAACTATTTCGGTTATCGTTATTTTTATAATCCACATCCCCTTTGAAGATATGCTTTTTTCTCTAGGTACTTCATATATCTTACCTTACAACTATGTCATTCTCTTTCTTATCTTTGATCTGCGAAATTGCTGCCTGCACCACTTTATTATACCTTAGTTCCACGGCAATGGCTGGTTTGTTCCTCCTTGACAGCGGCAGAAATACAATATCCGCACAACCCATAATATTTCTCCATTTCCATACAAATATTTTATTAAATCAATATCCTTTTTCAAAAATTTTATCACCCATTTAAAGCGGGTAAGTCAGGTTGAACCTTCAGACAGGGGAGAATGCTATGAAAAAATCCCCCATCTAAAAAAGTTTATCTTAAAGACGGGGGATTTTTTATTATAGTTAAAGCAAATTAAAATTTCCGAAACCGTTCATACCTCTCTTCTACAATCTGCACCGGAGTTTTTCGGTGATATATGCGCAAAAATTCTAAAATTCCCGCGCGCAGTTCCTTCGTCACAAGTTCCATATTGTCACGGTTTAATACCGCAGACTCCTCCGCGCTCTCCTTTAGTATAATATCCTCTTCCCTATCCGTATCTTCCGCTTCTTCCTTCCTTGTTTCCTCCCACTCTTCTTCCCTATCTGATGCTTCTTCCCGCTCTGGCAAGGACTCTCCAAACACCCGCTCCACAATATGCAGCCCCTTTAAATCCTCCGCCGTAATTTTCATTACCCCAGCTGCCTCATCCGCGCGCTTACCATCCTTCCACAAAATCGACGCAAATCCCTCGGGTGAGAGGATGGAATAAGTTGCGTTCTCAAGCATCCAGACCTCGTTGGCTACTGCGAGCGCGAGCGCGCCTCCGCTGCCGCCCTCCCCGATAAAAATGGAGAGTACTGGCACTTTAAGTGCCGACATTTCATAGAGATTGCGTGCGATCGCTTCACCCTGACCGCGTTCCTCCGCCTCGATCCCGCAGAATGCCCCCGGCGTATCAACAAAACAGATAATGGGACGACCAAATTTTTCTGCCTGCTTCATCAGGCGCAATGCTTTGCGGTATCCATCCGGATAAGGCATCCCGAAATTGCGTTTTTGGTTCTGCTTTAAGGTGCGCCCCTTTTGCTCCCCGATTACTGTTACCATAATTCCTTCAATCCTTGCGATCCCACCCACAATCGCCCCGTCGTCCCGGCAGACGCGATCGCCGTGCAATTCCATAAAACGGTCAAAAATACCACTGATATAATCAATGCTTGTCGGGCGCTCGCTGCTTCTAGCACGCTTTACCCGCTCCCATGCCGTCAATTCTTCCATGATCCCCTCCATACCCCTAATCAATCTCCAACTTCTCTTGTGGGGGCACCGGCGCGGCAAAGTTTTGCATAACCAGCGGTTTTTCCCCTCCGTTTGCCTCAATCAAAAAGGAGAGTGTTTTCTTCATGCGCTCACGCTTTACAATTTTATCCACAAAACCATGTTCCAACAAAAATTCTGCCCGCTGAAATCCTTCCGGTAATTTCTGTCCAATTGTCTGCTCAATTACGCGCGGTCCTGCAAAACCGATCAGTGCGCCGGGCTCTGCTAACACCGTATCGCCAAGCATAGCAAAACTTGCCATCACCCCGCCTGTTGTCGGGTCAGTTAAAACAGAGACATAATAAAGTCCTGCATCGGAATGCCTTTTTAATGCCCCGGAGGTCTTTGCCATCTGCATTAGGGATACAATCCCCTCCTGCATTCTCGCACCGCCTGAACTGCAAAAAATCACAATGGGAAGGCGTTCTCTTGTCGCCCGCTCAATCATTCTGGTCAGCTTCTCGCCCACGATCTCTCCCATGCTGCCCATCATAAAAGAAGCAGCCATCACCCCGATGGCAGCCGGCATCCCATCAATGCGCACCGCGCCAGTTAGCACAGCTTCGTCAATCCCCGTCACCTGGCGCATATGTTCTAATTTCTCAAGATATCCCGGAAATTTTAGCGGGTCGGAAATGGGCAGATCCATATCCCACTCTGAAAAACTGCCCTTGTCCGCCACCATACTAACGCGCGCGCGCGGCGGAACACGAAAATAAGTCTGACAATTTGGACAGGTATGGTAATTTGTCACCACATCCTCCGAACAGATAATCTCCCCACATTTTTCGCATTTCTGAAACAGACCATCCGGCACTTGCGGCTCTGCAAAATCCATTCGGTACTCGCTCTTTTTGCTTCTCTCTGCCAATTGTTACACCTCCAGCCCATCTTTCTCTCCCTGCTCTTTTTTTCTCTTTAGCAGCTCTTCCACAAAATCCGTATCAATCTCCCCCGAAACAAAATCCGGGTCATCGAGCAATTCCCTCTGAAACTGTCTGTTGGTTTCAATTCCTTCAATTACAAGTTCATCGAGAACACCGCGCATTTTTGCGATCGCCTCCTCGCGGTTGGCACCATACGTCATCACCTTTGCCGCCAGCGAATCATACATGGATGGAATTACATATCCAGCATAAAGCGCGGTATCGATACGCACGCCATTGCCCCCTGGCAAATGTAGGCACAACACTTTCCCCGGCGAGGGCAGAAATCCTCTTGCCGGACATTCCGCATTGATCCGGCACTCAAGTGCGTGTCCGCGCAGCACAATATCACGCTGCGATAGATTGAGCCGCTCGCCGGACGCAATTCTTAACTGTTCCTTGATTAAATCAAGCCCCGTCACCAGTTCCGTCACCCCATGCTCCACCTGGATGCGCGTATTCATCTCTATAAAATAAAAATTTTTCTTCCTATCAAGGATAAATTCAATTGTCCCCGCATTGTGGTAGCCTGCCGCTTTTGCCGCGCGCACTGCTGCCTCCCCCATCCTGCACCTCAGCTCTTCATCCAGTGCCGCGGAAGGGGACTCCTCTACCATTTTCTGATGTCTGCGCTGCACAGAACAGTCGCGTTCACCCAGATGTATCACATTTCCATAATTGTCTGCTAAAATTTGGAATTCAATATGTCTTGCATGTTCAATATATTTTTCAATGTACATGGAATCGTCGCCGAACGCATTTTTTGCCTCGGTACTTGCCACTTCAAACAGATGAATAAAATCGTCGGAGCTATGGACAATGCGCATCCCCTTTCCGCCGCCGCCCGCGCTGGCCTTGATAATCACCGGATAGCCAAAAGTGTCCGCCAACTGTCTGCCAAACTCCGCGTCAAATACTGGCTCGGACGTTCCCGGAACCACCGGGACACCCGCCGCCGCCACGGTACCCCGCGCTGCGGATTTGTCACCCATGCTCTCTATCACATCCCCGTCCGGTCCAACAAAAGTAATATTGCACTTCCGGCACAAATTTGCAAATTTTGCATTCTCTGCGAGAAATCCAAATCCCGGATGAATCGCATCCGCCCCAGAGGCGATTGTCGCGCACAAAATACGCTCCATTTTCAGGTAGCTCTCCTTCGCTAAAGCTTCGCCGATACAGACGGACTCATCCGCTAACTTTACATGAAGCGCGTCCTTATCGGGGCGGGAATAGACGGCCACCGTCGCAATTCCCAGCTCCCTGCAGGCACGGATAATACGAACCGCAATCTCGCCGCGGTTTGCAATCAACAACTTCTTAATCATGATGTTCCCCATTCTGAAAGCGCGTCCTTTCCCCTGCTGCGGATAAAGGAACACTTTCTAATCTGCAACACAAAATTTTTGTCCGCAAAATATGCTGGAACTAACCAACCATAAAAGTAATCTCACCTTCCGCAAAAATCTTGCTGCCATCGTAGGCTTTCGCCATGCCAACACCGAGTGGTCCTTTACATTTTGTAATCTCAACTTCTAACGTCAGCACATCGCCCGGTATAACCTTGTTGCGGAAACGTGCTCTACTCACGCCGCCAAAATACACTGTCTTCCCCTTGTTCTGTTCAAGTGACAGACAGATGACCGCGCCGACCTGGGCGAGTGCCTCCATCACCAACACCCCCGGCATCACCGGCTCCCCAGGGAAATGCCCGACAAAATACGGCTCATTCATGCTGACGCATTTCCTCCCAATTGCATATTTGCCCGGCTCCAGCTCGTCGATGCGGTCAACCAGCAAAAACGGCGGGCGGTGCGGGATAATCTCCATAATTTCTTTACTTGTTAACATAATTACCTCTCTGCTTTAATCCTTCCTTTATTTTGTGCGTATCAGCATTAGTTCGTCCCCAAAACCGACCATTTTCTTATTCTCCACCAAAATCTTCTCCACTACGCCATCACAAGTCGCCTCAATTTCATTCATCAGCTTCATCGCCTCGATAATTCCAACGACCTGTCCTTTTTTTACCGTATCGCCAACCGTGACAAATGGTTCCTCTCCCTCACCTGGCGCATTATAGAATGTACCCACCATAGGGGAGGTGATATACTCGCCGTTTGCAGGGGCTTGCTCCTTCCCTAAAGGGGTAAATATTGCCGGGATTGGGCATGCCTCCCCCATCGATGGCGGCAGCGGCGGCGGAACTAATGGTGTTCTCTGCGAAAAAATTGGCTGGGGTGCGCAGTTTCCGGACTCCTCTTTTCTCACCTTTGACGCAGTAAAGGTCAGGTCTTCTTTCTCATCCTTAAAATCAATTTTTACCTCGGTCAGATCGGAATCCGAAACCGCCTTAATCAAAGTAAGGATATCTTCTAATTTGATCATACTCTGCTCCTCTTTTTTATTCCGCTTTTTTTATTAACAGTACTGCATTATGCCCCCCAAAGCCCAGTGAATTGCTTATCGCATAATTTACTGGTATTTCGCAGGCTTCTTTGCAGTAGTCTAAATCCATCTCCTCCTCGCACTCGGTAAGCCCCGCTGTCGCATGTACATAGCCATCTAAAATCGACTTTACACAGACGATAAACTCCACCGCTCCCGCCGCACCGAGCAGGTGACCTATCATCGATTTAGTCGAGTTAATTTTTACCTGGTAGGCTGCCTTTCCAAATGCCTTCTTAATCGCGCGCGTCTCAAAGAGATCGTTCGCATGAGTTGCCGTGCCGTGCGCATTGATATAGTCCACCTGCTCCGGGGCAATTCCCGCCTCATTTAACGCAAAAGTAATTGCGCGCGCCGCACCGTCGCCATCTTCCGCCGGCAGCGTGATATGGTATGCGTCCGAAGTTGCGCCGTAACCGACAATCTCCGCATAGATATGTGCGCCGCGCGCCTGTGCATGTTCGTAGGACTCAATTACTACCACACCCGAACCCTCGCCCATTACAAAACCGCTTCTGGCTTTGTCAAAGGGCAGGGAAGCTCTCATTGGATTCTCCTCGCTGCTAAGCGCGGTCAGCGCGCAGAATCCCGCCACTGAGAGCGGGGTGATGGCGGCTTCCGTTCCGCCGCAGACCATTACATCCGTCTCGCCGGTCTGAATCGAGCGGAAAGCATCCCCGATGGAATGTGTTCCCGTGGCACAGGCGGTAACCACATTGACACATTTCCCGCGCAGCCCGTAGGCGATCGAGACATTGCCTGCCGCCATATTGGAGATCATCATCGGGATCAGCATAGGGTTCGTGCGCTTTGGACCCTTTTCCAAGAGTTTCGCATACTCACGCTCAATTGCCTGCATACTGCCAATGCCGGAGCCGATGCAGACTCCAATTCTTGTCGTGTCCTCCTTTGTCAGGTCAAGCTTTGCATCCTTTATCGCCTGACCTGCGGCAGCCACCGCATACTGGCAGAACGGCTCCATCCGGCGCGCCGCCTTTGCGTCCATATAATTTCCCGGTTCAAAATCCTTTACCTGAGCCGCCACCTTCGCCTTATATTCTGCTGTGTCAAAATAGGTAATAGGTCCGATTCCTACCTTTGTCTTTTTTACATTTTCCCAAAATTCTTCCACGGAATTTCCGATCGGTGAGATAATGCCCATCCCTGTTACTACCACTCGTTTCATAGATTCCTCCTGCTCTCAATTTACATATTCATGCCACCATTGACCTGAAGCGTTTGTCCCGTAATATAAGATGCGTGATCGGATGCAAGAAAGGCGACCGCCTGTGCGATATCCTCTGCAGAACCGGCGCGTTTTAGCGGAATCTGTGAGAGCATTCCCTCCCTTACCTGTTCCGAAAGTCCTTTTGTCATATCTGTTTCAATAAAGCCAGGTGCCACTGCATTGACTGTGATCCCCCGCGAGCCAAGTTCCCTGGCAAGCGATTTTGTCATACCAATCAGCCCCGCTTTCGCCGCACAGTAATTTGCCTGCCCAGGATTGCCAACAATGCCGCTGATGGAGGAAATATTGATGATTCTTCCCCCCTTTTGTTTTAACATCAGCTTTGCCGCGTACTTCATGCAAAAGAATGCACCCTTTAAATTTGTGTCAAGCACCGCATCAAATTCTTCCTCGGACATTTTTAAAATCAGATTGTCCCTTGTGATCCCCGCGTTGTTTACCAGGATATCAATTCGCCCAAATACAGTCAACGCCTCCTTAAAAAGCTTTTCCACATCCTCTGCGGCCGCGATATTTGCCTGCACTGCAAGTGCCCTCCCGCCATTTTCTTCAATCAGAGCAGCCACTTCCTCGGCGCGTTCCTTAGCACCGTTATAATTTATAATCACCGCCGCGCCAAGCCTTGAGAGCGTGAGTGCGATCTCCCTGCCAATCCCCCGGCTCGCGCCTGTCACAAGTGCTATTTTATTCTCCAACATAAAAAAATTTCCTCCTGCTTTCCTTGCAATACTCCAAAAATCTTTTTGCCTTTTTCACCCTTATTCCATTATTGCAGCAAGCTTTTCTAAGTCCTGCACCTTATCAATATTTATCACTTCCCTTGTGCGGTCAATCTTTTTTACAAAGGAAGAGATCGTCTTTCCCGGTCCAATCTCCACAAAGACCTGCACACCATCTGCAATCATACATTCCACACACTGCTGCCAGCGCACGGAGGAAGAAATCTGTCTTGCAAGCAGATCGCGTATCCCATCCGCCTGTGTTACATACTTTGCTGTTACATTTGCTGTATATGGGATTTGAGGCGCGTGAATTTCTACCTCGTTAAGCGCGGCAAGCAATTTCTCCCCCGCAGGTTTTAAAAGCGGAGAGTGAAATGGACCGCTTACATTCAACGGCACCACGCGTTTCGCACCGCGCTCCTTCAAGCACTCAGAAGCGGTCTGTACTGCAAGGCTCTCCCCCGATATTACAAGCTGCCCCGGACAATTGTAGTTTGCAATTGTCACCACCCCGCTTGTCTCCTCACATACCTGCTCTACAACCGCCTGTTCCATGCCAAGCACTGCTGCCATCGAACCAATCCCCTGCGGCACCGCCTCCTGCATTAACTGCCCGCGCAGACGCACCAGCCGGATCGCGTCATAGAGATCTACAACTCCCACTGTCACCAGCGCAGCATACTCTCCAAGACTAAGTCCTGCTGTCACCTGCGGGCGAAGTCCAAGTGCCGCAATTCTCTTTAGCATCGCGCCGATCGTTGTGATCATGGCAGCCTGCGTATACTCTGTTAAATTCAGCTTATCATTTTCCTCAAAACAAAGTTTTTTCATATCCAGCCCAAGCAATTCACTTGCCCTATCAAAAACTTCCCCGCTCTCAGGAAATTGTTCATAAAAATCCTTTCCCATTCCCGCGTACTGGGCACCCTGTCCAGGAAATACAAATGCAATTTTTTTCATTCTTAAATTCCTATGCCTTTCTCTACTTATATCATTCCCTTTTTCTTGCCGATAATCGCGATAAACGACAATGCAATCACTGCCATAGTGACAACTCCTGAGACAAATCCCCACACAGCGGCGGCGCGGCGCCTAACTGTGCGCATGCCATCGTGCAGACGCTTTCCCATATCCGTCCGGATCGCCTCGCCCCACTCGTAGGAAAGCGGTATTCTCTCAATGGAAAGCTTTCTCTTTTTCTTTTTCCTCCGCTTTGAATTCTTTTGCGTTTCCGCCATTCTCATCATCCCTTCCTCTTTGCCACAGTTTGCCTGTACAGATTCCGAATCCTTACGCCAATTCTTTTCCTTGAAAAAAGTCACAAGCCATGTGATACGTCTGCGCCCCAAATCTACTTCCAAATGATCATCCGCCAAAAGTGCCAGATCCAGATCGCCCATCAGATCGATCAATATTTCCTCCGTCCGATCTATTGCTGTTTTATTCGTTTCACAAAAATTTTTAAAATGCATTAGTTCCCCCCTATTATGTATCTTGTAATTTTAGGAAGTCTCTGGCTCTGCCGCGCAGCCTTGAGAGTTTTGTATCCACCGCATTAACGGTCATCCCCATCGCAGATGCAATCTGTTTGGAGGGCTGAAGATAAAAATATTTTCGAAGCATAAGCTCCCGTTCTTTTTCCGGTAGTTCACGGATAAATTCATTTAACCATTCAGCGCGC
>CAJUCG010000017.1 GCA_910585065.1 uncultured Lachnospiraceae bacterium
GGTTTGCGTTTTGGTTGATATTGTTGTTATCTTCCATAGTCTTAAGATCTCCCTTCTATTACGCCCGAAGTGGGCTAATTGCAAATAAATAAGGCATGAGCATAACCGAACAAATCAGTTATTCCCATGCCTTGAAATCAAGACTAACACATCCCACAAGTGAGGGTATGCGGTACTCATGCCGTATCTATTTTTAATGATTATACCACATATAGGGGGTATATGTCAAGAAATTCCCGTTATTTTGTGGTATTTCCGGGCTTTGGTACTGTCAAAACCGTATGTAAAAAGCCATCTTTCGGGGCTGTTTCTTTCACTTTGGTATCAGGAAACAGGCGTTTTGCAGCTTCTTCAAGTAGCTTTTTCTTGTCCTTTTCGCCCTCTGTATATGCAACCCTTATTTTCAATCAATCACCGCCTTTCACGCTTTATATAACCGCCATATTTGACAAGAGAGCCGCCACACGGTATAATATAAGTGTTCGGGTCATACTATACCGTGTGGCTTGCCCTTTGCCTTGTTCCCTTATCGGATCGGGCAAGGGGCTATTTTTTTGATGATAGCATCTAAATTGTTTTCACGAACACGTATCACTTCTAAAAGTGATTCCGTTAAACAACCAAGTTTGTTGATAGTTTCCCCCTCGTACCCTTCAACAATTTCTTGCCAAACAAAATCATTCACAACATCCGCAAAATTTCTAAGTTGTTCAAACTTTGCGGATAAAGCTTCAAGTTCGTTCATTGTGTCGAAGTCTAACACATATTCTTTTACCATGGTATGTACCTTCCTTTCTCACATCTGAAAATCTTTGTTTTCAACCGTCTGTTCCAAGCTGTCAATGCTGGAAATCAGATCATCAAGGGTTGTGCTAAAAACCTCATAAAACAATGTAGTAACACACTCACCTTCCACGGACCAAGCACAATCTACTGTGCAATCTTCCTTTGTCAACGGGCATTTCCTCATTTAATCACCTTCTTTCATAGACAATTTCGCTAATTCTTCATCCGACATTCTTTGTAAATCAGCGGCATTGATTGTTTTTAACTTTGGAACACTCATATTTTCATCACCTTTCTTTTGCCAATCTGTCAATCTGATTTATATATTTTCTATTTCTTTTATAAGAGAATGTAAGCTATTTTTATTAACTTTTTCTTTATGCGAAAAATAGAAAAATGGCGTTTCAGATTGACAGGTTGACACTTATTTTCTTTCAAACATCTGCGGTCTTTCCCCGTTAATGCGTTTTGTGCGTGTCCTGAAGCCGTATATATTGCAGATTGTTCTTGAAAAGTCCTTTTGTGCCTTTGCTTCTTCCCCTGCGTTGATACAAAACGCTTGATATTCGGGATATAGTCCCTTGTAGCCCATTTTGATAGGCTCACGCAATAAATAGTCCTCGTCAATTTCTGCTTCATGCAGCCACTTCACAACATTATCATTATCACTTACAAAATCAGCTAACGCCCGTTCGCTTTCCTTTGTCGTGATAAATCCCTTGTTTGCAATCAGGCTTTTATATCCGCTTATGGCTTTATTCAGCAATGCCGACATACATTCATCAGAAGTCAGGCTTTCAAGGATTGTCGGGTTAAACTGCGGATCACCCTTCCTGAAAATGTGCTTAAACTCGAAAATTACAACCCGCCGTTCTATCCCGTCAAAGTCCTTTGAGAAGTCCGGGTAACTGTTCATTCCGAAAAGCAATTTACCTGTGAAACAATAGGTTAATTCCCCTTTGAACTTCCTGTTAATCTGTAATGGGCTACCGTCTGCAAGCATTTTGAAAGTTTCGGATGCAAGAACCTTTGTCTTTCGTATATCCGAAAAAACATTTGCTATTTTATTGACGATTGAAGCAAGTCCAAAAGGCTTTCCCATATCTTCAAGCTGTATAGCCGAAACATTTTCATTGCCGCAAAAGCAGATTATCAGCTTCAACAATGTTGTTTTGCCTGTTGAGGGCGCACCCACAAAGAAGAACACTTTTTGATAGTTCACATGGTTCATCAGGAGATAGCCCAATAACTGATTGAACAATTCAATTTGCTTTGAACTTCCGTTAAACCAAAGAAGCAAGGTATTATCAAGCAGTTTGCTTTGTGCTTCCGGGTTATATGCTGCGTTAAACTGCTTAAAGCTGATATGCTCCATTGTGTGTGGCAAAAGTATCACCGTACCATCAGGGGAAAAACTCAAAACGCCGTTCTTTACATTCACTGTGCCATCATCTTTTGGCGGTTCGGTATAGGTCAAGCCTGAAATGTGCCTGATTACTTCCCGTTCAAAATTGGCGTTTAGCTTTGGGTAATGCTCTGTTAAGTAGTGCGTTATTTTCCCGTTGGGGAAGGGCTTATATACCCCGTTTTCATAGCTGTAAAAATCGCCGTTTACCGTTATGAGGTTGAAGCAAGCTATAATTTCTTTGGCTAAATCGGAATGGGAAAGGTTTTTATCTGCCTTTTCTTTCTCCTGATCTTGCAGCTTCCTCAATGTGCTTTCGTTGAGAACTTCCGCTTCAAGCGTTTTTTCGGGAATAGGCTTTTCAAAAATATAGCTGTTCATAAGCTGCACAATCTGAAAAGCCTGATCCCCGGTGAAGCCTTTATTCACCAAATGGAATAGATACGCCCCCAATTTTTGCGTTCTCTCACCTTCCGGGAAATCAATCTTAAAGGCGGCATTATCCATTTGCAACGGATATAGAAAAAATGGCAACTCGTCTATGTCCTCATTGGTTATCGAACCTTTGAAAAATTTCCTCTCTATGCCATTGATTTTCAACGGTATATGATCGTCTGAAACTGGAAATTTCCATTCACATTTAATACCCAAAGGGCAAAGCCACCGGGGATTTTTATTCTTCTGTTCCATCTTGTCAGGCACACGGAAGAATAAATGCTTCCCGTGTTCTGTTGCTATGCCATTGTAGCGAATTCCCAATGAATCCAGTATTGCAACTATGGCATCACTCCGGGGCTTTCCGTGAATCGGTTCTTCTATCTCCCCGGTGTTATGGCTGAAATCGTCAATATCCACTTTCAGAAAGTCCGGGCTATATGAAGCCCCGTAACTGTTCCAGTTCTTCCGGGACTTATCCGAATACTGCCGCTTTTCCTTTGTGGCGGCTGGATGCTTCCCGTTAAACTCAACATATTTTGGTTTCATTTTTTTCTCTGATTCACCTTCTTTCTGATATAGCAGCCTTTTTATAAAAGTTGCGCGTTTGGGTATGGATTTATCAAGCGGTTTTCATACTTCCCGCCGCTTCACGCGAATGTCAGGGAGAAACATCCCCTTATCTGATTTCGCACTAAAAACAGAAAACTTGCTGAACGACAAAGGAATTTTTTAAGCGTTCTTTTCCCTGAACCGCTGCCCCCATTTTCTCATTAAAAACCGGGCAAAAACTTGTTGAACGACACCAAACACGCAAGCCCTTATAAAAAGGCTGCTATATTCTGCTTCGGAATCCCTACTTGTCATTACCGACCGTTGCAGCGGTATTTTCGATAATGTCAGAACCTAAAACGGCAACTAATTTATTAGCTGTATTTCTTGTGCAAGATTTCCCACTTTTTATACTGGAAACTGTTACACGAGATATGCCAGACAAATTCGCTAACTCATTCACTGTTAAATCAGCACGAGCGAGAGCCGCCGCAAATTTTACACGATCAATGCGCATCTTTACACCTCCTTTTGCTTTTACAATCAAATGATTGTAACCATATATTATAACACTCTTTTGCATTTGTCAAGACTTTTTTAAAATCTTTTGCTTGTATTTTTGTTTTTATGTGTTATACTAAAATGGGAGGTGATAAAAGATGACTACAGGACAACGCATTAAATCCATGCGTAAAAAAGCTGGATTAACTCAAACTGAGTTAGCCAAAAAATTAAATATTCCTTATCAAAGTATAGGTCAGTGGGAAAGGGATATAAGGACACCCAAACAGCAAACCTTAATCAAAATTGCTAAGGCATTAGGAGTTCATCTGCGGGATTTAGCAGATACTTCTATGTGGGAAGAATTTGACAAACAATATCCCAATGCTGGAATAGAATACGCTGAATTTGAGGATTTTAAAAAATTCCTCGAAAAAAATGGTTATATCTATGAACAAACTGTTACAAAATTTCACTGGGAAGAAGATGATACTGTACCAACTGGAAAAATTCCTGTAGAAGATGAATTTGAGGTTACTTTAATCAAAGACGGACACACCGCCATATTCACACAAGCGGAATTTGAAGCGTTACAAGCCGGAGCAAAAGAAGCCATAGAAGGGAGGTTTTACAAGAAAGTTTTAGAACAGCAGAAAAAGAAATAAGCCGCCGCCCTCTGCAAAGGGCAACGGCTACACGCTCATATAAAAGAAATCCCCGCCTACTGCAATAGACAGGGATTCCGAAGCAACCAAACAACACCTGCAAAGAATCATTGAATGGTTATTGTTATTATACCGTTCTTTGATTAAAAAGTCAAGAAAGGACGGTATAATGAAGTTACCTAACAAATATGGATCGATTAGTAAATTATCAGGGAAACGCCGCCGCCCGTACATTGTACGGAAAACAGGCGAAGACGGGAACTGTGCCATTATAGGCTACGTAGCAAGCAGGGAAGAAGGACTTGCAATGTTAGCGGCATATAATGCTAACCCATGGGATATTGATAAGGCGAAAATTACGCTGCAAGAGCTATTTGATCTTTGGCAAGAAAAGAAAGCCCCTAAATTAGGAAAATCAAATCAAAGTTCCCTGAAATCGGTTTTCAAATACTGCGCTTCATTGGGCGCACTGCCATACAGACAGATTAAAGCCTATCAAATGCAAGATACTATTGATAGCTGCGGCAAAGGATATTCCACACAAGGCGCAATTAAAAACCTTTGGGGGCATTTAGATAAATTTGCCCTCGAATTGGATATATCCTCTTTCGGTTATTCTGATCTGCTTACTTCCGAACCCATCCCGCCTACAAATCGTTTGCCATTTACCAATGAAGAAATCGCTCGGTTATGGGAACATCAAGCGGAAGAATGGGTTGATACTGTGTTAATCTTCATTTATTCTGGTTGGCGTATCTCTGAACTATTGGCACTCACCCCGGAGGATATTGATCTTGAAGCCGGAACGATGAAGGGCGGCACAAAGACGAAAGCTGGAAAAGGGCGCATTGTTCCCATCCATCCCAAAATCAGGGGATTTATAGAAGCCCGCCTTGCCAGCAACCCGCCCCGGCTGATTTCTCAAAACAGCAAGCCCATTTTAATCACCGCTTACCGGACTATATGGGCTGAAATCATGGGAAAGCTGGAAATGCAGCATACCCCGCATGAGTGCCGCCATACCTTTGAAACCTTGCTTGACGCTGCTGGGGGAAATCGCCGCTGCATTGATTTACTTATGGGGCATACTTCCAAAGATACAGGTAACCGGATATATAATCACAAGACAATAGAAGAACTGCGGGCAACCGTTGAACTGATTTCAATTTAGGTGTTCAATTCAATAGTTCAGTGCAACATATTTGCAACAAATCCCCCGAAGAGCCTTGATTTTACAAGGAATTTCGGGGGATGGTTTTTATTATACCATAATTTTTTCCTTCTCTCAATAGATTTCTCCATCAATTTTATCCACGGCTTTTTAAATTTTCCCTACTTTTATCCACGATATATCCACATAAAAAAATGCCTGGATACTTCGTTTTATGGTGATAAGGAAATATTCACAACAACTTATGATCAACGCTGACAAACTGAAGGCTCTACAATGACGGTTGACCGCTGCTTGGCTTTGTGCTATACTTTAGGTGGGTTAATCTGACAAATCAGGATTTGTGGAGGCAATATGAAAAAGACGGATATTTTTGTCAATATGTTTGCTTCGGATATCGAAAACAAAGATATTCTTGAAGTTGCTTGTGGAACAGCAGATTTTTCTATTTCAGCGATACGAATTGCAAATAGTGTTTCCTGTATCGACCTTGACGATAACAGGCTGAATAATCTTGCTGAACAGAATAATGTAACCTTTCAAATCATGGATGCTGCTAAAATGTCTTATCCAGATAATACGTTTGACGTGGTAGTTATATATAATTCTTTTTTTCATATCCACACCCAATGGAATGAAATAGAAAAAGAATGTAAACGAGTTTTGAAAAGCAAAGGGACGATCTATGTTGTCGGAACATGGAAATTGGATACAAACTTGATGGTAGAAATTTTTGGTGATAATGCTTTCTGGCAAGATGATTTTCTGGTTGTCAAAATAGTAAACATATAATTTGTGTCTAACCGCAGGGAAAATAATTTTTACGAGGGGAGAGTTCAGGCAATATGCGCAAATTTTGGAGTTATATTTCAAACGGAAAATACTTTGTTGGCTGTACCGGAGAAACGGTCTATATATATGATGCAAACGGGGGAGAACTGGCAAGATTTAAGGATATAAAATATGCTTACCATCCGATCTTTTCCCCGGAGGGCAATACTTTGCTTGTAAAATCTACCGGTGCATATTTTGCAGTCTATTCGCTCGACACTTTAAGTCTGAAACATAAAATCCGCTATTCAAATGTGGATGGTAGTCAGGATGACGGTTACACGTTCTCTCTGGATGGTGCCCACTTTTACAATATAGAGCGTCAAAATAATTCCTGCAATTCTGCCATCTCCGTCTATGATACCTCGAATTTTTCACGCATCAATATATATCTGGCAGAGGATGAGGATATAAATCCGGATTTTATCGAATATGACAAGACGGGAAATCTTTTTGTCCTTGGTTTTTGCCGTGGGGAAAATGGTGCTTTGTGCCACGGATTTATCGCAAAATTTTCCGAGGCACAGGGACTTACTGATACATATAAACTTTCATATGATGACTACCGGTTTTATCATAATTTTAAAAATCTGGAGCGAAGCGGATTTACGGATAAAGCGAAACAATGGTCGGGATTTTTTTATGACGGGGTGGATATGACAGGAATGGAAAATCAAAAATATCCGCTCTTTGAATTGTGGGAAAAGTGTAAAGCGAATCAAAATAAAGAAATTTAAGATATCTGTAAATGAATAAAAAAGAAAAATAATCTTCTGATATATTTATATTAAAATTGGAGGAAAAGAATTATGGCACAGGAAAAGAAAAAAAATTCATTTTTTTTGCATTGGCCCTGGAATGTAATTGTCTACATTGTCTTAGCCGTTGCTCTAAGACTTTTTGCCATCCCAGTTATTCTGGTGATTATGGGAATTCAGAAAAAAAACAATCCACACGGAGTGGAGGAGGGATACTGTCTATCCCGCACAAGAAAACGCCTGCCCGAATTTTTAATCGCGCTGCTGCTCTTGTTTGTAAGCGTGGCATTGGGCGCGCTTTTCTTCTACGAGATCCGCCAGCCGAAAGATGACTGGGAAATGATGGATTATGTGACGTTGATTATCGCGGGCGGCGGGGCACTCCTTATGGGACTTGGCGCGATCTACGAGGGTGTTGTCTCCGTGCGGGATTCGTTTTTCCCTGCAAAGAGCAGCCTTGCAAAATCCATTCGAAATCAACTTCCCTACCCCGAGGAAGCACCGCCGGTTACGGAATTATTTGCTATGGTGGACAATGATCTAAAAGAGAACGGGGAGTGGTTTGATACCATCTGCATTGGAAAAGAGTGGGTGCTTGGCGACTCAGCCAGCCGTATCGACCGCATCCGCGCTATTTTTACCGTAGATAAATTTCACCAGCACCACACCCAGACGGGGATAAAGACAAACCGCACCCTGCAGCTTGTGCTGGTGGACGATCGCTTTCAGGCGGCGATCACCACATTTCGCAGACCAAAAGAATTGCAGGCAGCAGCGGACTGCCTTTCTTTCCGGGTGCCGAGTGCGTTTAGAGGAATCAATGGCGATTACACCAATTTTCTTTTAAAGGACGAGGTGGAACGCGAGACATTTGAGAGGGAATTTCAGCGAAAAGAAGCCCTGCGCGCATCAAAAGGGGCAAGGAGAAATCAATAGGAGAGGAGTTAAAAACTATGGAGAGAACATTGAGTGGTGAGGTCAAACAGGCACTTAACGATATTTATTATAATGAGCGTGCCAGAAAGGGCAGGGAGGCACTTGCTCTGCTGCAAAAAGCCTCCGATGCAGGGGACGGCGATGCCTCCTGTGTCCTTGCCAGGTGTTATTGCGGCCGTCAGTATGTATGGATTGGACATCATTTTCCGGAGGACGATAATCTCGCAGCTAAGTATCTGCACAGATCGGTGGAACAGGGCAGTGCGCTGGGCGTGCTGGTTGCCATGCGATGCGGGGAACTTACTCCCGCATTAAAAAAGAAAATGCCCTTTGCCAGTTTGCAGGAAGCATTTGATGCCGCAGTAAAATTAGCTGACACGGGGGATGCATTCTGTCAATATGTGGTTGCCAATACTTATTTTTGGTGGGATTTTCTTGAAATTCAAAATAAGGATGAAAATTCTTTCCCAAATCAGAAAGCATATAAGGCATATTTAAAGGAAAATATCTCCAAATGTGAAGATTTATTTTGGAGGGCATTCCGGGGCGGGATGTATCTTTCTGCGGGCAACTTAGAACGCTATTACACAAAGGGGGATGCGGATATCATCACGCCTCAGCCGCAAAAAGCACTGGATTTATGGCGGATCGGCGCGGAGTATGGTCACCCGCTCCACCAGGCGATCTATGCAGATGACCTTGCTAAACTCGGCTTACATACGGACGCACTGCGCTGGTACAAACTTGCAGCGGAGGGCGGTCATCCGGGGGCATGGAGCGATGTGGGAAGGTACTACTTTAAGGGGGAAGTAGTAGAGAAAGATGAAGCGTATGCCGCACAATGTTTTGAAAAGGATCTTCCCTTTGGCACAATGCGCGCATATACATATCTGGGATGGCAGTCCTTTTACGGCACGGGTGTTCCGCAGGACTATAACAGAGCGTTTGAGCTTCTCTCCTACGCTTACAAACAGGGCAGCACCGGCAATTTTTATCTGCTTGGCAAATCCTATTTTTCAGGGCTTGGAACAAGCCAGGATTATAAAAAGGCGAGAGAATTTCTCGAAAAAGTAGACCCGGCGGACAGTGATACCCTCTATATGTTGGGCTATATTTATGGAAGGGGATTGGGCGTTACAGAGGATATTCAAAAGGCAGTTACTCTCCTTAAAAAAGCCACGAAGAGCCAGGAGGCAAAGGAGGAACTTTTGCATTATAAAAAATCATTGTTTGGGAAATGGAGCCGAAGATAAAAACTTAACAATGCTTGCCTCATAGAATTTGATATAATATAGACATAAAAAATTTCAAATTTTTCTTGACAAACCATTTTGACCGCGTTATACTGATTTTCAACATAGTTTCATAAGTGAATTGCTATGAGAAGAAGAAGTAAGGATCATGAGGCTTCACAGAAAGCAGCCGGCAGATGAGAGGCGCGAAGACGAAGATTCTGAATACATCTTTGAGCATCGCACCGAACGGGATTTTTTCTGCAAGTAGGCTGCGACGGTTCCTGTGCCCGTTAGCGCGCTAGAGTATCACCAGAGATCGGACCAGTTCGGTCTGGCCAGCGGACTGGAATTTTTACTGATTTTCTGCGTACTTGAAGAGGTTGGCTGTGTGAGCAGTCAATAAATTGAGGTGGTAACGCGAAATTTTCGCCCTCTGCATTTTTGCAGGGGGCTTTTTTTGCGCTCACCTATTTCCTCTGCGCGCATTGGTGCCCGCGTACAAAAAAATATGCCGTTTTAGCAATGCATGGAAACCAGATCCTAGGGGAACTATGTTACAAAAATAACCAAATAAATTTAATATAAATTAAATTGCTGTTAGAACCAGCAGAATGTGAGGATTTATATGGGACAGATAAACTGCGGGACTGCAATCCAGGAAGTGGAAACACAGATTGAAGAGCAGCTTAAAATCATTAAAAAGGGGACTTTGGAGATAATACAGGAAGATGAACTCGCCACAAAACTGCGCCGCTCCATCACTAAAAATCAGCCCCTTACCATTAAACTTGGACTTGATCCGAGTGCGCCGGACATCCATATAGGGCATACCGTCGTGCTGCGAAAGGTGCGCCAGATGCAGGAATTCGGACATCGCGCCGTAATTATTATCGGGGATTTTACGGGAAAAATCGGTGACCCTACAGGGCGTTCAAAGACAAGAAAGCAGCTTACAAAGAAACAGGTACAAGAGAACGCTGCGACCTACATGGAGCAGATTTTTAAGGTACTTGACCGCGAAAAAACACAGGTTCTCTTTAACAGTGAATGGCTGGCAAAACTGAATTTTGAGGAAGTCATCCATCTGGCGGCAAACACCACTGTGGCAAGACTTTTGGAGCGGGAAGATTTTTCAAACCGCTACAAGAGGCAGGAGCCAATAGGTCTGCACGAATTTTTTTACCCGCTGATGCAGGCATACGATTCTGTACAGATTCATGCGGATATCGAACTTGGCGGCACGGATCAGACGTTCAATATCCTGATGGGACGCACACTGCAAAAGTCTGTGGGACAGGAGGCACAGATCGCGATATTTATGCCTCTTTTGGAAGGGCTTGACGGCGTGGAAAAAATGAGCAAGAGTCTTGGAAATTATATTGGTGTGGATGAATCCCCCGAAGTAATGTTCAAAAAGACAATGGAAGTACCAGACAATCTGATTTTGCGTTACTTTGAACTTGTTACGGATATGCACCCCGATGAAATTGATATGCTCTCAGATCGGCTTTCCGCGAATGAGAACCCGCGCAATATCAAACTTTTGCTGGCGGAAAACATCACATCGCTTTACCATGGTGCGGATAAGGCAAAAAAGGCAAAAGAATACTTTCTATCGGTTTTCTCCGCCGGGAAATTGCCAGAGGATATGCCGCATATTGTCTGCCTGGACGGGGAGCGGATATTGCTTAACCTCGTGCCGCATCTGATTTCAAAAGGAATTATTTCTTCGGGAAGCGAATTCCGCAGACTGATAAAACAGGGCGGCGTGACAATGAACGAAGAGCGGGTAACAGATGCAGATGCACCGCTTACCGCACCGGAAACAGTACTCAAAATCGGAAAGAAAAATTTTATCTGTTTTGAACTGCCGGAAAATTAAAGAAAAAAACAACTAATCATAATTGGTAAAAATGTAATAATTTTAAGGCTCCCAAAAATTTCCTGGGAGCCTTTTCACATAAAAGGAACGACTCTTTAAAAATCGGTCAATTTTAGAAGCAACATCAAATAAAAACCATATTTTATCTCTATGTTCCTATAATCGCACCTTGCGCTTCTGCTGCATTCCCGCCGCTTTTACTGCGACGCTTACCGGCAGTAAACGCGCACCCACCACTGCAAATTTCATTAACAGCGTCGGCACAATCACGGTCTTTTTCTTTTTTAACATCATATCGAGTGCATAGCCCGCACAGTATCCGGGGCGAATTCCCTTTAAGGCAAACTCCACATTTGCCACTGCATTAAATTCGGTATCCACCGGTCCCGGACAAAGACAGCCGACATAGACTCTGCTGCCCTCCTCCTTCAGCTCCTGCGCTACCGCGCGCGTCAGGCTTGTAACATAGGCCTTCGTCGCGTAGTAAGTCGCCATATAAGGACCCGCTGGAAGCAGTCCGGCAGCGGAAGCCACATTGAGCAAATATCCATCACCGCGCTCCTTAAAACGCCTTACCATGCGCTTTGTCAAAAGATGCAGTGCCGCAACATTTAACCGGATCATATCTAACTCTTTTTCCAATTCGTTCCTTGCAAATTCCCCGCAATCCCCAAAGCCTGCATTGTTGATAAATATTTCCACATCCTTATCCGCCAGCCATTCGCACAATTTCTCACATTCCGCACGCTGTGTCAAATCCGCCGCGCAGATCTCACATTCTGTCTTTCTTTTAAGCTGCTTTGCAAGTAGGCTAAGCCGCTCCTCTCTGCGCGCCACCAGCACAAGCGCGTACCCTTTTGCCGCAAGACGCTTCGCAAATTCTGTCCCGATCCCGGAACTTGCACCGGTGATCACTGCATATTTTTTCATATAACCCTTCCTTCACTGAATAATTTTAGCTGCATACATTATTTCAATTTTAAAGCTATATGTCAATTTTAAGCTGCATAATCAATATTTTTTCCGCGCATCTGGATCTCTTCTCGCGCTTTTCTTGCCTTCTCGTAAGGGTTTTGATTCTCTTCCTTTGCATAGCGGATCGTTGTGCTTGTCGTGCCGCCTGAAACATAGGTGCGTCCGCACTCTGGGCAGATCGAGGTGTGGATGGTAACTGAGGCATTGACTACCTCGCCGCCATTTTCCGCCGCTTCCTTGTAAGCATTTGACACATGCTCACCCTCATGCGCCCGCACCGCCGCGCCCGCCGCCTCCGGCGAAATATGCGCCGCTGATTTAAATGAAACATTCTCATCCGAACCGTCTTGATATTTACGCTCTTTGCAAGTCTGGCACTCTTCCGGCGAAGATTTGCGCCCCACCTTTTTACGCGCCTCCGGATTTATGGCCTCCTCCGGCGAAAGCTCTTCCCCCTGCGGGTCCCTTGGCAAGAATCCCCTGCCAACTTGAAGCGGGATGGACACTTTTCTATTATCTGTCGAATTCGTCCCATTTGCTGCGTCCGCATTCTCTAAAGTCCTTCCCTGCATTATATTTCCTATTCGTTCCACCGGTTTTACCGGCTCCACTCTCTCCCCTGCCGATACTCGTCTGCTGCCCGGATAATATAAATAGTATCCTGACTGGTAATAATTTCCAATCCCGATTATTCCCATATTTATTCTCCTTCCTGTGATTTTTCACAAATTTTTTATTACTTCTATCCTGACTGATCCTGTGGGCAAGCTCGTAAGGCTCTCACTGCCAAGCCGCCCATCAGCCACAGTACAGGTAATCTTCGTTTATCCATCTACCGTTGATGCAAAAAGTCTAATAGAACAAACTTCTTTCATCCCTCTTTATCAATAGATTATATATTTATTCCCTGTAATTGTCAAATAAAAAGAAAAATATATCTGAAAATTGTATTTTATTATCTGTTTCCATGGAGTTAGTTACGTCAAATATTTTATATGTAAATTAAGAGCAAATTATTTTGTAAGATCCTTTCTCTTTTGGCATTATCCCCGATTGAAAAAATTTTAATTTTCTCTTGCACTTTTTATCAAACTATCTTACAATGTTCCTGTTTCCTAATTTTTTTCCAGAAAGGCTTTTTATTCCATGAAAAACAAACTTTCAACCAACGAATTATGGCGTTTTTTGATGGTCGCTGTCGGAACAGTTATCTTTTCCGCCGCTATCAACCTTTTCCTCACCCCGTTAAAACTCTACAACGGCGGTGCGCTTGGTATTTCCCAGTTAGCGCGAACCATCTTAGTTGACCGACTCCATCTTTTAAACGCGCCGAACATTGATATTTCAGGTATTATTTATTTCCTGCTCAATGTCCCGCTGTTTTTGCTTGCCTACAAGGGGGTCAGCCGTCTTTTCTTTTTAAAAACGGCGATGTCCGTAGCACTTACTACTTTTATTGTCACAGTGATTCCTGTTCCTAACCCGCTAATTATTGAGGAGCCACTGACATCCTGTATTATCGGCGGTCTGATGTACGGCGTGGGTGTGGGACTCTGCCTGTACGCCGGCGGTTCGGGCGGCGGCACAGATATCTTGGGAATTTATTTCAGCAAGAATTACCGCAATTTTAGCGTTGGCAAAGTCAATATTATTATTAATGGGATAATCTACTTAGTCTGCGCGCTGATGTTTGACTTACAGACCGCGATTTATTGTATCATCTATGCGGCACTCTCCTCCTACGCGGTAGATCGCGCGCACTCGCAAAATATTATGATCCAGGTGACGATCTTTACCAAAAAAACTGGCGTGGCAGAAGCAATTATGAAAGAGATCTACCGCGGTGTGACCGAGTGGACGGGCGATGGTGCCTACACACACGAATCAACCAATATCCTAGTTACCGCGGTTTCCAAATATGAGATCAATTTAGTGCGCCGAACAGTGCAGGAAATTGACCCGAATGCATTTATTATTTACAATAAAATCCTAAACATTGATGGAAATTATTTAAAGAAACTGTAACTCCATAAAAGTTTATCCCTCAAATTTTTGACATTCCCCCCGGTAGAACAGGAGGGAAAGCCCCGTTGCGATACACCAGCCAATCGGCCAGGAACACCATATGCCGATAGCTGAGCTGGTCAACCCGGAAAGAACAAAGGACAGGATCACGCGCAAAATCAGATCGGTGAACGTGGCTGCCATAAATTTTAACATTGCCCCTTTCCCGCGCAAAACGCCGTCCGCCACAAGCTTTGTGGAAACAACAAAATAAAACGGGGAGAGAATCCATAAAAACTGCCTGCCAGTTAGCAGTGCCGTGGCAGAACTCTGATCCATAAAGAGTAAAAGTAAATATTTTCCAAATAAGATATAAGCGAGGCAGAATGGAATGCAGAGACACCAGACTAATTTCAGCCCCGCAAAAAATCCCTCCTTTATCCTGTCGTAACGGTTTGCGCCAAGGTTCTGGGCGGAAAAATTCGAGATCCCATTTCCGATGGTGGTAAAGGATGTTATTACCAAATTATTTAATTTTACCGCAGCGGAATATCCGGCGGCTACGCTTACGCCAAAATCGTTGATACAGCCCTGAATCATCATATTTCCAACGGAGATAAAGGACTGCTGCAAGATGCTTGGCACTGCGATCACCGCTATTTTTCCAAGGAGCTGTCCCGAAAATAAGGGGATGGCTCCCTCTGTTTTCAGGGTTTGCAGCCGCTTTAATACCAGAAGGACGGAGAAAATACAACTTATTCCCTGGCAGAGAAAGGTTGCCCATGCAACTCCGGCAATCCCCATGGAAAATCCCTTTACAAACAAAATATCGACAAGGATATTTGCACTTGAGGAAAAGGCAAGAAAAAGAAAAGGCGTTTTGGAATCCCCCAGTGCTGAAAAAATTCCCGTGGCAATATTATAAAAAAACAGAAACGGCAAACCAAAAAGATAGATTCTTAAATATAGAAGAGAGTCTGCAAGGACTTCCGGCTGAGTTCTCATCAGTCTGAGAAGTGCCTCTGCCGACAACAGACCAACCACCATCAAAACAGCACAGAGAGCCCCGCTTGCAATCAGAGAAGTGTGGACCGCAGCCCTCATCCTTCGAAAATCTCTCGCCCCAAAAAGCTGCGATACAATCACCGAACAGCCGATATTGCAGCCAAAGGCAAACGCGATAAAAATAAGCGTGATATTGTAGCTGTTTCCCACTGCCGCCAGTGCATTTTCTCCGATAAATTTGCCTGCCACTAGAGAATCCGCAATATTGTAGAGCTGCTGGAACACAATGCTGCCAAACATCGGCAGACAAAATGCCCACAGAACTTTTTTTGGCTCCCCCGTTGTCAAATCCTTATTCATTTAAAATCATCCCCTCCATTTTTTTCGGCTACCTATTATAAACTTGAAGGGATGAAAAAACAAGCAATAAATATTTACTATTTCAGATTTCTATTCCTGCTTTCGTGTTCCGTTAAAGAATCTTACCAGCACGATAACCGCCACTGCGGACAGCACCATCTCTGCCACACACTGCGCGTAGGCAATGCCGTAGAGCGGAGAGAGCGCGTTTAACAGATACAGCGCAGGAATCTCCAACACAATCTTGCGAAGGATTGCAAAAATAAATGATTTCATTCCCATTCCGCACGCCTGAAATACGCCCACCGCCAAAAAGTCCATACATAAAAACGGCATTCCCAGCGCGAAGCCACGCAAAAACTGCGTGCCGTAATCAACTACTGCCCCGTCCTTCATAAATAGTTTTACCACACTCCCGGAGGCAAAACAAAGCCCCGCCGTTACTACCGCCATAAAAATCAGCGATATTCTTGCAGTGTACCAGAAACTTTTCTTCATACGCATATAATTTCTGCTTGCATAATTGTAGCTGACCAACGGCATAATGCCCTGTGACAGACCAAATGCTATCTGCATTGGCACCATGCTGATCTTGTGGGAAATTCCCATTGCCGCCACCGCGTCCGCGCCGAAAGAGGCGGTCATATTGTTTAGGATCGTCATTCCTGTTACATTTAACAAATTCTGGATCGAGGCAGGTATGCCGACGGCGCAGATCCCGGATAATATGCGTTTTTCCGGCTTTGCCATCCTGAGATTGACACATACATAGGTTGTCCGACGCTTTGCATAAAGAAGGATAAAAAAATATATGCACGCCACACAATTGGAGAGAAAGGTTGCCAACCCCGCGCCCGCAGCTCCCATATGAAAGCCCCAGGGCAGAATAAAGATTGGGTCGAGTACGATATTGAGAAGGCAGCCGCTCATCGTTCCAAGACTCGCGTGCAGCGAGGCTCCTTCGGCGCGCACAAGGTAGGCAAGCACCACATTTAAGATGGCTGGCGCAGCACCAAAGCTAACTGTCCATTTTAAGTATTGCGCAGTGACGGCAGCGGTTGCCTCATTCGCTCCCAGCAGCGTGAGAAACGGATTTCTTAATATTGTGTATATAGCTGAGAAGACCAGACCGCTCAACAGGGCATAATAAAACCCGGCAGCAGAACTTTTCCTTACCGTTTCGATCTCCCTTTTTCCGAGTGCCCGACTCATCATACTGGACGCGCCCACGCCAAACAGGTTGTTGACCGCGTTGAACGCGAGCAGCAGCGGGGCGGCTAAAGTGACAGCCGCCGTCTCCCCCGATTCGTTTAACAGCCCCACGAAATAAGTATCTGCAAGGTTGTACAGTACCATAACAAGTGAACTTAATATGGTCGGCACAGCAAGTTTGCGTACCGCCTTTGGGATCGGCATCTGTTCAAATAAATATACTTTGTCCCCCTTCGCGCTCTGATTCATTTGCATTATTCCTCCTATTTTTAGTTCCGCAATATTTTTTTATTTTCCTATTATATCAATGACAACATACTCCGATTTACATCCTGTTTTAAATAAAAGTGCCCAGTCTGAAATTCCGGAAGTTACAATAAAATCCGTTTTATCCCGGCGTTCCAAACCGTAAGTTTTGTCATTAACTTTTGTCCATTCGCCAACATAATTGATCGGAAAAAACTGCCCGCCATGTGTATGCCCTGAAAGTACCAAATTGACACCCGAAGCTGCCAGCTCCTCATATTCCCCCGGCTGATGGTCAAGTACAATCATATATTTGTCCCGGTCAAGTCCCCTTACAAGTTCCTCCGCCGAAGCTCTTCCGCCTCCCATCTTATCCTCAGAGCGATCTTTTCTTCCAATAACATAAAAGCGGTTATCCAGCAGTACTGCCTCATCCTCCAATACAATAACGCCGTTTTTCTCAAGTTCATTTGCCAGATCGTCCCCATTATAACCGCGATACTCCGCGCCATAATACCCCCGGTCATGGTTGCCAAATACATAGTAGACTCCGTAAGTTGTTTTAAGCGTCCCCAGGGCTTTGCACGCATCCACCATATCCTGTTTTGATGTGTCATCGTCCACATAATCCCCAGTGATTACCACAATATCCGGGTTTTCCTTCTGCATCCGCGCTACATATTCTGCAAAGCCCACACCATCGAATGTTGTCCCAATATGCGAGTCTGCAATATGTACAATCCGAAATGTTCCAACTTCCTTTTCCGTATTTGCAGTGTAGGCTGTCCGCCAGACATGATTGGCAAGCACAAAACCAACGCTTAGATAAGCTGTCGTAAAAACCAGTGCGCACATGCCCGCATAGTAATGCTTAAATTTCCCCCGCCACTTCTTAATAACTAAAAAAACCAGATCGCTAAGCAGCCAAAAGGCTACCAGATGCAGCACACAAACAATTGCATTCATCCCTCCCATGGTAAGCCAAAGCAGCGCGACAACAGCCAAAAGCATCATTGCGGAAGCTGATATTCTCACCCATTTTTTCCCATTTGATACACGCTGCACCCATTCAAATTGATAAAAGCGGCTGATCAGATAAATAAGTCCTGCTATTCCGCCCGCCATCAGTCCAACAAAAATCAATCCCCACATTTTGGCTCCTTTCCGCACAATTTACTGCGTATAATCCACTCTCATATTGATATGCTGACTGTAATTTCCGAAATGCTCCCCAAACAAATTTAAACCGCCAACATATTTTGCATCTCTTTTGATACCGATACAAAAAGTCAGATAATTATTCTGGCAAAATGGCAGGGAATCAAGAGTTTCCTTTGATGTTTTTATCCCATCAATATAGCATCCCCCATGATCGATAAACAGTCGGTGCAAAATGCCGTACTGGGTCAGCGTGTCCGACCACCAGACCGGATTCTGCTGCCCGCGCGTCCCCCCGAAATCACCCTCGCTCGTAAATGTCCCGACCTCCCTACTCCCAACCCAGAGTGTAATATCGGAAGGCCACTCGTTATTATACCCCTGTGCCTCGGAACAGACCTCAAACGAAAATTCAATTCCCTCTATGGTCTTTGCTGCCTTTAGCAGCTGATTGTTAAAACGATATTCCAAGTACCCTTGCGTAAACCAAATCAGCTGTGCCATACTATGTTCTGGCAGGAAAAAAGCAGAGGTGTCGTCCGCCGCGCCCAGATAACGACTCTCCGAGACAATACCGCAGGGCGGTGTAATCTCAAAATCAAAATAATTCCCGATCGGCATAGAAAAATATGCTGTCTGAAACGGCGAGTCCGTATGGTAGGACGGTTTTAAATCGATGGAGAGATGATCTACCTTAATTCCGCTTAATTTCTGTGAACCGCGAATGCCCGGAACTGGCTGCGTGATCACAAGCCCCGATTCTTCGAGTATTTTAATATGCAGTGCCGCCGAGGACATCGGCATCTGAAGTCTCGCAGCAATCTCACTGATATTAAGCACATTGTCATCCAAAAGCCTCAATATTTTAAGACGCTGCTCGGATGAGAGTGCTTTTGCGATATTTGATATCTGCTCCGTGTCATAAATACTTAAATGTATGGTGTTTTTCAAACCCATTTCCTCCTGTCTCAAACTAAAATTATATCATATCCCTCGGACATGGTGCCCCTGGCGGATGTGATTATACCATATCCTTCAGATATGTTCTCTCCATCCTTCAGATATGTTCTCTCCGAAGGATGCGCACAGTTCACAAAAGAATTTTTTCTCCCTGTGGTCGAAAGTGAACTGGCGCAGGTATAATCTCTATCAAGATTATACCATATCCTTCAGATATGTTCTCTCCGAGGGATGCGCACAGTTCACAAAAGAATTTTTTCTCCCTGTGGTCGAAAGTGAACTGGCGCAGGTATAATCTCTATCAAGATTATACCATATCCTTTTCAATTTTGTAACCTAAAATTCCCATAAACATCCATAATCTCTGGAATGGAAAAGCTCTCCCTTTTAAATATTACAAGATTTCTGTAATAAAATTCGTTATTACTTACAAAATCAATGGATAATATTTATGCAAAATACCAGTTTATCTAAATTTATAGAATATTATATTGACAAAATCATCAAAAAGGAGTACGATAAGAGCAAGTTAATTCCAATAGATACATAAATATTGCACAAAATAAGTCGGTAATTCCGCCCTATAGTTCCAAGAATTTTGTATCTTTTGGGTAAAATTTAAAGATTTAAGCAAATAGGAGGAACGAGGTATGAAGCTAAAAAAAATCGCAGCACTGGTTATGTCCGCCGTTATGGTAACGTCGCTTGCCGCCTGTGGAAATGGTTCCGGCAAGGAAAAGGGCGGGGATGGCAATAAGACCATTACGTTCTGGTCCGTCTTTACTGGGGGGGATGGAACGGCGATGCAAAAGATTATCGATGCTTACAATGCAACAAACCCGGAATACACAGTGGAGCATATTATGACGGAGCAGGGCGAGTTATACACAAAGCTTCCGCTCGTGGTTAATTCCCAGAGCGGCGTTCCTGACCTCTGCATCCAGCATGTGGATCGCCTGCCAAGCAACGCAAAGAGCAATATGTATCTGCCGCTTGATAATTATATTTCCTCAAACGGCAAGATCAAGGCTGACCAGTATGTAGATTCCGCATGGAATATGGGCGCGGTGGATGGCTCGCGCTACGGTATTCCATTAGATCTGCACAGCTATGTAACCTATTACAACAAGGATCTGGTTGAAAAATACTGCCCGAATGTGCTAGATGATGGGATGATCACCTTCGATGAGATCGCGGGATTTGCGGATCAGGCAGCTTCGGACGGAGTTTACACCTATGCTATCACCTGGCCGAGATACGAGCTTTTATCCTGGTACTACCAGCTTGGCGGCAAGCTTACCGAGGACGGAAAAATGCCTTCCTTTAACAATGAACTCTTCCAGAAAGTATTCCAGGATTTCGCTGATGCAGTTGCAAAAAAATGGTGTACACAGGATGGCGACCAGCCAAACAATTTGTTTGCGCAGGGCAAGCTGATGTTCTTGCCGGAGGGCACATGGACATTGTCCACCGTCGAGTATACGGGGATCAATTTCGGAGAAACCTATATGATTACATATGATACAAACAATATGTTACAGTGGGCTTCCTCCCACCAGTTTGTTATCCCGCGCAATGACAAGATAACGGACGAAAAGGCAAATGCCATTATGGACTTTATCGCGTTTGTCGGTGAGAACTGCTACGAGTGGGCGGATTATGGTCAGATTCCTGCCAGCAAAGCAGTGCTGAGCGATTCGAGAGTCAATGACCTGCCGCAGAAATTTTTGATTGACAATCCGGACGCGTTAGTAATCTCTGACTATGTTTACTACGGAGCGGTGGTAGAAGCACTAGACACTGTCGCTTACGAGATTCCGTTTGGCAGAGTAAAACCGGCGGACGGCTTGCAGAGTGCGCAGCAGCTGGTAGAAGACAATATCAAGAACCAGTAAATCAGTCTGTGTCCGCGCTGCTCCCGCAGACTTAAAAGGTGAAAAAGCAGCGCAGAAAAGGGGAGTAACAATGAGGAAAAAACGAAAATGGAGCATTACGCCATACCTTTTTATTGCACCGCAGCTTATCCTGTTTGCGATTTTTTTCCTGATTCCCGCCGTGGTGGGCATTTTCGCGGCATTTTCAAAATGGAATATCTATGTTGATGCCGCGCCCATCTTTAACGGGCTGGAGAACTTCCGCCAGATCTTAACTGATTCGGTCACTTCCTACTATACGATGTTTCGCAACGGTATGTCAAACACCGTGCATTTCGTGTTGATCAGCGTGCCCTTTTGTATTCTGGTTCCGCTGTTTATGGCAGTGATTCTAAGCTTAAAGCCATGGGGACATAAATTTTTTCAGGCACTGTTTTATCTGCCGAATATTTTCTCCATCTCGACAGTGGTGTTGGTTTGGTACTATGTCTACAATCGAAATGAGGGCTTGATCAACAATTTCCTGACCGGACTTTTGGGAAAAGTGGTCGATATCAACTGGCTCAGCGAGCAGCCATTCGCATGGACAGCAATCGTGATCATTACGGTATGGTGGTGTCTTGGCGGAAATCTCGTGATTTATCTGGCGGCGATCAACGGCATCTCAAAAGATGTTATGGAAGCGGCGGATATCGACGGCGCAGGGACATTTAAGAGATTTATGAAAATCACGCTTCCGGGGATTATGCCGCAGATTTCCTACACCTTGATTTTGACCACTATCGGGCAGTTTAATCTCTACGGGCAGTCCTTAATGCTGACAGCGGGCGGACCTAACAATTCCACTTACACAATGATGATGTACATTAGGGAACTTGCCTTCGGCTCCAGCTCCGTGGCGGGCATTGCGGCTTCCATGGCACTTATGGTCGGCGCGGTCATGATTGTAGTATCCCTTGTCTTAAATAAACTGACGGCGCAGAAAGATTAAATCATAGATCACAGAATGGAGGCTTAATATGGAAAAATTAAAAAAATACCGCGTCCGCATTATCGCCCTGATCCTCTGTGTGCTGCTGACCATTATCTGCGTGGCACCGATGCTGTTCTCCTTCTTTACTTCGGTAAGGTCGGAGCTTGAGATTATGACGGGCGGGTTTTCCTTCCTGCCGGATAAATTTACCTTTGAGAACTATAAGGAGCTGTTTGGCGCGGAATATTCCGCCAGCTATCCGATTATGAAATGGTTCGGAAATTCCCTTTTTGTGGCAGTAGCCCAGACGGTGCTAGTGGTGCTTATCTCCTCCACATCCGCCTACGCCTACGCAAGGCTTGAATTTCCAGGAAAAAATATAATTTTCTGGTTTTTGATGGCAACCATGACCTTCCCGGCAGTCATCAATATTATTCCACTTTACAAAATTTGTCAAACCCTCGGTATTGTGGATACTCTTTGGGCGTTGATTTTGCCAAATGTTGCGGGAGTATTTAATATCTTCCTGATAAGACAGTTTATGTCCGGCATCCCAAAAGAATTAGATGAGGCAGCAATGATTGACGGGGCAAACAAATTTCAGATTTATTACAAGCTGATTCTTCCGCTGTGTCTGCCCGTGCTGATTGTGGTGGCAATGTTCGCATTTACCGGCGCGTGGAATGATTATCTCTGGCCTTCAATTGTAATGAACAGTGTGGATAAACTGACCATCACACCGGGAATGCAGAGAATCAAAAGCAGTTTTAACACCATGCACGGTCATGCCATTGCAGGCGGCTTTATCTCTGTGATCCCAACGTTTATCGTCTACTTGTTTGCGCAGAAACATTTTATGAAAGGAATGCAGATGCAGGCGGGGGTAAAGGGCTAAAAAATTTTTATAAGACAAAATAAAAAATAAAGGAGGTGGCATATGCAGACCGGAAATATACCAAGACCAGAATATCCGAGACCGGATTTTCAAAGGGAATCTTTTCAGAATTTAAACGGAGAATGGGAATTTGCCTTTGATGACGAGAACCTTGGCATTACAGAAAAATGGTATGACGCGAAACCTCTCGCGCGCCGGATCACGGTGCCTTATGTATACCAATGTGAAATGTCGGGGATTGGGGAGCGCGATTTCCACAATATCGTATGGTATAAAAAACAGGTCATCATCCCAAAAGAAGAGGGCAAAGACCGGCTGATCCTGCACTTTGGCGCGGCGGACTACAAAACAATGGTGTGGGTCAATGGAAATTTTACCGGAGAACATTTTGGAGGGAACACGCCGTTTTCCTTTGATATTACAAAGGACGTAGTCTTCGGGGCAGAAAATACTATTGCAGTGCGTGTTATCGACGACGCACTCGATCTTGAACTGCCCCGTGGAAAACAATACTGGAAGGGGAATTCAGAAGGGATTTTCTACACCGGTACCACGGGGATCTGGCAGACAGTCTGGCTAGAACAGATCGCAGAAAACTCGCTTTATCGCATCTGGGTTACGCCGGATGTTGACCGCAAAACTATCTCAATAAAAATGGAATTTTCTGGAAATTCAGAAAAACAGGTGCGAGTGCAAATGCTCCTTCGGGGGAAAGAATATGTGGACGATCAGATCCATGTACATAACAACCGCGCTGAGCGTGCATTCCGCCTTGACCAGAGTATCACCCTCGACTGGAATCATCAGGAGTCCCTTGTCTGGTCACCAGAAAATCCAGTGCTGTTCGATCTGGAATTTACAGTACTTTCTGATGGGAAGGCAACCGACCAAGTAAAAAGTTACTGCGCACTGCGCAAGGTTTCGGTGGCAAACGGCAAGTTTATGTTAAACAACCGCCCTTATTACCAGAAAATGCTGCTTGACCAAGGCTACTGGAAACCGTCGCTGATGACCGCACCGACGGACGAGGATTTTATCAAGGATATTAAAGCCTGCAAAGCGATGGGATTTAATGGTGTGCGCAAACACCAAAAGGCAGAGGATCCGCGCTATCTCTACCATGCGGATCGCCTTGGACTGATTGTGTGGGGAGAATTCTCCTCCGCCTACGTTTATTCCCGCGATTTTGTCTGCAATATGACAAGGGAATGGATGGAGATAATACAGCGCGACTACAACCATCCTTGCATTGTGTGCTGGGTTCCGCTCAATGAATCTTGGGGTGTGGATTGTATTATGAATAATGGTGAGGAACAGGATTTCTCCAAAGCCATGTATTACCTGACAAAATCCCTTGACCAGACCAGACTGGTTATCTCCAATGACGGCTGGGATCACACGGTTTCCGACCTGCTTACCATCCACGATTACGAGGGAGCTTACCCTGTATTGAAGGAGCGTTACGGCGGGGGGATTGACCGAATTTTAGACAGTACACCGGGAAGCCGCACATTGTATGCGCAGGGAAGCAGCTATGGCGGCGAACCAATTATTGTATCAGAATTTGGCGGGATTTCCTATCAGAAAACAAAGGATGTAAATGGCTGGGGCTACACTGCGGCAAATTCAGACGAAGATTTCTTAAAACGCTACCAAAACGTAGTTGGCGCACTGCTTGAATCCCCCCATGTCCAAGGCTTTGTCTACACGCAGCTCTGTGATGTGGAACAGGAAACAAACGGTCTTTTAACCTACGGCAGAGAATTTAAAGTTGACCCGGAAATTATTCGGCGCATCAACAACTCAGGCAGGGCGGCTTTTCTGGGAAAGGAAGGGGAAGATGAAGCTTAGCAAAGTATCTTTGGCTGCATCAGCACTAATTATGGCAATCTCTATGAATGCCTGCGGCAAGCAGGTCGAATTAAAGGATAATTCCGAGCTTAGGCAGTACACCTACACCAACGGGAACCAGATCACCAATATTGGTGACCCGTATCTGTTCACCCACGACGGAAAATATTATTGTACTGCCACAGAATCCGGAACATACTATGGGCTTTATGAATCAGAAGATTTGAATTCATGGAACCGGCTAACCAATATCTTTTATTGCAGCGGCACGGAAGGCTGGGTGCGGGGAAGCCTGTGGCAGCCACAGATTGTAGTTGGTTCAGATGGAAAATTTTACCTGTACTACTGCGGTCAGAACGACGACAAGAGCCTGCGGATTGGCGTGGCGGTTTCCGATGTGCTGACCGGTCCATACACTGATGTACACGGCGCACCACTCTTTGATTTGGGCTATGCAAATATTGATCCGAATTTCTATACAGATGATGACGGGCGAATGTACTTATATTATTCAAGAGACTGCTCAGAAAACGTGGTGGATGGTCACCATGTCAGTCAGATTTATGTGGTGGAGATGGAGGATTACACCCATGTCAAGGAGGGTGCAGAACATATTTTATGCATTACACCGCAGCAGCAGTGGGAACTTTTAAATAACGCAGATTATCAGTGGAATGAAGGACCCGATATCCTGAAAAAAGATGGGACATATTATCTGTTTTACTCCGGTGGGTTTTATGGGGATCGTTCCTATTCCATGGGATATGCAACTGCCTCTTCCCCACTTGGCCCGTTTACAAAGTATGAGGGGAACCCGATTATCTCCTCGACAGAAAATGCGTCCGGTCCCGGCAACAACAGCTTTTTCTACACACTTGACGGCAAAGAGCTTTTCAACGCATACCACACCCACACCGTTGTGGCAATGGCGGGCGGCAATCGAAAACTGACGATCGATCGGTGCGGCTTCCGCGAGGACGGCACATTCTATATGAATGGTCCGACCACAACCATGCAGCCGGCAGCTTCCGGGGAGAGCGCGCTCGTCAAGGTGGAGGGAAACTTTTCGGTAACAGCTTCCTCCACGGCAGCAGGAAAGCCGGAGGCGGTAATTGACGGAGAATTTTCCGCAACGGCAAGCGGCAAAGACAGAGAGTGGTGCGCTGAGGATGGCAAAAAAGCCTCGCTGACCATTGATTTTGGCGAGGAAAAGGAGATCGACTGTCTCTTTTTATACCGCTCCTATGAGGATGCGGCAACGCCAAAGGAAGTAAAGATCACATTCAGCGATGGCAGCGTGATCGACCATGTGGAATTTTCAAGTGACAGTGCGGAAGCAACCGCCCTATATTTTGATACCGTAACCACAAAGAGCGTGAAGATCGAAGTGCGCGATATGGGCAGCGCAAAGCGTTTTGCACTTGCAGAAGTGGGAATTTATCGTATTCCATAATTTTAAAATGCAGGAGGAGAACAAGCCAACCCCAAGATATGAAAAATATCTCAAATGGTATATACAACATTTAGCTGCTTAAACAGCTATGTTGCATATATAAATTCAATATCAAGAATGGAGGAAATTGATATGAAAAAGAAGATTTTAGCACTGGCAACCGGCGTATTTTTAGCACTGGCAACAACCGCAACCGCATACGCTGTGCCTTTGGTTAAACCGGTGGAGAGTTTCAGCTTTGAAAAGGAAGGCGAAATGGAAATTTCTGGTGGTTCCATCACCAAAGATTCCGAGCGCGGCAGCGTACTAACCCTAAACGGCGGCGCGAAGGGAGCAAGTTTTGCGAAAGTGGACTCTGATATCTACAAAAACACAGACTGGACGGACGGCATGACCATTGCATTCTGGGTAAAAGCCAAGGACTCCACACCGGGCATTTCCCCGCTGTATTCCTTTAATATTGCCGACCATGAAAGCGAGGGCTATATTGCGACAACGGACTCCCTTGAGATTGCGATCAACAGCGACGGAAATTCAGGGATGGCAGAATATCCGAGAGTATGGGCGGATCCATCCGTTGTGGACGGGACAGCGCAGCCTGTTTTAACCGCAGGAAAATGGCAGCATGTAGCTGTCACACTTTCCGCGTCCGGCATGACCATCTACCTGGATGGACAAAAACACAGTGATCCTGTATTGGGTCCATCCTCCGCAAATTTTAAACTTTTCACCTCACAGATCCAGTATTGCTACGGCTTGCAGCTCGGTAACTGGAATTGCGGCTGGTGGGATGAAATCGGCTCTTTCGCTGGTTCCTACGATGATGTATATGTGTTCAACAAGTCTCTAAGCCAGAGCGAGGTAAAAGAGGTAATGAATGCAAAATACAGCGATATGACCTCCTCCGGGAGCAGTCTGGTAGTGATCATTGTCGTTGTTGTCGCTGTGGTAACAGCAGCTACGGCAGCAGTAGCAGTTGTTGTAATGAAGAAGAAGAAGGGTACAGGTACAAAATAATAAAAAATTAGT